>CAYUZP010000074.1:0-9182 GCA_964449655.1 uncultured Oscillospiraceae bacterium
TCACTCTACTTCTTCAAAATACGCTGTGATTCCATCATTTTTCATGTTTCCACTATACCACACTGGTCAGGATTTTGAAAATGGATTTCCGTGATAGCCACTTTTGGACTGATGTATGCGTGGAAACAGCATGCTCCCGACGCACATAAGCAAGATGGGAAGCGCGATCACTCCAGCTTCGAAAATCCGTCATTGTTACATGGAATGGCGGACTCATCAGCGCGTGGTCACGCGGAGACCTCGATTCCTAGAAGAGACGACCAGTAGACGAGCAAGCGGGAAAAACAGAATATGCTCTGATGTTGCGAAACGAATAAATGCCGCCACACCTTTGGAGCTCTCCGATCTGTGGTACACAAATATCGTTCGTCGCCTGTCCCCTGCTTTCCACCTGTTCTTTCCTGCTGTAATTCGCAACATCTGAACGGCTGGAATGATTAAATAATAAAAAAGCCTTTCGCGTCGGACATCGTGTCAGCAATGCTCCCCAGGCGTGCACGCGGCAATCTCGATCTCCTGCGCGAGTTGCCACACGGTTTCGATACTTCCCGTCCGCTCGCCCGCCGCGTTTGCCACGCCGCACGCCATCGCCAAGCGAAGCTGCGCACGCGCGTCCAGTCCCTTTGCCATCGCGCACAGCGCACCGGCAAATGCCGCGTCTCCGCTTCCGACCGTCGAGACAACTTCAAAAGATGGCACGCGCGCAATCCACGCCTCTTCCCGCATCACCATCATTCCGCCCGCCGAACCCATCGAGACCAGCAGCGCGCGATACGGCGGCATCAATCGTCTTGCCATCGCCGCGATCTCATGCGTCTGACGCGTCCGCGGCACATGCAGCAGGGCCGCCAACTCTCGCTCATTTGGCTTTCCAAGAACGTAACATGCATTCCCCATCGAATCGGCCAGCGTTTTCGCATTGCAGTCGAGCGCGCAGCATGCTCCAGCTTCCATGCACAGACGGCTGATCCGTGCATACAGATCGCGCGGCGCGCCTGTGATGATCGAACCGGAACAGCAGACGATATCACCCGCGGACAACGCCCTTTCCAGCGCGCCAAAAAGCCGCGATACGTGCTCCTCGTCGATGCACGGTCCGCTCTCCGTAATGACCGTCTCGCGGTCATTCGTGCGGTCGATGATGTTGATCGTCGTGCGGCAGGCGCCGGGCACGCGCACAAACACGCAGCTGCAGCGCTGATTCATCTCCCCTTCGATGATCTCTCCGCCCGTCTCGCCGAGAAAAGCGTACAGCCTCGGCGCTTCGCCGAGCTGGCTGAGCACACGCGCGACATTGACGCCCTTTCCTCCGGCGCGCACGCGCGGCGTCTGCCCGGGATAATCCTCGCCGGGCGTAAAGCCGTCGATGGCGAACAGTTTGTCCACCGCCGGATTCGGGCACACGACATGGATCATTTTCCCTCGCCTCTTCGCTGCTCAAGCCACGCCTGCACGCGGTCGAACATGCGCAGCAGCGCATCCTCGATCACCTGGTTATAGCGCACAGCCAACACAAAGACCGCCACAAGCGCGCAGGCCAGCAAAGCCCATCCCCAGGCCGGAAGATCGATCATGCCGCCGCCCAGCAGCGCCGCGAACGCGAGTCCCCACGGGCGCGCGAGGACCATGATGAGAAAAAAGCGGATGGCGGATATGCTCGTCAGCCCGGCGAGAAAGCACAGCGCGTCGTCCGGAAAGAACGGAAAAAGCATCGCCAACAGCAGGAACACGTCCTGCTTTTTTTCAATGCGCGGCAAGTATTTTTCAAAGACGCTTTTGCTGAGAATGCGCGATACGACATCGCGGCCAAAAATTCGCGCGATGAAAAAGGCGATCATCGATCCCGCGATGATGGCCGTAATGCCGAGCACGTACGCGCACAAGAAGCCAAGCGCGAGCGCGCCCGCCATCATGGTGACATTGCTGGGGATCGGCGCGATAATCACGCTTGTCATTTGCAGCAGGAAGAACACGAGTGCCGACCAAGGCTGCGCGCTGTCGATCAGCGCGTGCAGCTCCTCGACCGAGCGCACCCGCTCCAGCAGACCGCTGCGCCACAGGAAAAAGCACACCGCGAACAGCGCAATCACCACCAGCGTAAGTGCGATGAGCCGTTTTTTCATCCGTTCATCTCCTTCCGTCACAGCACCGCGATGGCGATCGTATAGCCATAGGTAAAGACGATGAGCAGCACGGCACAGACGCCAAGCGCCAGGGCATGCGCGCGCTTCCCGTGAAGCGCCCGGGCCTGCAGCATGGGCAGCGGCACCAGAGCGAACAGATAGCGCGCACCGGAGAGCAGCCACGTCGGCGCGAGAACAGCCGCCGTATACACAAACGCGTACGCGGCCAGATCAAATGGAATCCGATCCGCGCGCGTCGCCAGCAGCCAGAATACGTAGAACATGCTCAGAAGCTGAAAGCCCCACGTGTACAGCCAGTCGCTTTCGCCCACCGTCGTCAGAAAGTAATGCGTCGTGTTGCGCACGGATTCCCAGAACACGCCGGGCGCTTGATACCAGTTTTCCCGTTGATACGTCATATAGGTCAGCGGGTCGCCTGTGACCACTTTGTTGATCCCCCAATAGGCGAGCAGCCCGCAAAACACCACGCCCATCTGCACAAGACAGCGCAGCACGGCTTTGCCGCCAAACCGCCCGCGCGGAATCTCGCCCAAAAGGCGGATGAAGAATACGCCCGCAATGATCACGCCGGGCATTCTCGTAAACGCGCTCGCCGCGCCCAGCAGCGCCGCCCACCATGGATGATTGCGCCTGAGCAGGCACAGCGAGGCGAGCGTCAGGCAGATAAACAGCGACTCCGTGTACACACAGCCCAGGAATACGCTCAGCGGGTTCAACAAAAAATAGGCGACAGCGAGGCACGCCGTTTGACGCCCGAAATGCAGCCGGCACAGGTCGTAGAGCAGCACAGCGCTGCCCATCGCGCAGAGCAGCGAGAGAACCGTTCCCGCGCCAAAGGCCGAGCCAACAAGCGGCGTGAGCAGCCGCATCAGCAGCGGATACAGCGGGAAGAAGACGAGCCGAAGCCGCTCATCGCCGACGTTCGTATAGCCATCCTGCGCGATGCCCAGATAGTGACGCGCGTCCCAATGCGACCAAAGCGCTTCAAACGATCCGAAAAAACCGTCCCCGCCACCGCTCAGGCGATACATCGCAAACGCTAGGACATAGACGAAAAGCCGTGACAGCAGCGCGGCACCTGCGACGATCGCGAACTCGCGCACGGCAAGGGCCGTATGGGGCTTTGTCCGCCCCGGCAACTCGGCTTTGATTTCATCACGCGTATTCGGCGCGACAGCAAGGCCGTCCGCGGATTCCCGTCCGCGCAGCACGCAAGCGAGGCGCGCGAGCAGCCGCAATCCCGCGATGCCCATCAGCACAAGCGACAGCGCGGCCGCCGCTTTTTCCAGCCATACGCTTAACGCCGGTTGCATCGGCAGATTCACCCGCTTTCCAAACGCTCGCCCATCGATTCAGGCCACACCCTACCCAGCGCTTTGCCCGGCAGTCGTATGCGGCCGACTGTGATCCTCAGGCCTCCTCGTCCGATGACGGCGAAACCCCCTCTTTCGCTGCGGCCCGGGCGGCCCTTCGGCGCGGGCTTTGTTGGGACGGCTCCGGCATGGTCTCTTCCCGCGTATCGATCGTCTGCGCGGCGGACGGCTCGGGTGACAGGCCCCGCTGTGCCATCTGTGCGTCGTATTCAGCCTTCTTCCGCTGATATTCCGCCATGTCCAGCGCGTACTGCGCTCTCTTTCGGCGGTATTCTGCCATCTCACGCTCGTACTTTTCCTGTGCAAGACGCGCCTTTTCCGCCTCGCCCGCCTGCCGCGCTTCCTCCTGCATCTGAAGATTCCACGCGTCAATCTCGTCTCGTCTGCGCGCCACCTCGGCTGCCCCCGGCCCTTCGCTGTGTATGGCGCTATAGCGCTGCGTATCCCGCGATGCCATGCTGTCAATCGACGGCGCACGGTCGTCATAGCGCATACCGGGATACGCGCCCAATTGAGCGTCTGACAGGGACGAGTCGCCGCTTCCCATCCGCTGCGAGGCCGCAGCGCGCTCCGATGGCTTCACAGGATCGCGCGGCAGGTTCGGCAGCTTGGCCGCGTGTGCCGGACCTAACTCCTCATCCTCCTTTTGCGAGTCGCGTCCCGTGAGATGACGCAAGCGCTGTGCCCACAGCCGATACGGCTGCCAGCGCACAAACCAGATCAGCTCATCGACCGTCAGCCCGACGGCGAGCAGCACGAGGGCGATCACCACCCAGTGCTTTCCGAGGAATTCGAGGATAGTCGTGCGATCGGACGAGAACATCGTCCACAGATCGTTCACCAGCGCGCGCACCCAGCTCATCAGCGCCGAGAACAGAGAATCCGCAAAAGCGCCCATTTTCAGCGCCTCCCCCTTCTGGTTTCACCGCTCAAGTCAGAAGCCCGTTCGTTAAAAGATTCAAAAAATCCGGTCGAGAACGACCGGAAGCGCGTCAGGGCCGCGGCGCGATGACGACGGTCAGCGCGGTCTGACTGAGCGCGCAGGAGAGCAGATCGCCGATCGATTCATCCGCATGGTCGATATGCACCTGAACCGGCAGGTTGTAACTGCCCGCGCCGTGGTCACTCGCGTCGACATAGAGACGGATGTCCTCCGCCTGCAGCGTCTGCATGAAATGATACGGCCCCGTGATCTGCGCGGTCACGCTGCCGCTTGAAAGCGACGCCTGATAGAGGTTTTCGTCCAGGCCATCGACCGCCACCGGCAGATCCCTGAACGTGCGCACGTCCTGTATCTCCTCAATGTGCGCCGTGATCGAGACCTCCGTGGGCAGCGTGCTGCGCAGACCCGAAGGCCGCCTCAATCGCACGTAGCCCGTCACATCCGCCGTAGCGCCCGTCAGGTTGAGCGGCTGATCCACCGTCAGCTCGCTGATCGCGTCCAGCGTCTCCTGTGAGGCCGCGATGGAAAAGTGATCCTGTGAGGCCGTGATGCCCACAAGCGCGTACCCCTCCGCCGGCTCTCCCGTGACCGCCATCTCAAGCGACAGCGGAAGCGTGCGCTGCGGCAGGATCTCCGTCTCCACGACGACGGAACTCGTGATCACCGTCTGGTTGGTGATCTCCAGCAGGTCATCGTCAACCGGTTCCCCTGAGACCATCTGCAACTCAAAGGGCAGCGACATCTTATCCGATATGCGCTCAAGGGACAATAGCGACAGATCCAGCCTCACCACCGCGCGCGCGATCGTGGAGACCAGCGACTGCGGCCCCGATACGGAGAGCATCGTCGGATCCGTGCGCGTCGTATCCAAATAGATCCCTTCAGGCGCCTCGCCCGTCGTCTGCAGCACGACCGGCACACGTCTTGTCATATATCGCTCGACATTGACCGTCACACTCGACGGCTCACAGGAGATGACGGGCCCATACGCCTGAGAGGAATAGACGATGTCAAGCGTGGCCGTGCCCTCGCCGGTGATCTGCGACAGATCAAAATGCGGATTGTAGGCGGCGCCGCTGACGCGATCGTAGTTCGCCTGCGTCACCTCGACGGTCATGCGCACGGACGGTACCAGCTTGGTGATATCGTCGATGACCACATAGCCCCGGCTCTGCAGCGAGGACGCGCCGGTCACGGCAACCTCGACGCCCTGAAAGGTCTTCTGCATCGTCAGCGTGCTGTCCGACGCCATCAGTACGCCCCAGAAAAGCACAGCGGTCAAGAGCGATACGACGAGCAAAAACCCCTTGCTGCTCATCACCTTCGCGATGCGCTGGCGAAAGCGCGCGAATGGACCTCGCCCTTTATTCTTTTTTGCCGGCCTTCCAGTCATCATGCGCGTTCTTCCCCCTTTGCACGAGGTGGCGCAGCGTGTGGCCTAGGCCGCTCGTCTCCTCGTCGGTGTCGTACATGCCATGCAGGATCTGCCGCAGGGACGCCTCGTCAAGGTGCCGAACGAGCCGTCCACCCTCTGCCATGGAGATGATGCCCGTCTCCTCGGAGACGATGAAGACCTTCGCGTCGGAAATCTCGCTGACGCCCAGACCGGCGCGGTGACGCGTGCCCAGATCCCGCGCGACGCCCGTCGTGTCCGAAAGACGCAAAAGGCAAGCCGCCGCGACCACCCTGTCCCCCCGTATGACGACCGCGCCATCGTGAAGCGGCGTATTGGGCTCAAATATATTTTCAATCAGAGGCTGTGAGATCAGCCCGTCCACGCGCGTGCCCGTCGCTATGACGTCGTTGAGCCGCGTCTTGTTCTCCATCACGATCAGCGCGCCGACGCGACGCCTTGACATATGCTCCAAAGCGAGCACCATCTCATCGATGATCAGCTCGCTGTTCATGCCCTCATCGTCACGCACACCGGTATCAAACACCGTATTTCCGCCCAATTCCTCGAGCACGCGCCGTATCTCCGGCTGAAAGAGCACGATGATCAGCACAGGCCCCGCGTTGATTATCCAGGAGAGCAGGGCGTGTATCGTCCGCATGCCCAGCAGATCGGACAGCCATGTCGCCGCGAGCAGTATGACGATGCCCTTGAGCGTCTGCGATATGCGCGTATCGCGGATATGCACGAGGAGCTGATAGATGATGAAAGTCAGCAGCAGGATATCGATGATGTCCAGCAGGCGCGGTCTGTTGAAGACATTCCATATGACCGCGGATATCTGTTCGCCAATCGCGTTCAAAGCTGTTCCCTCCATCTATGGCAGTCAGTGATTTCTATTATACACCATCGATGCGCGAGTGGACAGGGGCAATCGTTCATTCCTCTTTAAAAATTTTGCGGCGAACATGTCAGCGCGTGCCGCTAAGGATCAGCAGGTCGGATACGCTGTCGCGGCGGGAAACCATCACGCGCAAGTCGCTTCCCACATGACAGCCCGCACTCGAAAGCGCCTCACAGACCGTGTTGTAAGCCAGCTCGGGCAGGTTGTTTTCCGCCGACAGATGGGAGAGGAAGACGGCCTGCGTGCCGCGCTGCGCGAGCGTGATCAGCGCACGGGCGCAGTCCGCGTTGCTCAAATGGCCGCTTCTGCTCAGTATGCGGCGCTTTAAATGCATGGGATAGGGGCCGCGTTCCACCATGCCCACGTCGTGATTGGCCTCCAGCACCAGCGCCTGACAGCCGGATAGCGCGCCAAGCCAGCCCTCGTCGATGTGCCCAATATCGGTCGCCACGCCGCAGCGCATGCCCTGACAGGACAGCGCATAGCCGACAGGCTCCGCGGCATCGTGGGGTATGGGAAACGGCCTTACGTTCACGTCGCCGATGTAAAAATCCTCGCCGGTGCAAAACGTGCGCATACAGGTCTTTGGAACCTGCACATTGCGCTGCGCGATCGCGTCCCATGTGCCGCTGTTGGCATAGACGGGCAGGCCATAACGACGGCAGAGCACGCCGAGGCCGCGGATGTGGTCGATGTGATCGTGCGTGATGAGCACCGCGTCGATATGGCGGATATCGACGCCGATCTCGCGCAGATTCGCCTCAATCCGCGATGCCGTCGCGCCCGCGTCCACCAACAATCGCACATCCCCCAAGGAAACATAGACGCTGTTTCCCGACGAGCCGGAAACAAGCGGACAGAGCACAAGCCGCATATCTTTACAAATCCCCCGCAATCCGTTACAATGTGATCGTCAATGGATCGTATTATAGCGCACTTTGATCGCTTCGTAAAGCGACAATATCGACCTGAGGAGATCGTCATGGACAACAACCGCCTTTGGGGCCGCATCATACGCGATCACCGCATCGTCCGCAGCGAGACCGTTCCCATCGAGGGAGACGACGTGGAGGGCGCCTTTTTGGAGCTGTGCCGTCGCTTCGACGTGCAGCGCCCGCTTCAGTTGCCCAAGCATGACCGGGAATTCGCGGAATTCGGGCACACCGCGTACACAAAGGATCACTTCGTCGAGCCCGTCTCTTTTGCGCGCCTGGAGATCGAGCTGCTCAGCGGCGACGGCCATGCGAAACGCGGCCACCCGCATACGCCGCTGATGGACGCATGAGCGCCGATGTGACCGGGCGTTTCGCGCCGACGCCGAGCGGACGGATGCATCTGGGCAACCTGCTGTGCGCGATGCTTGCTTACCTCTCCGCGAGGAGCGTGGGCGGCCGGTTTCTGTTGCGCATCGAAGACCTCGATCCGCCGCGCTGCCCGAAAGCGCTGGCCAGGCAGATCATCGAGGATCTCGAGTTTTTGGGCTTTAGCTGGGATGAGCCCCCGCTCTACCAGAGCGCGCGGACGGACGCCTATGCCGCGGCGCTTCAAAAGCTAGAGGCGCTGGGCCTCGTCTATCCCTGCTTCTGCTCACGCGCGCAATTGCACGCCGCAGCGCCAAACGAGGGCGATACGCAGTTCGTCTATGCCGGGACATGCGCAAGGCTCTCTCCAGCAGAGGTCGCCCGACTGGCGCTTACGCGCAGCCCCGCCATACGCGTGCGCGTGCCGCATGAGACCATCACGTTCACGGACAGGCTTTGCGGGGAGGTCAGCGAGGATCTCGCGCGGGACTGCGGGGACTTCATCGTGCGCCGCTCGGACGGGCCATTTGGCTATCAGCTCGCCGTGGTCGTAGACGACGCGTTTTCCGGCGTGACACAAGTCGTGCGCGGTCGGGACATCCTCACCTCGACGCCGCGGCAGATCTTCCTGCAGAGGGCGCTCGGCCTGCCGACACCGGATTACATCCACATCCCGCTGCTGCGCGATGCCAAGGGCAGGCGATTGGCCAAGCGCGACGGGGATCTGGATCTCTCTGCGATGGCGCGCCGCTTTTCCGCCGAGGAGATCATCGGCATGCTCGCCTATTCCTGCGGTTTGCTGCCCGAGATGCGGCCCGCGTCGCTCGAAGGACTCGCCTCGGATTTTTCATGGGATCGCGTCAGATGTCAGGACGCGCGTCTGCCGGAGGGCATCCTGGAGGAGCCTGATTCATGATCATGAAAACCGCATAAAAAGAGGCACGCGCAACAAATCCCGCAAAGGAGTGCCGGCGTGACGCTTGGTTTTTCGCTGTCGTGGCAGAACGCAGGGCATCTTTGAGCGCCTTTGCGCCGCGCATGTGCCCAGGATTTCACGAACCAAATTTTATTTTGAAAATTCGCCTATCATATGGTATAATTGATGGCAAAAGGACAGCGCGAAG
>CAYUZP010000075.1:0-9178 GCA_964449655.1 uncultured Oscillospiraceae bacterium
TAATATTTCATGTCCGTTTATCGATTCATTGGGATTTTCGGATCACCCCGTTGCTCACAAAACATCGTAAATGGGCATATACTCTTTGTTTTTATTCATAAACTTAAAGTTCTGATTCATCGATCGATAAAGATTTCAATGATATGTAAACTCTGCAAACAGATCGTTCGGGATCAAATCCTGTTTTCCGGTATTCGTCGCCTGACAAACCATAAAAAAACGCCGTCCGGCGTTCGGACAGCGCAGTGGCTATAACGATTTACACAGAAACTCAGCTGAGCAGCATGCGGTCGTTGTCGATCTCCTTGCCCGCCGCCCGTTCAAACAGGCCCATCAGGTCAGCGCGCGTGAGCTTCTTCTTCTCGTCGCCGGAGACATCGACGACGATCTTTCCATCGCTCATCATGATCAGTCGATCGCCCATCGTGATGGCATCTTTCATGTTATGCGTGATCATCAGCGTGGTCAGATGCTGCTCCGAAATGATCTTCTCGCTCAGTTCGAGCACCTTGGCCGCGGTCTTGGGATCGAGGGCCGCGGTATGCTCATCGAGCAAAAGCAGCTTCGGCGTGCGCAGCGTCGCCATCAGCAGCGTCAGCGCCTGCCGTTGGCCGCCGGAGAGCAGCCCGACCTTGCTGGTCATGCGGTCCTCCAGCCCGAGGCCGAGGATTTGCAGCTGTTCGCGGTACATGTCGCGCTCCATCGAGGAGATGCCCCAGCGCAGCCCGCGCGGCTGTCCGCGCCGCATCGCCAGCGCCATGTTCTCTTCGATGCTCATCGTCGCGGCTGTGCCGTTCATCGGGTCCTGGAACACGCGGCCCAGATAGACAGCGCGCTTGTACTCCGGCAGCGTCGTGACGTCGATGCCGCCGATTTGAATCGTGCCG
Source organism: uncultured Oscillospiraceae bacterium (assembly GCA_964449655.1). Taxonomy (GTDB): domain Bacteria; phylum Bacillota; class Clostridia; order Christensenellales; family Aristaeellaceae; genus Ventricola. Next base: position 888 of record CAYUZP010000075.1, read on the forward strand.
CGGTCCACAGGGAATACGCCCGCGACAGCGTTGAGCATCGTGGATTTTCCGGCGCCGTTGCCGCCAATCACCGTGCAGAATTCTCCCTCTTTCAGGTGCAGATCGACGTCTATCAGCGCGCGTTTCTCCGTGATCGTCCCGGGATTAAACGTCTTGGCGATATGGGAAATCTTAAGCACGGGCGCTGCCTCCCTCCTGCTTCCTCTTCGAGAGGTACTTGTTCTTCCAATACGGTATGGCGAGGAAAACCGCGACGACCAGCGCGGTCAGCAGCTTGAGGTCATTGGTGTTGAGGCCCAGCCAGAGCACGACCTGTATGACCAGATAGTAGACGATGGCGCCGATGGAAACGGCCAGCAGCTTGAAACCGAAACCGTCAAAGAGCCTCGAAAACGCGACCTCGCTGATGATGATCGCGGCAAGACCGATGACGATCGCACCGCGGCCCATGTTGACATCCGCAAAGCCCTGATACTGCGCCAGCAATGCGCCGGAGAGCGCGACGAGTCCGTTTGAAATCATCAAGCCGAGCACTTTGTCAAAGTTCGTGTTGATGCCCTGCGCACGGGCCATGTTGGCATTGGCGCCCGTCGCACGCAGAGAGCACCCGCGCTCGGTGCCGAAGAACCAGAACAGCACGAGCACGACCACGACGGTGATGATCACAAGCAGCAGAATCGGATTTTCCAGCCCAAAAACGCGCGCGTACCGCGAGGATACGACCAGATCGTAATTGTTGACGCTGACCGCGACGTTTGCGCGGTTACCCATGATGCGCAAATTGATCGAATACAATGCAAGCTGTGTGAGGATGCCGGACAAAATCGCCGGTATACCCATGAACGTGTGAAATATGCCGGTCGCCAAACCCGCGAGCAGGCCCGCGCCGATTGCCGCCGCCATCGCGACCCATGTGTTGCAGCCGTTGATGATCAGCATCGCCGCTACCGCGCCGCCGGTTGCAAGGGAACCATCCACTGTAAGATCCGCGACATCCAGTATTTTATAGGTGATGAATACGCCGATGGCCATGATGCCCCAGGCGAGGCCCTGCGCCACGGCGCCCGGCAGCGCGTTGAACAGGCTCATAATGTTCACTCGGAGTTCCTCCTCGCGTGTGATAATTTTTGCAAGGCGCACAAAGCCGGACGCAGAGAACATTCCCCGCGCCCGACATTTTAAAAACGCATTACTCCCCGATCTTGACGTAATCGTCCGGGAACTCCAAGCCGTATGCCGCCGCGTTTTCCGCGTCATATTTCTTGGTGAACTGCGGAGCGAAGCGAATCGGCATCGTCGAGATGTCCGCGCCATTGACGAGGATGTCATAGGCCATTTCGCCCGTCGCCACGCCGATGTCATAGTAGCTGATCGTCAGCGTCGCCACGCCGCAGCCATCACAGATGCCCTCCTCGCCCGCGAAAACCGGCACGCCAGCCGGAATCACGACATTCACGATCGTCTCGGCATATGTCGCGGCGGTATTGTCCGTCGGGACATAGATGACGTCGCTGTTGTCCGCCGCGGACTGCGTGACGGAAGCGATGTCGTTGGAATCGGTAAAGGTGTACTCCTTGCAGGCATAGCCCATCTCGGTCAGATAGCCTTTCACCACGTCGATCTGATACTTGGAGTTGGGTTCAGCGGAACAATAGAGCAGACCGACGTTCTTTGCGTCAGGGAAAAGCTCGTTGATCATCGCGGCCTGCTGATCGAGCGGCGCCAAATCGCTGGTGCCGGAGACGTTGATGCCGGTGCCCTCAGAATCGACCATGTCCTCATTGCCGAGCGCGACACCATAGCTGGTGATGGAGGTGCCCAGAATCGGGATCTCGTCGGTCTCCTGCGCGGCAGCCAGCAGCGCCGGCGTCGCATTGGCAAAGATCAGATCGACCTGATCGGAGACAAACTTGTTGGCGATGGGCGTGCAATTGGTCGCCTCGCCGGCGAGCTGATAGTCGAACTCGACATTCTCCTCGCCCAGCAACTCGGTCAGCTTATCCATAAAGCCCTGCGTCGCGGCATCGAGCGCGACATGCGGCATCAGTTGAAGGACGCCGATCTTGTACGTTTCAGCGGCAGCGCACGCGCCGACAGCCACCATGGCGAGCGCGAGCATGAGAACCATCAATTTCTTCATGGTTTTATTCCTCCATTTTCAATTTTCCGGCCAGACATTTGTCCGTTCGGGCTTTTAAAAAGCGTGAAAACATTATATGCCCATTTACAACTCTTGTCAAGTTTTAAGCACAATCTTTTGCCGTCTTAGTTGCGCTTTCCTTTTTATTCATTCGATTTGGTTCGCGCGGCTATTGACAATTTGGCTGCATTTTCATCCCATACCGCGCACTTGCATCGCCCACAGTTTGCCCATGAAAATCTCGCCTGAGCGAAGACACAAAGAGGACCGGCCGGAAATGGCCGATCCCCTCGCCTATCAAAAGGCAGCTTTGTCAAAAAATCCGAAACCCAACCGCGCTGTCGCTCTAAGCAAACTGTGTCATGGCGAAGGGCGGGCGCGCTGCGCATCTCTTATTCGTGATGATCCTGAAGCCAGCGCACAGCGCAATGTGCCAGATAAGCGGCGCCGATGGGCAGGACATCCTCATTGAACTGAACCTTGGGATTGTGCGCGGGATAATCGCCGCGCTCGTCCGGATAGCCCGCGGACAGATACATGAAAGCGCTGGGCACGCGTTCCGCGATCAGTGAAAAATCCTCCGACGCACTGGCAGATATATTAGGATAACCGACCGCGTTGGGAATGGGCAGCTCTTTCATATAATTCACGATTTCGTCGGTGAGCGTCTTATCGCACACCAGCGTGGGCACGCTGCATGTGAACACGACGTTCGCGCTGCCGCCATATACCGCTGCGGTCGCCTCTGAAACCTCCCGCAGACGGCGGCGCAGTTTTTCGCGCGCTTCTTTTTTATTGGTGCGCATGCTTCCCTTGAGCACGGCGGTTTCAGGGATGATGTTGGCCGCGGATCCCGCGGTGAACTGTCCAACGGTGAGAAGGCAGGCATCGCTGGGATCGCTCTCCCGCGCGATCAGCTCCTGCAGTGCGAGATAGATATGCGTGCCGATATTGATGGGATCGATGGACAGATGCGGATACGCGCCGTGGCTGCCCTTGCCCTGAATGTGGATTTCAAATGTATCCACAGAGAACATCATCGCGCTGGAGTCGTTGTACAGGAAGGTGCCGATGGGCAGCTTTCCAGGACTGACGTGGTAGGCCAGGGCAGCGTCCGGCTTCGGGTCATCTAATATGCCGTGCTCGATCATGTTCATGCTGCCCTCGAAGGTCTCCTCCGCGGGCTGAAACATGAATTTGACCGTTCCCTGAAGGGACGCCTCATCCTCCTTGAGCAGCTTCGCGGCGGTCAGCAGCATGGCCGCGTGAAAATCATGTCCGCAGGCGTGCGCCTGTTCCCCCGTGGGGCAGGCAAAGGGCAGGCCGCTCTCCTCCGGCATGGGCAGCGCGTCCATGTCCGCGCGAAGCAGGAGCACCTTGCCGCCGTGCCCTAGGACAGCGGTTACGCCTTCACCACAATCCTGCGGCTGCAGGCCATACTCCTTCAGCTTCTTCATCACATACGCCTTGGTCTTTGGAATATGCAATCCCGCTTCGGCGTTTGTGTGGAGATAGCGGCGATTTTCCAGCAATTCATCGCGCAGAGCGCATGCACGGTCATAGTAATTCATGTTATGCCCCCTCTTTCGCGGATTTCGTCATCTTGCCGCCCTTGTTGTTGAAGAACAGCATGACGATATCGATCACAGCCTCGACGATGAGCGCGATGCCGGTGAACAGCCAGAGCGCGTATGTGGATTCGAACGGGCTTTGGAGAATCACGATGGCGAAAATGATGGAAACGAGCGCGCTGATCGCGTGCAGAAACCATCTGCCCGTCTTGAGACGCAGCGCATCAACCGTCCACTGTACTTTGCTCAGGCCCAGGAACAATATGAATATGCCGTAGAGAATGGTGAGCAGCGGGAAAGTGGAGACCAGCCACGAGGGCCGCATCACGCAGAAGATACCCACGAGCAGCATTGCCAAGCCTTTGACAAGCGTCTTCTTGAGCGCGGCTTCAACTGCGCTTGTGCGGAAATAGTCTACGATCTCGATCACTCCGGCGATCACCAGACCCACGCCGACGGCGATGATGATGCCCGAAGTGAACGTAGCCGGGTCGATGAGCAGCAAAATACCGACAAGCACTTCAAACACGCATACGATGATGGTGCTCGCGTTGCGTTTCAGAAAATCCATTCATCCATCTCTCCTTTATCTACTTATTGGAAAAACCGAAAGACCTTGTAGACGATCGCGCCGGCAAGTTCTTCCGGGGATTCCCGATAGCCGTTTGCGACCCAGCCATGATGAACGCCAAATAAGCCGGATAGAACGAAACGGCTGACATATCCTCTCTCCGCGGGAAAGCAGGTGTTTTCCTCAATCTGCGAATAAGCCATGGGAAGCACACCGGCGTGCCTGGAATTTACGATCATATCCACAATATCCCGTATGGAAAGCCAGAACGCAAAGAACTGTTCGATGATTTCGATCAGCTCCGTGACGGTGTCAACCGGACCGATCTGATGCGTGAAGGACTCGGAGTACAGCGCGGCCAACTTGTATGCCAGCACCTCATCCTTGCTCCTGAAGTATCGAAAGTAGGTGGATCGACCGACATCCGCCCTCGCCGTCATCTCCTCTATGGTGATCTTCTCCAAAGGTTTTTCCCTCATCAGTTCGAGCAGGGCTGTGCCCATGCGTTCCTTGAGGTATTCTGGCGTAGCGGTCGTTCTTCTCATTGCCGGCTCCCTTCAAGCGCGATACGAGTTCGAGATTGAGCCTCATGTCTTTATGATACGGCTGTTTTATGGATACTATTGTATCATGTAGCATGCTCGATGTCAAGTAAATCTGCGGTTTTATTACAATTGATTGAAGAATAGATTTCAATTTTTGAACAAATACGGGTAATCTTTGTAATTATCTGTTTCGATAACGACCTGTCCACACATCCGGATACAGCGTCCTTTGATCGGCAGCGTTTTCCATTGATTTGCGGACGAACATGTTCATCGCCAGATGGCCATATGCACCAGAAAAACAGACTAGACAGCGCGCAGCGCGTGGATAAAACCGGAATCGATCCTCAAGAACGCCATGTTCCGCCCGCGCGGGTATGTTCCTTCCTCAATCCAGGAACTTTAGCTATCCCATCTGAACAGGTGCCGAGGTCAACCCAGAACTGCCGAGGAAGCGCGAGGACAGCTCTTGGCTGAGTTTCTTTCGCGAAGTTTGAGTTGCGATAGAGATGAAAAAGCGGCTTGGGCGGGCGTGGTGGGAATCGCAGAGCCAAAAGCGGCGGCGATCGCAAAGCGCTAGTGGTTCACTCGCTCAGAGTGCATGTGTACGAAGCAGGGGTCCTGCCACCGTTTAGCGGCTTCCACCCGGCATTAAAAACGAAATCATCGCCTGTTCAACCGGACCATCCGCCTGTGTCCGCCAATGGATGTGTTCCGCTCACGCCCGTGCTGTGTCTCCCTAATCCTCTGAACCGTTTGGGCAAAATCCCCAGTATCGTATTTTTTCTTAAATTGGCATAACTGTCTTGACGCCCGCACGTTCGTTTGTTACAATACTATCAAAATTCGATGTGCTGTACAAAGCGCGCCGAAAAAAGGAGGTACTCGCTATGAAGAAAAGATTGATCTGCCTGGCCGCATTGGTTTGCATGCTCATGTTGGCACAGGCGACGGCGCTGGGCGAATATACGCCCGGAGAGTACACCGCGACATCGCAGGGTTTCGGCGGCGAGGTCACGGTCACCATGACGTTTGACGAGAGCACGATCACCGCTGTCACCGCAGAGGGCGCAAATGAGACGGCAGGGGTCGGCAGCACGGCGATTGAGAAGCTGCCCGGCATGATTCTAGAGAACCAGAGCTGCGATATCGACGTGATCGGCGGCGCGACGTTCTCCAGCAAGGCCGTGCTTGCGGCAGCGCGCGAGTGCATTGCACAGGCGTCCGGCGAGAGCATCGAGACCGTCGTAAAGATGGCTCCCGGTACATACGAGGGCAAGGGTCTGGGCTTCCGCATCAGCGAGCCGATCACCGTGCAAGTCACTGTGGACGAGACTTCCATACTGTCCATCGAAGTCGATCAGGTGAACACGTCTGAAAAACCGTACATCCTGCAGACAGTCGTAGACAGACTGTTGCCGAGGATGATCGAAAATCAGTCCGTTTCCGTGGACGCGATCTGCGGCGCGACGGCATCAAGCAACGGCGTGCGTCAGGCAGTCGAGGAAGCTGTGACGGCCGCGCTTGTGGCGGGTGGCAGCGACCCTTCAGCGATTTCCGCGTTCTACGTTGAGCCCGAGAAGAGCGACGAGACGGTCGAGCTCACCACGCAGGTGCTGGTTGTCGGCATGGGCGGTTCCGGCACGGCAGCAGCATTGAGCGCCGCGGAAAACGGCGCGCAGGTGCTCGCGATTGACAAAGCGGGTAAATGGGGCGGCACAAGCGTACTGACCAGCGGCCCGATGGCCATCAACGTGCCCAGTCAAGTCGCCGCGGAGATCCCCAATTGGACCGACCCGACCACCAAGCAGGTCATCACCAAGCCCGCCGGTCAGAATCTGATTGATGCGGAAGCGCTCTATGAGGACTGGCTGGCCTATACGACGATCGACGGCAAACAGGCGGCAAAGCCCGAGATGGTGCGCCTGATGATCGACGAGAGCGGTTACACCATCGACTGGCTGAGCCAGTATGGCTTCTCCTTTGAGCCTGCGAGCGGCTTTGCAGGCAACTCATGGGCAGCTTACGTGCCGATCACCGGCGCGAAGGAGCTGACGGAAAGCTTCTATGCCACAGCATATGGCAAATTCGTCGACGAACTCGGCGGTCAGTACATGCTGGAGACGGAATGCTATGACTTGATCACCGACGAACAGACCAACGCCGTCACCGGCGTGCTGGCGCGCAACCTGGCCGACGGCACCGAGTACATCATACACGCGGACAGCGTCATACTCGCCACGGGCGGTTTCGCCGGCAGCGCGGAGATGGAAGAAAACTACCTGACCAACACCTACTACCCGATCAAGGGCGCATGGAAAATGTTCGGTATGCATCAGAACGACGGCAAGATGATACAAGCCGCAATCGATGACGGCGCAGGCACATATAACATCAGCGTTCCGCCGATGGTTCATGTGGGCGGCGTGGACGGCTTCCTGCCAGGTTTTGAGACAGTGCCCATCGAGGGCAGAATCGGCACAGCCACTGGCAGACCCGCCGTTTGGTCACAGGGCGACATACCGCTGAACATGGCGATCTCTTCCAATACGCTCGCTGTCGGCTCGGACGCGAAGCGCTTCACCAGCGAGACCGCGGTCTCCATGTTCAATCCATGGATCGCTGGCCCGCACTTCTACAGCATATACGGCAACGCGCAGGTTCAAAAGCTGATCGAGCAGGGCTTTGATGAGGTGCCTTACGGCCCATCCACGGACTACTTGGGCTATGGCACGAGCATCCCCGCAAACGTGCCGCTTCCGGATACAGAGAAGGTGCTCGAAGCCGCGATCAACGCCGGATACGTCTACAAGGCCGACACCATTGAGGAGCTCGCCGAGGCGATGGGCCTTGACCCTGCAGCGCTGGCGGATACAGTCGCGCAGTACAACGCGTACTGTGAATCGGGCGTCGATGAACAGTTCGGAAAGGACGCCAAATATCTTGTGCCCATCGAGGGCGCGCCGTACTATGGCATCGTCGGTTCCTCCTACTGCTATTCGACGTGTGGCGGCCTTGACATCAATACGGATTTCGAGGTGCTCCGTGCGGATGGCGTGACGCCTATCGGCGGCCTATATGCGGTCGGTACGGACTGCATGGGTGTACTCTTCTCCGAAGCAAAGGCGTATGTCACTTACGGCGGCGCAGCGCAGGGCTGGGCCTATACATCCGGCCGCCTCGCCGGCAAGATTGTAGCGGAAAAGCTCAAAGCCGAATGACGCGGGCCATCACGCTGACGATTTCGTCGTTCACTCTGAAAGGGCATGACGTTCGTCAATCGCTTTTGTAAAATATATAAGCCTGCATGCTGCATGCAGGTTTATATTTATTTTGCAAAGAATATGCGAAATTCTGGAGCATCGTGATACAAAGATGATGATCGAGCCGCCGATAGCGCCGCTCTTTAAAGTCAGAAAGTCCTCTCGACAGGCACGGTGAGTACCTCGAAGCGAAAAGCTACG
>CAYUZP010000076.1:0-6068 GCA_964449655.1 uncultured Oscillospiraceae bacterium
TTTCATCATTGTGTTCTTTTACTTGGTGAAAATATTAATGTCGTTTACTATAGTTCTAACCCACTTGCGCGACCTCCACGCCCGCCAGCGCCGCATCGATGAGCGCGTTGACATCAAGCGCTTCCTCCGCCTTTCGCACTGCCGCCAAACGCGGATGCGTCGCCGGATGCTTTGGCGTAAAGACGGTGCAGCAATCCTCATAGGGCAAAGACGACGTTTCGAACGTGCCGATATGCTCGGCGCGCTCTATGATCTCGCTCTTGTCCATGCCGATCAGCGGCCTAAAGACAGGCATGTTGACCGTCTCGTCCGTACAGCAGAGCGCTTCCATCGTCTGACTGGCCACCTGCCCGATCGATTCGCCTGTGATGAGCGCCTGCGCGCCTTCCTGCACGGCGAGACGCTCCGCGATGCGCATCATGAACCTGCGCATGATCAGCGTTGTGAACTCCTGCGGGCATTTTTCGTGAATCTGCATCTGAATCTCGGTGAACGGCACGACCATCACGCGCATCCTGCCGCAATACGTGCTGAGAATCCTCGCAAGCTCGATCGCTTTTTCCTTCGCGCGTTCGCTGGTATACGGGAAGGAATGATAGTGGACGCAGCACAGCTCTACGCCGCGTTTGGCGACCATGAATCCCGCCACGGGGCTGTCGATGCCGCCGGAGAGCAAAAGGCAAGCCTTGCCGTTGGTTCCCATCGGCATGCCGCCCTCGCCCATCACGCGCGTGACGGACAGATACGCCTGATCGCGGATCTCGATCATCATCACGTGATCCGGGTGATGCACATCGACGCTCAGTTGCGGCACATGCGCGAGGATATAGCCGCCCGCCTCGCGCATGATCTCGGGAGAATCCAGCGGATAGCGCTTATCCGAACGCCGCGCGAGCACCTTGAATGTCCCGGACAGCGGGCGCATCATCGCCGCCGCCTGCGCACATATCGCGTCAAAGTCACCCTTGTCCATCTCGTATGCCGGACTGACCGAGTGCACACCAAACACGCGCGTCACGCGGCGAATGCACTCGTCCATGTCCGTGAAATCGGAGATGACGATGCGCCCTTCCCGCAGACACACGCGGCCGCCCAGCGCGGACACCGCGTCCTTGATGTGATCCATCAGCTTCTTCATGAAAAACGGACGGTTCTGTCCCTTTAAAAAGACCTCGCCATAGCGGACAAGCAGGATTTCCCGCATGTTTCTTCCCCCTCAACAGGCTTTGATCATCGCCTTCTATATCGCCGCAGCATACCGCTCAGACGCGCCATCTGCGAGGCGGCCTCGTCGATCTCCTCCGCTGTGTTGAACATGCCGAGGCTGACACGGATCGTGCCGTCCGCCTGTTCCGCGGATAATCCCATCGCCAGCAGCGCATCGCTGACCTTCTGCTTGTGCGACGCGCATGCCGAACCCGTGGAAACCAGCACGCCCACACCTTGCAGCGCATTGCGCAGCACCTCTCCACGCACGCCTTCAAACGACAGGCTCACGATATGTGGCGCGCTGTCAGGATCGCCCGGCGCGGGGCCGTTGACGCGCAGCCCGGGTACATCCGCCAGACGCTCAACCAACCTGCGTTTGAACGCGAGAAGCTGCTGCGCACGGTCCGGCCGCGAGGCCATCTCCCGCACCGCGGCGCGCAGCCCGAGGATGCCCGGGCTGTCATAGGTGCCGGAACGCAGGCCGCGCTCCTGTCCGCCGCCCGTCTGCTGGGGCACAAGGCGCACACCCTGACGCACCGCCAATACGCCGACGCCCTTTGGGCCGTGGATCTTGTGCGCGCTGAGCGCGTAGAGATCGATCCCCATCCTTGCCATGTGCACCGGCACACGCATGAACCCCTGTACGCCGTCCACGTGAACGAGCGCGTCGGGGTTCTTCGATTTGACGAGCTTGGAGAGCGCCTCGATGGGCTGAATCGCGCCGGTCTCATTGCTCACATGCATGCAGCAGACCAGCGCCGTGCGCGCGTCGAGTATGCGGGATGCGGCTTGCAGATCGATCACGCCCCGCGCATCGACAGGCAGCACGCGCACCTCATGTCCGAGCCGCTGGACGCGGCGCATGGTTTCCGCGACAGCGGGGTGCTCAATCGCGCTGCACGCGAATACCGCCGGTTTGTGCAGCGTCTGCGCCACGCCGAGTATCGCAAGGTTGTCGCTCTCCGTGCCGCCGGATGTGAACAGTATATCCTCTTCCCTTGCGCCGAGCTGCGCGGCCATATCGGTGCGACATGCGCGTATCTTGCGCTCCACGTCAAGCCCATAGGCTGCCGACGCGTTAAAATAGGCATCGCGCATACAGGCTGTCATCGTCTCGATCACGCTGTCAAAGGGGCGCGTCGTCGCGCTGTTGTCCAGATAGATCACGTCAAACTCCTCACAAACGCATACTTCGTCTTGCCAGGCCGATCAACCTCGGGCGATGCCCATGGGCAGGCTGCGTCGAATCGTCTCGACAAGCGCGTCGCTGGGCTCTATGACGGTGACCATCCTCTTATCTCCATCGACGGTATAAAAGAAGAACAGTTTCGCGTCGCGGTTGAGAAACCAGTTCCTGCGCACAGCGTCCCGCATGTTTAAAAAGCGCGCTGCCTGCTCGCTCCTCGCATCGCCGCAAGCGGAGACATCCCGCATGCGCAATGTGCCCAGCTCCTTACGCCGTGCACCGCCAGTCACTTTCGCAAACTGGAGTGTACCATCCGAAAATGCGTATTCATACTCCGTCTTGAGATTATCCTTGAACGCAAAGAGAACGCCTGCCAGCGTGGTGCTGACAATGCAAAGCCCCATCCTTGTCGCGTCAAATTTCGTCAGCAAGAGGCAAAGCGTCAGCGCGGCATGCAACCCGAGCACGATGATGAGCACCCACACGAGGGCATAGAGCATATCTCGCTGCTTTTGATTGCGCGCGGTCACGATCTCCTCAAGGCAATCATCCGCCATCGTCCAACCCTTCTTTTCTGTCGGCGCTTTCATCACGCCGTCGACGCATTGACCTTTGGACGACGCAAGGCTTTAAGTCCTGATCAAGCCATATTTTTTCAGCTTGCGCCAGAGCGTGGTTTTGCTGATGCCCAGCGCGTTGGCGATCTGCTCCCGATTGCCGCGATATTGATCGATCAGTGCGATGAGCTCTGTTTCTTCCGCGCTGCGCGTCGCATTGGCCTCCGGCTCCTGCGCCTTGACGCGGTTCAGGTTGTGATAGACTTTTAGGCGCTCGATCAGATTCTCGTCAATCTCTCCGTCCGTCGCAAAGAGCACCAGCTGTTCGATAAATCGCGCCAACTCGCGTTCATCGCCCAGCCAAGCTATCTCCTTGACCATCCTGCGCGCGTCATCACCAAAGCGCACCTCTTTGCCATATTCCCCTGTGGCTTCACGAAAATGTTCATCGATGACGCTCGGCAGATCCTCGGTGCGTTCAGGCAAAGAAGGCACGCGCAATACGAGTCTGGACAGCGCATCATACAGCTCCTGCGAGAAACGTCCGCACTGAACCGCGTCCTGAAGCTCGACGTCGGTTGAAGCGATGATACGGCAGTCAATCGGGAAAGCCGGCTGCAGATTGCTGCCCAGCACCCAGCCGCTTTGACAAATATAGGTCAAATACGGCTGCATCTGTGGCGATAGGAGATCGACATGCTCGATGAGCACCGTGCCGGACAGCGCAAGCTCGAACGCGGTCTTCCGCACGCGCGTGCCGCTGATGATGCACAGGCTTTGCTGCTGCATCTGCGCGGGGATGTCTGCCAGATTGAGACGCACAAACGGCTTGTCAGCGCGCGCACTGGCGTTATGGATCGCCTCCGCCAGCCGCTCCGTGTCCGTGCCGGGCACGCCGGTGAGCAGCACGGGCAGATCGAGCTGCGCGACACTCTCCGCATCCCGGCGCAGCGCCTGCATGCACCTAGATGGATAGCGGTATTCTTCCAGATGCCGATGGGCGACATTTTCCATGGGCGTTCCGGCGACGCTGCTTTCCGCGGGCTGCGACTGGATGATGCTCTGCATGGAGAGGAGGAACCCTTCAAATTGATCCGCGCTGCCCAATGACGCGAGATTGGCGATGTATTCCGTATCGCCGATGCGCACGACCGCTGCGTGCACCTCGCGCCGCTCAAAGACAGCCTGCTTGATCAGGCTCTCCTCCTGCGCGTCCAGCAGATCGAATATATACCTTCCGATCAGCTGTTTTTGGGGCATATGAAAAGCCGTCTCCGCGTTGGTATTGACCATCGTGACGACACCCTCTTGGTTGAGCCGGATGATCGCATCAAACGTGTAGTCCATAAGGGACATGAACTCCGCGGTTTTCTTCTGTTCGATCTCGATGCCATAGACAATGCGTGCCGCGCCGTCGATCGCCAGGCTCAGGCTTTCCCGCAGCGGCGCGAGGAACAGCGTCTTCAGCCCTCGATCCGTAGCGCAGCGTACAGCCAGATCCCCGCCGATGATGAGCCTGACGCCTTCATCGCAGGCCTGCTGCACGACATCCTCGACCCTGTTGCTGCTCGTCGCGCAATAGACCCTGACATTCACGCCAAGCGCCTGCGCGATAGGCTGCACGTCGCTGAACATGTTGTAAAAACCGACCAGACCGATCATGTCGTCCGGCTGTTCACAAAGCCCCTTTGCCTTGCTGAGCAACAGCGCGAGTTCCTGACCGCTGATCACGATCTCTGAGAGCGGGATATCGGAGTTTTCCTTGATGATATGCGCGTGACGACCGCGCGCGACGACCGCCAACGTGCCGCGCGCACGTTCTCTCTTGAGAACGCTCAGGATGTGGCCAGAGTCCGTGTAGACCGCCTTCGCGTCAAGCTGCTTTTCTGCGATGATCTCCTCGGCAATTTGAAGCATGCCTGACTCAGGAACAAAAACGATGATTTTCGCCATAACGATCCTCCACAAGGCGTGATCCGCTATCCGACCCGCGTGTTTCATTTTTGTTCATTATACCACGCGCGGCAAGTCCTGTCAAAACTTGCAGCCGTTTTGATCCTATTCTGCCCTCTTTGCATCCCGCTGTAAATGGCCATTCTTTCAAAACTGTGCACATCGCGATCAAAATGCCTCCCTCATCACGAATGATCAGGGAGGCAAAATCTTCATTTCAAATCCGGCTCCACCGGAATGTTTTGCTCGCGACGACATGCTGCCATGGATCAGGGCGCATAGGGCTGCGGGGGATAGTTCTCATCCATCTGCGTGATCGTGATCACATAATCGCGCACGAAGCCATGCGTAAAGCCGCTCTCCGTCGCCACCTCGTACCAGATCTTTTCGTCCACCTCATATACGCCATAGATCTGCAGATTGACATTCTTGGAGAGCTGACGCACCACAGCGCCATTTGAAGCGGGCTTTTCGCGTACATTCGCGGGCTCTCGGTTGGTATGCGCGGTGCCTATGACAGGCCTGGGCGTCGGCTCCGCGGTGGGCTCGGGCGTTGAGGAAGGCATAGGCGTCGGGTCAGTGGTCTCTTGCGGCTCCCGTGTCTGACTCACCATCCAGCCCAGATCGAGCACGTAATCGCGCATGTAGCCTTCCGTGCCCGCTCGCGTGCGCACATGATACCACGTGTTGCCATTCTTGTCCGTCCGCCTTTCCAAGATATCCACTGTCGCGTTCTTTCGCAGCTGTACGATGACCGGTCCGTTCATGGTCTTGCGCACATTCGCGTCGCGGTTCGTCGTGCCTTTCTGCGCCGACTCCTGTGTGCTCTGCGTTGACTCCTGTGCACTTGCCTCCGGCTCATTCTGTTCTTGTATCGCCTCGTCCAAGGTCACGACATAGTCGCGCATAAAGCCATCCGTGTCGATGTCATCGACTGTGACCGCGTACCAGTTCTTGCCGTCCGCACCGAGCAACTTCTCGTGAACGGTGACCGTCTCTCCGCGCGCCACCTTCTTCTTGATCAAGCCAGAGGAAGACGCGCTGTCACGAAGGTTTGCCTCGCGGTTCGTCTTGCCCGTAGCGATATCGATTCTCGGCGTGGCCGTAGGCTTAGGCGTCGGGGTGGGCTCAGGCGTTGGGGAAGGCGTAGGCGTGGGGGTCGG
>CAYUZP010000076.1:6168-9148 GCA_964449655.1 uncultured Oscillospiraceae bacterium
GGCGTGGGCGATGGGGACTGCGTGGGCTCAAAGACAACAGGCGTCTGTGTGGGCTGCGCATCCGCGCCAACAACCACGGGCTCCGGCGTAGGACTCGGCGTGGGCGTGGCGGTCGGGAAGGTCGATGGGCCAAAGACGACGGTGCCCCACTGCGAATCCGATGCTGGCGTCGCTGTGATGACGGGGATCTTTGATGGCAATTGCGATTCGTCCTTTTGATCCTTTGAAGAGAAGAAGATCTGATAAACGATCAAGAAGATCAGCAAGACCATCAGCAATGCGATCGCGCCAATCAGTATTTTGCCCTGTACGGACGACAGAAAGCCCGACAGTCCTCCTCTAGACCGCGCCTGCGAGTCATCGTACGCGTCGTCATCATATTCTTCCCCATACTCGTCGGTCTCTTCTGCAGAATCGCTGTATGAATATCCGCTCTCGTTCAGGTCGTCCTGATCGTCGTAACCGCGCTTTCTGGCCATTTTTTCTTCCTCCCCTCTGTCATTCGATAACATTATAGAGTTTTTGAGTGTCAGATTCAAGCCTTTTCTGTGAAAGCGACATATTTTTGAAATTTTTTCTTGAAAACTGTCGATTCAGTCGCGATTAAAAAGCTCACCCCGCGCGAAAAACCGCGAAGGGTGAGCGAAAAATCTCGAATTTTTTTGTCAAGCTCTCGTCAGCATGACGGCTGTCATGCTGCAAAAGCGCTTAAACCGATCAGTCGCTGGCGAGCTTCTTGTAGGTCGCAAGGCGGCGCTTGGCGTCCTCTTCGTTGGTCTTGTACGCTTCCTCGGCCTTGTCCGGGAACAGCTTCGCCAGAGAGGCGTAGCGAACCTCGCCCTTGATGAAGTCCTGATAGGACTCGGTCGGATCCTTGCTGTCCACGGTCAGCGGGTTCTTGCCCTCCGCCTCGAGCGCCGGGTTGTAGCGATACAGCGGCCAATAACCGCAGGCCACAGCGCGCTTGATCTCCATCTGAGCGTGCGCCATATTGATGCCGTGGTTGATGCAGGGCGCATACGCGATGATCAGGGACGGGCCGTGATAGGCCTCTGCCTCGGTCATGGCCTTGAGCAGCTGCGCCGGGTTCGCGCTCATGGCGACAGTCGCAACGTACACATAGCCATAGCTCATGGCCATCATGCCCAGATCCTTCTTGCGGGTCTTCTTGCCGGAAGCCGCAAACTTCGCGATGGAGCCGGTCGGTGTGGACTTTGAGGCCTGTCCGCCGGTGTTGGAATACACTTCGGTGTCCAGCACGAGGATGTTGACGTCCTCGCCCTGCGCCAGCACGTGATCCACTCCGCCATAGCCGATGTCGTAAGCCCAGCCATCGCCGCCGAAGATCCACTGGCTCTTCTTGACCATCATGTCCTTCATGGACGCGATTTCCTTGCACAGCGCGTCACAATCACAGCCGCAATCCTTGCACTCGTCCACATAGGCTGCCAGCTTTGCAGAGGCGGCCTTGCTCTTTTCGCCATCGTTCATATTGGCAAGCCACTCCTCGCAGATGGCCTTGCCTTCGTCGTCGGCCTTCTCCGCCAACTTGCCGACCAGATCGGCCAGCTTCGCGCGGCGCTGCGTGGTGGCGAGGTTCATGCCAAAGCCAAACTCCGCGTTATCCTCGAACAG
The DNA here is from genome assembly GCA_964449655.1 of uncultured Oscillospiraceae bacterium. GTDB lineage: Bacteria > Bacillota > Clostridia > Christensenellales > Aristaeellaceae > Ventricola. The sequence goes on from CAYUZP010000076.1 coordinate 7,804, forward strand.
GCTGTTTGCCCACGCCGGACCATGACCCGCGTCGTTCTTGGTGTACGGCACGGTCGGGGCGCTGCCGCCATAGATGGAAGAGCAGCCCGTCGCGTTCGCGATCAGCATGCGGTCGCCGAAGAGCTGTGTCACCAGCTTGACATAGGGCGTCTCGCCGCAGCCTGCGCACGCGCCGGAGAACTCAAACAGCGGTTTGAGGAATTGGCTCTCCTTCGGATTGGCCTTGTTGATGAGCGCGTTGTCGACCTCGGGGATCGTCTGCGCATACTCCCAGTTGGCCTCTTCCTTCATCTGAGAGGCGAGCGGTTCCATCGTCAGGCACTTGCCCAGGCACACGTCGACACAGTTGCCGCAGCCGGTGCAGTCAAGCGGTGAAACCTGAATGCGATACTGCTTGCCCGCGAACTGCTTGCCCGCGGCGGGTTTGGTGACAAACGATGCGGGGGCGGCGCCTGCGTCCACCAGATACGGACGGATCGCCGCATGCGGGCAGACCAGGGAGCACATATTGCACTGCACGCACTTGTTGACATCCCACGCCGGAACCTTCACGGCGATGCCGCGCTTCTCGTACTTGGTCGTGCCGGTCGGGCAGGTGCCGTCCGCGGAAACCTTGGATACGGGCAGCTTGTCGCCCTCCTGCGCGAGCACGGGCTTGATGAACTCGTTGTAGTATTCGTCGCCCTTGATCTGCGGAGCGGTCGCGCCGGTGGTCGCATTGGCCCAAGATGCCGGCACTTTCACCTCGCGCAGTCCGGAGATCGCGATATCGATCGCGTCCCAGTTCTTCTGCACGATAGCGTCGCCCTTCTTGCCGTACGTCTTCTTCGCATACGCCTTCATGTATTCGTCCGCCTGCGCATACGGGATGACGTCGGCGAGCTTGAAGAACGCTGCCTGCATGATCGTGTTGATACGGTTGCCCATGCCAACCTTCGCCGCCAGGTCGATGGCGTCGATGGCGTAGAACTTGATGTGCTTTTGAGCGAGCATACGCTTCATGGAAGCGGGCAGCTGCGCGTCGAGCTCCGCGTCGCTCCACTGGCAGTTGAGCAGGAACGTGCCGCCATCCTTCAGCGTGGAGAGCATGTCATACTGCGTCACATAAGCCGGGTTGTGGCAAGCGGTGAAGTCCGCCGCGTCGATCTGATACGGGGACTGAATCGGCGTCTTGCCAAAGCGCAGATGGCTGACCGTCAAGCCGCCGGACTTCTTGGAGTCATAGGCAAAATACGCCTGCGCGTACTTGTCGGTATGGTCGCCGATGATCTTGATGGAGTTCTTGTTCGCGCCGACGGTGCCGTCGGAGCCGAGGCCGTAGAACTTGCAGCTGATCGCGCCTTCC
>CAYUZP010000077.1:0-8766 GCA_964449655.1 uncultured Oscillospiraceae bacterium
AAGTAAACACCAGCAGGAATTGGGATGGTAAAAACATTCATGCGGTTGTCCTGGGGATCACAAAAGTTTCTATTGCCAAACCGCGCGCGTGATGATATAATATTGCGCGTATGACACGGGCGCTCCGCTGCCGGCAGCACACTGTCTGGGCATGAACGTCTCAGAAAGGGAGAAATTTGGCCATGAATGAAATCATCCGTGCGATCGAGAGCGAACAGCTCAAAAAAGACCTTCCGCAGTTCAACGTGGGCGACACGCTGCGCGTGATGGTGAAGGTCGTCGAGGGCGAGCGCGAGCGCCTGCAGGCGTTTGAGGGCATCTGCATCGCCAAGCGCAACGGCGGCGTCCGCGAGACATTCACGCTGCGCCGCGTTTCCTACGGCATCGGCGTGGAGCGCACTTTCCCGCTGCATTCCCCGCGCCTTGATAAGATTACGGTGCTCCGCCGGGGCAAGGTTCGCCGTGCGAAGCTGTACTATTTGCGCAATCTGTCCGGCAAGGCCGCCAAGATCAAGGAAAAGTAATTCGCTTTCAGATGGGAGGCTCTGCGAATGTGCAGCGTCTCCTTTTTAATTTTATTCAGCCTTTTTGATATCGACGCGATTAGGCCCTATGGAGGAGCGGGAATGGACGAGACCATCATCGCGCGGGATAACAGGATCAACTGGTACCCGGGACATATGGCGAAGGCAAAACGCCTGCTCGCCGAGCAGCTTTGCCGCGTGGATGTGGTCATCGAGCTGTGTGACGCGCGCATACCACGCGCGAGCCGGAATCCAGACCTTGACGCGCTGAGCCGGGGGAAAAAGCGCCTGCTCATATTGGGCAAGGCGGATCTCGCCGAGGAGTGTGTCACGCGCGCGTGGCTGTCGGCGTTTGGGCGCGAGGGGATTGACTGCATGTCCTTTGACAGCGTGCGGGGCCGCGCGAAGGATGTGCTCGCCCGGATTGAGCGCGCGAGCAGCGAGGCGGTGGCGCGCATGGCGGCAAGAGGCGCTAAAAAGACCGTGCGCGCGATGGTGGTGGGCATACCGAACGTCGGCAAATCGACCTTTGTCAACCGCATGAAGGGCACCGCTGTCACCAGAACGGGCGATCGTCCCGGTGTGACGCGGAGCAATCAGTGGGTGCGCGTGACGCCCTATCTGGAGCTTTTGGACACGCCGGGCCTGCTCTGGCCGAAGCTGGATGATCAGCGGGACGCGCGCGCGCTCGCGTTCGTGGGCACGATCGACGATCGGATCACCGAGACACAGGCGCTCGCGATACAGCTCCTCAGCTGGCTGATGCGCGAAAAGCGCGAGGCCACATCATCCCGCTTTCACATCGACGCGGATTCGCAGGCGGAGGGACAGGCGCTGCTTGAGCAGGCTTGCCTGGGGCGCGGCTGGCTGCTCGCGGGCGGCGCGGCGGATGTCGAGCGCGGCGCGGCCATCGTGCTGGACGAGTTCCGCGCGGGCAAGCTGGGACGCGTGAGCCTGCAAAGGCCACAGGAGGATCTGCTGTAGAAAACGCGAACGGCACGGTTTCCCGCAAAGGCATGCGCGGACGCAGGAGAAATCTTACGATGAAGAAGGATGCTCAGGCACATATTGAGGAGATCACGAGGATGGATCGCGCGCTGTGGCGCGAGGGATGCGCGTTTGCCGGGATCGACGAGGCGGGCCGCGGTCCATTGTGTGGCCCCGTCGCCGCGGCATGTGTCGTCATGCCGCCAAAGCCGCTGCTGCTCTATGTCGATGACAGCAAAAAGGTCACGGCAAAGCGCCGTGAAGCGCTCTATGAGCAGATCCGCGGGATCGCTGTCTATGCGCGCGTCGCATTCGTCTCGCCCGAGGAGATCGACCGGCTCAACATATTGGAAGCGACGAGAAAGGCGATGAGCGAGGCCGCCAAAGACGCGCCGTGTGAACTGTTCCTCGTAGACGCGCTGACACGGCTTGACGTTTCGGGCGAGGTGCGCGGCATCACGCATGGCGATGCGCTCTGCTATTCGATCGCGGCGGCGTCGATATTGGCCAAAGTCGCGCGCGACAGGCTGATGCTCGAATTGGACGCGCAGTACCCTCAGTACGCGCTCGCGCGAAACAAGGGCTACGGCACGGCGGAGCACATCGCCGCGCTTCGAAAGTATGGCCCCTGTCCCGCGCACAGACGGACATTCATCGGGCACTTTGTGGAGGCATGAGCGTGAGCGGTGAGGAGAGGACGACGATTTCCCGTGCGCGCGGCGTGTTGGGCGAGGTGCGCGCGGAACAGTTCCTGACACAGCGCGGCATGCAGATCGCGGCGCGCCGCTACGTCTCGCCCGGCTCCGAGATCGATCTGATCGCCTTGGACGGCGAGACGGTCGTGTTCGTCGAGGTGAAGACGCGCACAGCCCGACACGCAGGACAGGGCCGCGAGGCCGTCACCCCCGCCAAACAAAAGCGCATATGCACGGGCGCGCTGCACTATCTGGCCGAGCACGATCTGATGGACAGACAGGCGCGCTTTGATGTCATTGAGATTCAGGGCGAGCGCATCACGCACATAAAGAACGCGTTCCCGTATTGCGGGCCGGTTTTTTGACGGGCATGGCAAGGGCGGGATGAATGCGGGCTGCTTTTTCGTCATTGAAAGGGAGCGGGCCTAAGCATTGTGGGTCACGCGGTTTTGATACACTCTCCACTGATAGGCAAAGGACTCCCTGTTATTTGTTATTATTCTCCACTTGACATTTATAATTATCCGCTTTTAACCATTTTATCTCCACTTAACCTGTCAACCCCTTCTTGTCGTATGGATCGACATCATTAAGGAGGCAGCCATGCAAAGCCAAAAGGGCAGGCGTGCGGCTTTATTGCTGGTTCTCGCGCTGCTGATATTCTTCGCCGCGCTGTTTTTGATCAACCGCAAAGAGGATGCGCCAAAGCAGGGCAATCTCATCACGAACGGCGATTTCTCGGCGGTGACGGACGGCATGCCCGATGGATGGACGCCGGGCATGTGGGTGACGAGCATTGGCGCGTCCTACCTGGAGGCGGCCACGCTCGACGACGGCACGACCGTCGCGCTGATTGAAAATGCCGCGGCCAACGACGCGCGCTTTGAACAGACCGTGTCCGTCGAGGGGAATACGACGTATCGCCTGACCGCGCGCGTGCGCGCACAGGGCGTGGATACCTCAAAAATCGCGGGCGCGAACGTGTCGTTTCTGGGCATCTACGGCACGAGCGAGAGCGCTTATGACACGGCCGGGGACTTTACCACGCTGACACTCTACGCGCGAACGGGCAAGGATCAAAAAGAGGCGACCGTCTGCGTGCGCGTGGGCGGCTATGGCTCGGAGGCGACGGGCAAGGCGTGGTTCACGGACGTTCAACTGGTCAAGGTGGACAGCGTGCCCACAGGCGCGCTCGTGCTGGACATCGCGCCAGGGGAAGCGCAATCTGAAACGCCAAGCTCGGCTGCACAGCCGGCGATCCCCATGCTGCTGCTCACCGCGCTTTCGTATCTGCTGATCGCGTGGATCATCGCGCGCGGCTTTCTTGGCGCACGCGATTCGCTCGCCCGCGCGGGACAAGAGCGCGTCAACTGGCGCGCCGCGCTCATGCTGCTCCTCGTCGCCGCCGCGGCGCTTCGCATCGTGCTCGCGTTCGCCGTCGAGGGCTATGGCGTGGACATGAACTGCTTCACCGCGTGGGCCACGCGCATGGCCGAAACGGGCCCCGCAAACTTCTATTCCGAAGAGAATTGGTGTGACTATCCGCCCGTCTACATGTTGTTTCTCGGCGTGATCGGCAGCATCGCGCGGCTGATCGGATTGCCGCTGACGAGCGCGGGAGGACAGGCGCTGCTCAAGCTCGCGCCCATCGCGTGCGATATTGTGCTGGCCTATGTGATGTTCAATGCGACATCGCGCGAGACCGGCCGTCGGCCCGCGCTGGGCATCGCCGCGCTGATCGCGTTCAATCCGGCGCTGATCATCACGGGCAGCTGCTGGGGACAGATCGACACGCTGCTCGCGCTGATGCTGGTGTTCGTGCTGCTCAGCGCGCGCGAGGGACGCTGGACGCGCGCCATCGTGCTTTTCGCGCTGGCCGTGCTGACCAAACCGCAGGCGGGACTGCTCGCGCCGCTGGGCATCGCCGCGCTGATCAAGGAATTCATCGATCCACAGACGCGCAGACAGTCGCTCAAGCCCGTGTTGCTCGGCCTTGGCGCGGGCGTGCTGCTCACGGCGGCAGTGCTCATCCCATTTTCCATCCACCAGACAAGTCCGCTGTGGATCGTCGACAAGTATGTCAGCACGCTCACTAGCTATGACTATGCGACGCTCTCGACGGGCAACCTGATGTTCCTGCTGGGCGGCAACTGGGTGAAGACGAGCGAGTCGCTGTTAGGACCCTTGACCTATGGACAGCTAGGCGCGGTGCTCATGGTGCTGTCCTTCGCTATGGGCATCGCCGTCTACATGCCGGGGAAAGGGCGCGGCAGACTGATGCTCGCCAGCGCGGTGACGCTGCAGTCCGTATTTTGCCTGGGCTCGATGATGCATGAGCGCTATGTCATTCCTGCGCTGGTGCTCCTTGTGATGGCCTACCTGGAATCGGGCGACGTGCGGCTTCTCATCTCCAGCGTCATCGCGAGCGCGGCATCCGCGGTCAACATAGGCGTCGTGCTGGCCTATGACTATCTCATCGCACCCAATCTGTGGCTGGGCAGGCTGATCGCCGTCGCGCAGCTCGTATCGCTCGCCCTCACGCTCTTCACCGCGTTTCAGCTCACGCGCGGCAAAGCGCCCATCCATCTTTCGTTTCACGACGCCAAATCGTCCGCAGCGCAGACGGACGCAAGCGAGACGCGCATGCGGGAGGAACTGCTGCAGGAAAAGGACTACAGGCTGCACATGACGCGCAGGGACATTGCGATCATGCTCGGCATCACGGCGGTGTACGCGGTCATCGCGTTCATCGGTCTCGGCTCGACGAAAGCGCCGCAGAGCGGCTATGCCTCCACAGCCGAGGGGGAGACGGTCGTGTTCGATCTCGGTGAAATGCGGACGGATTTCCACATCTATTACTACGGCGCAATCTCGGATACGCAGTTCTCCTTTGCCGCATCCGACGACGGCGTCAACTACGGGGAGGAGCACGACGCGTATTTCGCGCGCGGCGAGTGCTTCAAGTGGATGGCGCTGCGCGCACCGCTCTACGACGCCAACGGAGTGGTCTCCGGGGCGACGGGCGGCATGACCAATGTCAGCGGCCGGTATGTGCGCTTGACATTTAAGGGCGCGGGCGCATCGCTCTGGGAGATCGGTTTCGTAGACGGCGAAGGAAACGCGCTGCCCGTCTCGGGCGCGAAAGCGTTTGGCGGATACGAGGGACGGCAGAACGATCCTGCGCTGCTCATCGACGAACAGGACACCGTACCGATCAAGCCGTCCTATTACAACAGCATGTACTTTGACGAGGTCTACCATGCGCGCACGGGCTACGAGCACGCGAACGCGCTGTACACCTACGAGACGACGCACCCGCCGCTGGGCAAGGTGTTCATGAGCATATGCATCAGGATATTGGGCATGACGCCGTTTGCCTGGCGTCTGGCGGGCACGCTCGCCGGCATACTGATGCTTCCCGCGCTGTACCTGTTGGCGAAACAGCTCTTTGGCCGCACGCGCTGGGCGGCGCTGTGCACGCTGCTTATGGCCGCGGACTGCATGCACTACACGCAGACGCGCATCGCGACGATCGATTCGTTCCCGGTGCTGTTCATCATACTGATGTTCTTCTTCATGCTGCGCTATACGCGCATGAGCTTCTATCATCAGCCGCTGATCCGCACATTCGTGCCGCTCGCGCTGTCCGGCGTGTTCATGGGCCTGGCGATTGCGAGCAAGTGGATCGGCTGCTACAGCGCGGTCGGTCTGGCGCTGTTGTTCTTCGCGCGCATGTTTTCGCTCTGGCGGCAGAGCCGTTACGCGAGGGAGCACAGCGAGGAAAATGAGGCGTTCGCGCGCGCGGCGAAAGCGTTCCCCACAAAGGCGGTCGCCACATTGGCCTCATGCGTCGTGTTCTTCGTGCTCGTTCCGCTGATCATCTATGTGCTCAGCTATATCCCATACCTGCGCGCGTATGGCCCGGTCCGTTTCAATGCCGCGACGTTTGAGCGCATATGGCAGGCACAGGTGACGATGTTCAGGTATCACAGCAACCTCAACGCGACGCACGCGTTCGCCTCGCCCTGGTATGAGTGGCCGGTGATCGCCAGGCCGATGTGGTACTACAATCAGGACTTCAAGGCACCGGGCATGGCCTCCTCGATCCTCTCCTTTGGCAATCCCGCCGTGTGGTGGACGGGGCTGGTCGGCATACTGTTCGTGCTCTGTTACAGCTTCTATCGCAACGCACTGCCGGCGCTGGGCGTGCTCCCCGCGCGCGATGATCCCTATGACCGGGCGATGCCGCTTATCGCGGTGGGCTTCCTCTCGGCGTACCTGCCATGGGTGCTCGTGCCGAGGCTGACGTTCATCTATCACTACTTTGCGAGCGTGCCGTTCATCATATTGGCGACAGCGCAGGCGCTGCGCTACCTCGAGCGCGCAAGACCCAAGGCGGCGCACATCGCGTGCGGCGTGCTTGCCGCGGCGGCTGTATTGCTGTTCATCGGGTTCTTCCCGCTCGCGTCGGGATTTGAGGTTCCCCGCGCGTGGTGCGACGCCATGAACTGGTTCCCCAACTGGATGTACTATTGATGTGGACATTGGGATCCGTTGGCCCGATGGGCATAGAGAAAGAGGTGAGCACATGTTTGTCGATCAGGTCAAAATCACGGCGAAAGCCGGAAACGGCGGCAATGGCGCGGTGTCGTTTCATCGCGAAAAGTTCGTGCAAAACGGCGGCCCTGACGGCGGAGACGGGGGAAGAGGCGGAGACATCGTGCTGCTCGCCGATCCCAACATGCACACGCTGATGGACTTTCGCTATCAGCGCAAGTACGAGGCGGGCAGCGGAGAGGACGGCTCAGGCGGGCTTCGGCGTGGAAAGAGCGGTGATACGCTGCTGATCAAGGTTCCCGTCGGCACCGTCGTGCGCGGCGCGTCGGATGGTCGCGTGCGCGTGGACATGCACGAGGCTGGACAGCGGCATGTGCTTTTGCGCGGCGGCAACGGCGGCTGGGGCAACGCGCACTTCGCCACACCGACGAGGCAAGCGCCGAACTTCGCCAAGCCGGGGCAGAAATGCGCGCCTGTCGAATTTGAACTGGAGCTCAAGACGATCGCGGATGTCGGGCTGGTCGGGTATCCCAATGTCGGCAAGAGCACCCTTCTGGCGGCCGTCACCGCGGCCCGTCCCAAGATCGCTGACTATCACTTCACGACTTTGGCGCCGAACCTGGGCATCTGCAGGAAGTATGGTATGGACTTCGTGATGGCGGACATCCCCGGTCTGGTCGAGGGCGCCAGCGAGGGCGTCGGGCTCGGCATCCGCTTCTTGAGACATGTCGAGCGCACACGGCTGCTCGTGCACGTCGTGGACGCGGCGGGGAGCGAGGGCAGAGATCCCGTCGAGGATTTTGAGCACATCTGCGATGAGCTGGCAGCTTATGGCGATATCGGCGAGCGGCCGCAGATCGTCGCGGCGAACAAGATGGATCTGCCTGGTGCTGAGGAAAATGTACAGCGGCTGCGCGCGCATTTGAAGGGGACGGACATCTGCGTCTACCCCATCAGCGCCGCCACGCACGAGGGACTGGACGCGCTGATGGGCGCGATTGTCCGCATGCTGCCCGAATTGCCCGCGTGCGCCGTGTTTGAAGAGGAACCGGAAGCGATCGTTCCCCAAGCGCCGCTTTCCATCGAGCGCCAGGGCGAGACGTTCGTGGTGACCGGCGATACGGTGGAGCAGCTGATCGATTCCGTCAACTTTGAGGACAGGGATTCCCTCGCCTATTTCCATCGCACGCTGCGCAATCGGGGCGTCATCGACGCGCTTAGGCGGGCCGGCGCGCGGGAGGGCGCGACCGTCGTGATCGGCGATATGGAATTTGACTTTGTGGAGTGAACGCGACGAGGGAGGAAGAGCCATATGACGAGCAAACAGCGCGCCTATCTGCGCGGTCTGGCCAACACGATGCAGCCCATACTGCAGATCGGCAAGGAGGGCTTGAGCGCAAACGTGATCAAGCAGGCGGACGACGCACTGGAGGCCCGCGAGCTGATCAAGGGAACCGTGCTGCAAAACAGCCCAATAAGCGCCCGCGAGGCACTGGAAAAACTCTGCGCGGCGACGGGCGCGTCGGCCGTTCAGGCCATCGGCAATCGCTTCGTGCTCTATCGCGCGAGGAAAAAGGAGCAGAGAATCACGCTGCCCTGACGGCTTTGCGATCACGCGCTTTTGAGGGGCAGATGAAAAATCGATATTCAATCCTCTTTTTAAAGAAATATTGGGAAGAAATGGATCGCCTCTTTCGTCTGTTTTACGAAACGGATGAAGGAGGCGTTTTGGTGCAGCGGGATTCGGCAAACTTTCACGCAGGCGCAAGGGATGATCGCCCCGCAGGAAAAGGGACGCGGGCTTAGGATGGCCATCGCCGCTTTTCATGCTGTATAAAGGCGGATCACACGGGTAAAAGGGTTGTATCATAAAAGAGATTGTACAATTCTTGACCGTGACTAAAATTTGATGAGAACAAGAAAACCGCAGAAAAGAGTTGCAAGATGACCCGCAAAAGCGTTATAATAGGAAACGTATAGACAAAACGCATGGATATGTGCGT
>CAYUZP010000077.1:8776-9123 GCA_964449655.1 uncultured Oscillospiraceae bacterium
CAGATCACACGGGTAAAAGGGTTGTATCATGAAGATGAGAACAAGAAAACCGCCGAAAAGAGTTGCATGACAGCCCGCAAAAGCGTTATAATTAAAAGTGTATGGACAAAACGCATGGATATGTGCGTGAAACATTGGGAAGGAGCGAGAGTGAATGAGCCGCAAATGGATCGCGATGCTTCTTTGCGCAGCGCTGATCACAGCGAATGTGGCGGTTTTGGCTGAGGAACCGCCGTTGATCACAGAACCCGAACAGGCCGCCGAGGTTCCCCCGACCCCCGAGGAACCACCAGTGGTAGAGGAACCCGCGCCCGAGGAACCGCCGGTGGTAGAGGAACCCGCGCCCG
>CAYUZP010000078.1:0-2025 GCA_964449655.1 uncultured Oscillospiraceae bacterium
AAGTCAGAAAGTCCTCTCGACAGGCACGGTGAGTACCTCGAAGCGAAAAGCTACGCTCATTAATAGATCTGTGGAGAATGCTCCATATCGTTAAAGCAACTTGTATCAAGGCTGGAACAGGTCCAGCTGGAGGCGAAGCAATTTTTCCGCAGCTTTCCAACCGCTCACCAAGCAAACAGCGTTCCTGAACAGGCTGAAAAGTTTTATTACATGAGCCGTTTAATCATCGGCCTTCTCAGAAATTGATATCGCTGAAGAAAAAGCTGCAACGGACTTACGCGCTATCCGTGCTCAACTTCTTCATATTCTAGAGGTCATCGTGATTGATCGCGTCATCCTCGAGAACAAGCTCAGCGTCACACCTAGCCTTGATGCAAATGATCGCACAGTTTTTCCCGAATCTCTGCCGCACAAAATGCCACACATGCGCCGAGCGCCGCTCCAGCTGTGTCAATCAGCACATCTATGGGGCTTGATCCTCTGCCGTCAACAAAGCCTTGATGGAATTCGTCCGTGACAGCGTATGCGGCGCACAAGAGCAAAGCGGCAATTGCAGGTTTACGGTTCCCGCTGAGCAACAGCGCATGCCGGTAGAGCAGGTATAGCACGGCGTATTCCATCATGTGCGCAGCTTTTCGAACGATGAATTCCAAAAACGCACGGCCTTCCAGCGGTACGCTGTGATCCGTCACGGTCTCAATGGCGTTTACCACCAATTGAACGACGGCTTTGCTCTCCTTGCCGGAGAGATCGCCCGGCGTGGCGGACATGATGAAAATGAAGACCATCCATGCCGCAGACAGCAGCCATGCTCTCATTGCTCTTGCGCTCATTTCCGACCTCCTCATATATTATCATTATAGCACATCTTGGCCATACAGCAAGGGGTCGTTTCTCCTTTGCTGCTTTATTGAATTTGGAATATAAACTTCTTCGTGAATTGTCAGCAAAAGTCTTATCAACTGTTATTTGACGGTCTGTTCAAAAGTACAGTCGTGCATAAAGCGAGAATGCCAACAGCACAGTTGATCAAGAAACGGATACATGATATAATGGATAAAAAAATCCGTTGAGCAGAAATAAGGAGTTCGATACGGAGGCAAGCAAAGTGGCGGATCAGGTGAAGGATATGAATCAACCGGCGGTTTCCGGGCCGTCAGAGCCGCAAGCGGCGATGGAACCCAGTCTCTCCATGCTCGATCTGTCCCATGTCGATATCACGACGGACATCATGTTTTCAGCGGTGATGAGCGATCCCGAACTGTGTATCAAGCTTCTCGAAGTGCTGCTGCCCGGCCGCAAAATTCAGCGCGTGCAGTATATCCCGTTTGACGAAAACACAAAAATCGATGAAATCGCACAGCAGGCAGCGACCCAGCATCCTTCTGAGCAGGACATAAAGCCCGAATCCGTTCAGCCTGTGACGCAGAAGACCATGACCGGCTATTACGATCATCGCGGCGTGCGCCTTGATGCGTATCTTGATGATGGGACGACCGTCTATTCCATCGACATGCAGGCCACGGAGGACACGGCCTTGCCCCAGCGCAGTCGGCTGTATCAATCACATATCGACGTTTCACAGCTGTTGCGCGGTGTGCAGTACGACCAGCTCAGGCCAAGTTTCGTGATCTTCATCTGCAAATACGATCCTATAGGCGCTGGACTGTGGCGATACACATTCAGGAGCACGTGCGTTGAGACCGGACGCGATCTCTCCGATGGCGCATATAAGATCTTCTTCAATACGAAAGGCCCCGCGGATAGATCGGATGAATCCACCAGCAGCTCCGGCAGCATCACACCTGAACTGCGGGAACTGCTCACATATATGAATGACACGGCATCGTTCCCCGTAGAAACGACCACGAACGAATTGATCCTCATGATCGAACAGGCAGTGAGAAGGATGAAGATGAGCGATGAGTGGAGGCGCATGTACGTGAAATACCAAATGGATCAGCGGGCGGCAGAACGCGCGGGGATAGAGATAGGGCGCAAAGAAGGCATCGCAATCGGTGAAAA
>CAYUZP010000078.1:2125-9025 GCA_964449655.1 uncultured Oscillospiraceae bacterium
CAGAACGCGCGGGGATAGAGATAGGGCGCAAAGAAGGCATCGCAATCGGTGAAAAGAAGGGTCGCGCCGAAGGACGCGCAGAGGGTCGTGCAGAAGGACGCGCAGAAGGACGCGCAGAGGGCGTTACGATCGGCGAAAAGAACGGCAGACATGCAAACGCACTGGAAGTCGCAAAGAGGCTGCTTCACATGGCCATGTCCCCCGAGCAGGTCTCCGAGGTCAGCGGTCTTCCTCTCTCCGAGGTCAGCGCGCTGAAAGCGCAGATGGCATCCACAACATGAACCCATCAAACACACAAAAGCCCTCTCCTGGTCGGGGGGTTGTATTGAACGGTATGAAGATGAGCGATGAGTGGAGGCGCATGACCGTGAAATACCAAATGGGTAAGCGGGCGGCAGAACGCGCGGGGATAGATAAAGAAATGATCAAAAGTGATTCGAAACGGTTTCGCACAGCTACATCAATCGAGCAAATCAAAAAAGTCAGCGGAGTGCCTGTCGTCGAGGTTAAAGCAGCAAAGCAAGAGAAAACAGTCGATCTGATCCTGTTTGCCGGACAGTCCAACATGGCCGGTCGCGGCAAGGTAAATCACAGATGGACTCAGCGCCCACCCAAGGTCATCGATGGCGCGGGTTGGGAGTTTCGCGCTGTCAGCGACTCGACTCGCCTGTATCCCATTGAGGAACCCTTCGGCGTCAACGAAAACACAGCGACAGGTATCTGCGATACTTATGGCGGTCAAATGGATGGCATACGTGCAAAGAGCGGTATACCTGTTGTGGCTGTCTGCGCATCTAAAGGCGGAAGCAGCATTGCTCAATGGCAGCCGAACAGCGCTTTTCTCGATGACGCATTGAACCGATTGAGTGCCGCAAGGACATGGCTCGCTGAGAACAGATACACAGTGCGCCACGTGTTCTGTGCATGGTGTCAGGGCGAAACGGACGGTGACAGCGGCACGAGCGCTGAGAGTTACACGGCAATGTTCGATGCAATGCTGGCCCAAATGCAGGAGACAGGGGTAGAACAACTGCTGATGATCCGCATCGGCAGATGCAACGACGAAAGCGATCTGGGCCGTTACGATGCTATGATCACCCTGCAGGATGAGTTGGCGGCTTCCCGTGAGGCTGTGAGCATGGTCTCCACTTCCTTCGCGGATATGCGCGAGCGCGGCCTCATGCTCGATGAGTATCATGATTATCAACAGGCTTACAACGAAGTTGGCACAGAAGCCGGCCGGAATGCGGCGCTGACGACAGAACAGAATACAAAAACACCGGAATGTACGAAGTATGCCTGAATCCCCAATTCCCTTCATGATTGAATGATCGCGGCTTTTGAAACCTCCAGCCTTCTGCTTCATGTTCTTCCCGGAAATTCTCCTGTCCTTCTGTGCCCTCCTCATTTTTTCACGCATCCTGTTCGATATATCATGGCTTTTATGCGAAAGCACGGGTCACGGAACCCGCGAACGAGGCAGCTTTCAAGCGAGGAAATTTTTGACAACGTTGGCGATATTCGTTGTGGGTTTTTCCTTTGTCCACTTGTGCTATGCCACCTCGCATGAGCACAGCCGCTTAGTCGTAGCGCTTCAATACGTTCTGCATGCTTCTGGCGATGTGTTGTGTCATCGCCTTTTTTGCGTTTTCGGGCTCCCTATCCTGTATGAAATGGAGAATCGAGATGTGCTCAAACGTCGAATTTCTGTAGTGCTGCAGGGACTCTGAAGGCAGGTTGCCCGTGCTGGGGCCGTTCCACAGCTCCATCAGATACATCTTTAAGCGCTCGTTGTCCGAGGCCGTCCAGATGCCCATGTGGATGTCCACATTCAGCGCCTCATAGTCCTCGCGGCTCGTCGTGTCGAGGGAATCGCGCATCACGTCGAGCCGCTGCAGCAGCGAGGAGACGTCCATGCCGTTCACAGCGGCGCGCCTGGCTTGTCAAATCGAATGCGCGGTGTTATCATGAAGCCACAGATTGAATATCGTATACAATATGCGATATACAAATGGACGGGAGGGAATCAGCTTGCACGCGATTGAGAAGATACTGGCGAAGAACAGCGGCAGGGCGTCGGTGCATGCCGGCGAAATCGTGACCGCCAAAGTCGATTTCGCGGAGATCAACGATCTGTACCTGCAGACGGTCTATGCCTTTTACGAGATGGGCGGCGAAAAGGTCTGGGATAACACGCGCTGTGCGTTCGTCTTTGACCACTATGCGCCTACACCGGACGTGAAGAGCGCGTCAAACCACAAGGAAATGCGCGAATTCGCTCAAAAAAACGGGCTCAAATATCATTTTGACACCAACTGCGGCGTCTGTCATCAGGTCATGCCCGAATCTGGCGTCATCTATCCCGGCATGATCGTCGTCGCCACGGACAGCCACACGACCACACACGGCGCTTTCGGCGCGATGGGCACAGGCTGCGGCGCGACCGATATGGCCTGCATACTGATGACCGGAGAACTGTGGTTTCGTGTGCCGGAGGTCATCGAGGTGCGCCTTGAGGGAGAAGCGCCAAAGGGCGTCTATCCAAAGGACGTCGTGCTCGCCGTACTGGGCAGAATCCGCGCGGACGGCGCGGTGTACAAGGCCATCGACTTCACGGGCAGCTATGTCGATTCGCTGAATGTCGCGGGACGAATGGTCATCTGCAACATGGCCGTCGAGATGGGCGCGAAGACCGCTTACATGCAGCCCAATCAGCCGGTCATAGACTATGTCACGCAGCGCGCCGTGCGTCATTTTGAGATACAGTTTACGGACCCCGGCTATGAATATGCCGAGCGATTCGTGTTTGACGTCTCCCAAATGGAGCCGCTCCTCGCCTGTCCCAGCAGCGTCGAAAACGTACACACGCTCAAAAGCGTCGTATCACAGGGCAGGGTCGATCTCCATCAGGGCTACATCGGCAGCTGCACCGGCGGAAGGACGGAGGACATCGCCATCGCGGCACACATCCTTCGCGGCAGGCACATCCCACCGTATACGCGGCTGATCATCGTGCCGGCTTCCCGCGAGGTGATGCTGGAATGCATGAAAAAGGGATATATCGAGGATCTGATGAAAGCCGGCGCGACCATCACGACGCCCGGCTGCGGCGCATGTTTAGGCGCGCATGAGGGCATATTGGCCCCCGGCGAGGTCTGCATCACCAGCACAAACCGCAATTTCCCCGGCAGAATGGGCTCTAAAGAAGCGCTGATGTACCTTGCAAGCCCCGCGACCGTTGCCGCCAGCATGGTCAACGGGTACATCACAGACCCGCGCGAATTCCTTTGAGATCAGGAGGTGCTCATCGTGAACAGACAGGTGACAGGGCAGGCGATTGTCCTGGGCGACAACATCGACACGGATCAGATCTATCCTGGATGCTATCTGGCGCTCACCGATCCCAAGGAGATCGGCAGCCACTGCTTGAGCGGCGTGGACGAGCACATCGCGGCGAACTTTCCTAAAGGCGGCATCGTCGTGGCGGGACGCAATTTCGGCTGCGGCTCAAGCCGTGAACACGCACCCATCGCGCTGCTGAACATGGGCGCGTCGGCGGTTCTGGCGGATTCATTCGCGAGAATCTTCTTCAGAAATGCCGTCAATCTCGGCCTTATGCCGATCGTCTGCAAAGGCATCAACCAGCATGTGAAAACGGGACAGACGCTGAACATCGATCTTGATGATGGCGTGGTCACCGTGCTTGAGACGGGAAAGCAGCTTTCCTGCGAAAAGCTCGGCGATCAGGCGATGGAGATCCTTGGGGCGGGCGGCATCAAGCCGCTGATGCGCGCGCGATTTGCGAAAAAAATGACACACTGAAGGGAAAAAGAAGGAAAGCAGCGTTTAGACCAAGAAGCGCCTGTCGGGCCGCAATCGTTTGGCTTGACAGGCGCTTTTGATTTGCGCGGGAAGCGGCGGGACGGGTGGAGGCCCAATTCATGGGAGCGCTGTGTGGATTCTCTGTTGCGCTTGCTATCTCTTTTTGTTATACTACGGGAAGCTGCAAAGGAGTGTATATTCATGAGTACTTACCTGGAATTTGACCATCCGCGCGCTTTTCGCGACGGCCTGCGTGACGGCATCCCCATAGGTCTAGGGTATTTCGCCGTCGCCTTTTCACTGGGCATCACCGCGAGGGACGCGGGACTCTCGCCGCTTCAAGGGTTTGTCGCCAGCCTTTTGACCACCGCTTCCGCAGGAGAGTATGCCGCTTTCACGTCCATTGCCGCGCAAGCGAGCCTGATGGAGCTCGCGCTGATCGTGCTCGTCGCAAACGCGCGCTATCTGCTGATGAGCTGTGCGCTGACGCAGCGGTTCGCGCCGGACATGCCCTTTTATCACCGGTTCTTCATCGGACTGCACGTGACCGACGAGATCTTCGGCGTGACGATCGCGAGGCCTGGCGATATCGACCCCTTCTACTGCTATGGCGTGATGTTCACGGCGGTTCCCCCGTGGGCACTCGGCACGGCGCTCGGCATCGCGCTGGGCAATCTGATGCCTGTGCGCGCGGTCAGCGCACTGAGCGTCGCGCTCTATGGCATGTTCCTGGCGATCATCGTGCCGCCTGCGCGCGAGGACAAGGTCGTTTTCGGACTGGTATTGGGCGGTTTCGCGCTGAGTTTCGCCGCGTCGGTCCTGCCGCTCACGCGTCATCTTTCAAGCGGTACGCGCATCATCCTATTGACCGTCGCGCTCTCCGCGATCGCCGCTGTGCTGTTCCCCGTCAAGGAAGAGGAGGCTGACGCGCATGCGCAATAATCTGTATATCCTCGTCATGTGGGGCGTCACCTATCTCATTCGCGTACTGCCGCTGACGCTGATCAGAAAGCCGATCCGCAACCGCTTTATTCGCTCTTTCCTGCACTATGTCCCCTACGCGACGCTCGCTGTGATGACCTTTCCCGCCATCGTGCAATCCACGCAGTCGCCTATCGCAGGCGCGCTCGCGCTCGTCGTGGGCAGCGTGCTCGCATGGCGCGGCGCGGGGCTGTTTCCCGTCGCCATTGCCTGTTGTCTGGTCGTGCTGGTCAGCGAATTCTTCCTCATCTGATCCACGTGTCCGAATTCATAAAATACACCGCAATAAATTATAAGAACTTCACGAAAATCAAAGATAGTCAAAGGAAATAGATATATAAGTATATTTAATAATGCAAGAATAGCTAGAAAATATGCGTATTTTAGATCAATTATATATCAAAAACAAATTAGCAGCAAACACTTGACAGTGCCAACAAAGCGTGATACAATCATGCTGTCCTTGAAAGAGAGGACAAAAAGACATCGCTTTTCGGAACGTTTGAACGAAATCTATGACCTTATCATGCAGGAGGGATCGCTATGTTGCTGTCTGATGTTTTCTCCGATATGTTCTCCGATATGATCACCACGCCGATGATCGGCCGGGGAGATGCGGCCCATCCGCAGGGACTGATGAGCTGCGATGTGCACGAGTTCGATGACCGCTATGTCATCGAGATGGATTTGGCCGGCTTCCGCAAGGGAGACATCAAGGCCGATCTGAAGAACGGCTATCTGACGATCAAGGCCGAGCGCAGCGCGAGCAACGATACGCAAAAGGATGGCCGCGTCATTCGCAGCGAGCGCTTCATGGGCGCCTGCCAGCGCACGTTCTATGTGGGCGATCACGTGAAGCAGGAGGATGTCAAGGCCGCCTTTGAGGACGGTGTGCTCAAGTTGAGCATTCCGAAGGCTGTCGAGCAGCCGAAAGTCGACGACGGCCATTATATCGAGATTCACTGATGCCGGAAGGTCAGACATTTTCAGTGATTGCAAGCCGGGACGAAAAGTCCTGGCTTTTTCATGTTCATGCTGCCTGAGGCAGTGGTCTGTGATCAAGTTTGTGAGGGCTGTGTTCATCGTTGGGCTTGCCGCTATCCGCCCCATGCCAGTATTCCGGCATCGGTGTTCGTTACTCCCTCAGGGCCATCTTCCATGCCTGTCATGATTTCATCGACTCACTGCCTCCAAGGGCTCCTCCCTTCCCGTCGCCGTGGGCCGCGACGGTACCATGGACTCTTCCGACTTCCCACGATAGATCTTATTTTAGCCCTGTTTCACATCATAGCTTCGCATGCCCGCGGGGTTAGTATCTCTCCCCGCATCCGGCTTCATGCAGATTCCGCGTTACCGTGGACTCCTCGCCTTTTTACTATATCCTTCCCGCTGCCGAGCGAATTCGGGCCCTTCTCCCGCTAGAAACGCGCGCCGCCGGGCACACAAAAAGGCGCTCCGCCTCTTCAAGCGGAACGCCTCGCCGTATCGCGCGGGATCACTCGTAGATTTCAAACTGCACGGAGGCGTCAACCTCTGGCTCAACGGAGATGTCCGCGGAAACCTCGATGCTGCCGTCCGAGATGCCCGCGAGCAGCGCTTCATATTCTTCAACGGTAAACGTCTTGAATCCCCAGGACTCCTCGGCCGTCGGCAGTCCGACATAGTTGCCCGCCTGCAGGTTCAGCGTCTCGATCTTGCCGCCGATATCGCTCCATGTGCCGTCAATCGCCTTGGTGAGCGCCGCCTCGGTCGCGTTCTTGAGGCCCTTCATGGCGGAGGTCACAAACGGGTTATAGGCCCAGCCCAATTGCGCGACGCCGTTCTCGCCGACGGGATGCTGGTCGACGTCCACGCCGATGACGTAGCCGTTGTGCGCCAGCGCCGCCTCGACCGCGGAGGTGTAGATGCCGCCGCCGCAGGCGAACACGATCTCTGTGCCGGTGGAATACCAGCCTTCCATGTTCGCTGTGATGCTGGCGTCGCCCTCAAACTTGCCGCCATAGGTATACTTGATCTCAATCGGTGTGCCCAGTTCAACAGCTGCGTCGTTTGCGCCCTGCACAAAGCCATAGCCGTAGCGCTGCACCGCGGGAACCG
>CAYUZP010000079.1:0-7513 GCA_964449655.1 uncultured Oscillospiraceae bacterium
TAACAAACTTTACAGCACTTTTAAAGTGAAATTTTTTATGACGTTCACTATAAAAAGCGCAGGAGCTTGAGAACGTCGTTTCTAGGCTCCTTTTTTGTCTGATTGCGCTTTCATGGTGTGCAATGGCGAGAATTTCAGAACATCGAAGCGGTTTGATCTTTGCCAAGCGCCACAGGGTTTATAGACAAATTTCATGCCGGTCGGCGCGTTTTGTGAATTTCCCTGCAACAAAATAGCCCGGAAGAATTGTATAGCGCAAAAAAATCTGGTATACTAATGAGGTTCCATAAGGAGGTGTTTGAAGAGATGAGCGACAACGCGAGCTTGGACGCGGAAAGAGAGCCGGAGAATGGCCAGATCAACTATGCCAGCGAGGTCATCGCGACGATTGTGTGCGTCGCCACGACCGAGGTGGAAGGCATATCCGGCATTTCCGGTTCAGGCGCCTCCCTAAGCAGCATGCTTACCAAAGGCAGGATACCGCGCGGCGTCAAAGTGGATA
The DNA here is from genome assembly GCA_964449655.1 of uncultured Oscillospiraceae bacterium. Classification (GTDB taxonomy): domain Bacteria; phylum Bacillota; class Clostridia; order Christensenellales; family Aristaeellaceae; genus Ventricola. The sequence continues at coordinate 503 of CAYUZP010000079.1, forward strand.
TGTCTGGCAACCAGATCTGCGCAGACATCAGCGTCACGGTCGAGTACGGCATGCCGATACAGAAAGTGGGCCGCAATGTGCAGGAAAACGTGCGCAAATCGATCGAGTCGATGACCGGGCTGCATGTGGAAAAAGTCGATCTTCATGTCGTCGGCGTGAGTTTTGAAAAAGAGAATCAGGAAATGCAGCAGAGCCAGAAGTTGGCGATGGATCTCGATTCGGACGCGGAACAGACGCCTTCAGAGAAGAACGCACACGTGGACATTCGCAACCCGATCTATGGCGAGGATGAAGAGGATGAAAGCAAGCGGCTGGTTGCGGAGATCTTTGCGGATGAAACAGCCGCTGAAAGCGAGTATGAACCGGAAGATGACATGCAGGAAGAACCGCATCAGGACGAGGACGTTTACGGCGAGGAGCCGTTGGACGATAGAACAAACAAGGAGGAATATCCGTGAAGCATCCTGTAAGAGACAGAATCCTCATCTTCATTTACGCGCTGGCGACACTCTTGTGCGCGGCATGCCTGGCGGGCATGGTGACGGGAAACGTCAACCTGGCAGCGGACAGCGCGGGCTTCGATGGCAGAACGGTCGGCTTGCCGATCGCTTCGCTGCTGCAGAGCTGGAGCCAAAACGGCATGACGCTTCAGGTGCGCATCGTGTTGATTGTCGTATGCGTCGTGCTGGTGCTGTTGGCACTGCTGCTCATTGGCGTCATGATCCCATCCCGCAACAAGAAAAAATCCAGCACATTTGCCGTGCAGCATAATGACAATGGCATGGTGCGCGTATCGCTGAAAGCCATCGAGACGCTCGTGCAGCGCTGCCTGGGCGAGCACACGGAGCTCAAGGTCGTCACATCCTCGCTCTTCAGCGACGAGGAGACCGTTCGCGTCGATGTGCACATCATCCTTCAGTCCGACATCAGCATGCCGATGGCCATCTCCTCGCTGCAGCAACAGCTCAAGAAATATCTTGAAGCCTGTGCTGGCATCGTGGTGAAGGAAGTGCGCGTGTTCGTGGACGGCGCTGTCACGGTGTCCGAGGAGGAGATCATGAAGTCCCCGTTTGCCATCCCGAGCACAATCTTGGCTGTGGATGCGCTGCCCAGCGCGGCCAAGCCAACCGCCGATGCCAAGGCGGATGACGGCCAAACGGCTGGGGCACAGACCAAGGACGAGGATAAGACCGGTTCAAACGACGATCAAGTTGTCGTTTCCAACGCGCCCGAGGGCACAAAGCCCGATGCCGAGGTCACGGTGATGAAAGCCGATGCCGAGGATCAGGACAAGAGTGAGAACGCATGATGGACATCGAATCGTTCCTCAGACGGATGCTGACGCCGGGCACAGTGCCTTGCGCGCTGTTTGGTGCACTCATGGGGCTTTTGATCGCCGTGCTTTTTCTGACCATCGGCGTAGGCAAGACGCTGCTGGTGGCGCTGTGCTGCCTGATCGGCGCGTTCATCGGCGGTGTGAAGGATAAAAGGGAATTCATGAGCAGCATCGCATGGCGACTGCGCCGCAGGAACGATCACATCAGCATTTGATGACGATGGACAACACAACAGATCATCGCGGTATCGTGAGATCGTGATCGCGATACCGCATCATTTTTGAAATTTCGCACGAACGAGATGGAATCATAATGATCATACGGATCGGAGCAGATGGACGATGGCACGCAATGAGGCACGCGAGGCTGCGATGCAGCTCATCTTTGAACAGCTCTTTGGCGTGGACGGCGATACGCAGTCACTGGCGGAACTGATCGATTATACTCCGGACGAAAAAGACAGGGAGTATATCGATAGCATGGTGAGCGGCGTATATGAGCACGCGCAGGAGCTGGACGAGCAAATCGCGGGCTGTCTGCGCGGATGGACGCTAGATCGCCTGTCGCGCGTGGATCGGGCGGTGTTGAGACTCGCCGTGTATGAGATGTGCTATACCGACTTGCCCATCGCGGTGGCGATCAACGAGGCGGTCGAGCTGACGCGCAAGTTTTCCAGCGAGGAATCCTGTCCGTTCGTCAACGGCGTGTTGGGAACGATCAGCCGAAAGCTGGCGGCGCAGGCATGATCGCAGTGCTGGGCATCGACACGAGCTGCTACACGACATCGGCCGCTCTGGTCAACGCGCGAGGGGAGATCCTGTCGTCCGCGCGCAGGCTGCTTGCCGTGCAGGAAGGGGGACGCGGGCTGAGACAGTCCGAGGCGCTCTTTCAGCACGTCAAAAACCTGCCCGATTTGATCGAAAGCGCTATGGCGGATGCGGAGCGCAGCGCGGGATGTGCGCCTCGGATTGCGGCGATTGGCGCGAGCGTGCGGCCGCGTTCCGTGGCAACGTCGTATATGCCCGTGTTTCGGGCGGGTGAAAGTCTGGCGCGTGCAGCGGCGGCTCTGTTGCGCGTGCCGTTTTATTCTTTCAGTCATCAGGAAGGGCACGTGCGCGCGGCGATGGTCGATGCCGGGATCGATCCCGCAAGCCCTTTCCTCGCGCTGCATCTCTCGGGCGGCACGACGGAGATCCTGCTGTGCGAGGCGGGGGCGTTGACGCCTTTGGGAGGAAGCGTCGATCTTCACGCGGGGCAGCTTGTGGACAGGATCGGCGTAAAATTGGGCATGGGATTTCCAGCAGGGCCGGAAGTGGAGCGGCTTGCCATGCGCGGCCAGGCGAAAGGGCTGCTCGGCGTCAGCGTGAAGGGGATGAACTGCTGCATGTCCGGCGCGCAGACGAAAGCGGAACGCTTGATTGAGCGCGGCGATATCGCGCCGGAGCAGATCGCTGCGGAGGTGTTTGACTTCCTCTGCCGTACGTTTTTGAGGATGATCGAGGCGGCATGCGAGAAGACCGGATGTCGTCAGGCGCTGTTGGCCGGGGGTGTTTCGTCCTCTATGCTCCTTAGGGACATGCTGCTGCACCGCGCCAGGAGGACAGGTTTGCCGTGCAGACTGTGTTTTGCCAGACCTGAATTGTCGGGGGACAATGCCGTCGGCGTGGCGCTGCTCTGTGCGGACAGGCTTTTCGCCCGAGATGAGCGCTTGGCGCATGATTGCGCGCAATCGCAGGGGATCAAAGAGGCTGCAGGGCGAAACGAAAATCCAATGGAGGGGAACCGATGATAACGATCGATGGACGGCGCGTCGCTGCGCAGTGGAAGGAGCGCATCGCGCGCGAGGCACAGGAGATGATCGCGGGCGGTGTGACGCCGCATTTGGCTGTCGTGCTGGTAGGCGAGGATCCCGCCAGTCAGATCTATGTGCGCAACAAGGAGAATGCCTGCAAAAAGGCGGGCTTTCGCTCCAGCGTCATTAGGCTGCCCGAATGCTGCACACAGGAGAGGCTGAATGAGACCGTCGCTGCGCTGAACGCGGATTCATCCGTGCACGGCGTGCTGGTTCAGCTTCCGCTGCCGCGTGGACTCGATGAATCGTGCGTGCTGCGGCTCATCGATCCCAACAAGGACGTAGACGGCTTTCACGCGGTCAATGCCGGACGGCTGCTCTGCGGGCAGCCGGGCTTTGTGCCCTGCACACCGCTGGGCGTGATGAAGCTGCTAGAGGCCTATGACATCGATCCTTGCGGCAAGCGCGCCGTCGTCATCGGGCGGAGCAACATCGTCGGCAAGCCGATGGCGCTTTTGCTGCTGGCGGCAAACGCGACGGTCACGATCTGCCATTCCCACACGCAGCATTTGGCAGAGATCGCGAGGGAGGCGGATCTCCTTGTCGCCGCAGTCGGCAAGCCAAATTTCGTGACAGCGGACATGATCAAGCCCGGCGCTGTCGTCATAGACGTGGGCATCAACCACACGGACACAGGCCTTGTGGGCGATGTCGATGCACAAGGCGCGCAGCAGGTGGCCGGATATTTGACGCCTGTGCCGGGCGGTGTCGGGCAGATGACGATCGCTATGCTGCTGCACAATACGCTGCAGGCGGCGAGGCTGGCGCTATGAGCAGGCTGACGCTGAGCGTCTCGCAGCTCAACGAGTATATGCACAGGATGTTTCAGATCGATCCGATGCTGCATGGCATTGAGCTAAAGGGCGAGATCAGCAATCTGAAATTCTACCCGAGCGGTATGCTGTTTTTTACGATGAGGGATGAACAGGCCGCGATTTCCTGCGTGATGTATGCAGGAGACGTGGAGTGCCTTCGCATCGCGCCGTTTGATGGCATGCGCGCTGTGGCCACGGGGAGCGTCGGGCTGTACACGCGAAGCGGTCAGGTGCAGTTCGTCGCGGACAGTTTGCGCGCGGAGGGCGTCGGCGTGCTCTTTGAGCGAATGATCGCGCTGCGGGACAAGCTCGCGAGCGAAGGGCTGTTCGATGAATCGCGAAAGCGTCCCCTGCCGCTTCTGCCTGATACGGTGGGCGTGGTCTCCTCTCCGGCGGGCGCGGTGATCCATGACATACTGAATGTCGCGCTGCGCCGTGATCCCGAGGCGCGCATACTGCTCTGTCCTGCGCGCGTGCAGGGAGCGGGCTCGGCAGAGCAGATCATCGCGGCGCTGCATACGCTGGAATCGCTCAGCGAGGTCGATGTCATCATCGTCGCGCGCGGTGGCGGCTCGATGGAGGATCTTTGGACATTCAACGAAGAAGCGGTCGTTCGCGCCGTCGCGGCTTGCAAAAAGCCCGTTGTCTCTGCCGTCGGGCATGAGACGGATGTGACGCTGTGCGATATGGTGGCGGATCTACGCGCGCCGACACCGTCCGCTGCGGCGGAATGCGTGGTGGCGCGGCGTGATGAACTCATCGCGGGGCTTGTGGAAGCGAAGAGCGCGCTGCGCGATGCGGCGTTGCATGTGCTCTCTGATCGGCTATCGACGCTTGAGACATGCCGCGCGCGTATGGACGCGCATAAGCCCGAAAACAGGCTTGCCCTGGAATGCGAGCGGCTTGCACACCTGCGCGCGCATCTGCTTCATATCACGTCAACCCTGTTGGAGCGAAAAGCCGCGCTTCTCGCCCAACGGAAGCAGGAACTTTCCTTTCTCAGTCCGATGCAGGTGCTATCCCGCGGATACGCGCTTGTGCTGCGCGAGGGACGCGCGGTGGAATTTGCGAGCGACTTGTCTCAGGGCGATGGGGTGACGATCCGCTTTCAGGATGGGGAAGCGGAATCCCGCGTGACATGCGTCAGGACCGATGCGACATGCCAGACTCATGACGGATAGACCATGCGAAACTTGTACGTTGCCTGACAAAGAGGAGGAAGAGGCATGGCGTCGAAGAAGAAGATCTCCTTTGAAGAGGGAATGCAGACGCTGGAACGGCTGATTGCCGAGATCGGCACAGGCAAGCTCTCGCTGGAGGAATCCATGAAATCCTACGAGAAGGGCATGGAGCTGATCGACAGCCTGACGCGTGAATTGGAGCAGCATCGCAAGCGCATAGAACAGATCGACGCGGGCACACTGAAGATCACGCCGCTGGATAAAGGCTCTGAGCCGATACAGATCGATGAAAACATGGAAGACTAGAAGAGGATGAAGAGCGCGGGAATCGCAAGGATTTCGGAAAGAAGGAAGGCGCGATGGACTACAACGAACAATACAGCCGTTACGTGCAGATGACCGAAGAGACGCTTAGAGCGCTTCTCCCGCAGACACAGGAGGAATGCCCATCGGACGGAGGAATGCCCAGATATTTGTGCGAGAGCATGCGCTACAGCTTGATGGCGGGGGGAAAGCGCATTCGTCCTGTGCTGCTGCTAGCGACCTGTGAGATGCTGGGGGGCGACGTGGAGCAGGCGAAAATTCCGGCTGCGGCACTGGAGATGATCCACACGTATTCGCTGATCCACGATGACCTGCCGGGCATGGATGACGACATGGTTCGCCGAGGCAAGCCCACCAATCACAGGGTCTATGGGGTAGGACACGCGATTTTGGCGGGGGATGGCCTGCTCAACACCGCCTATGAATGCCTGCTGCAGAACGCTTTGGCACACGAGGATCACCTGCGCGGTCACGTGCTGGCCGCAAAAACCATCGCGCAGTGCGCGGGCGTCTGCGGCATGATCGCCGGACAGAGCCTCGATTTGCTCAGCGAACATAAAGCGCCGGACGCGGACAGGCTTCTCTATATCCACACGCACAAGACGGCAGATCTGCTCACCGCGCCGCTGGTGGCCGCAGGATACATCGCAGAGGCGGGCGAGGACGACATCGCCGCGCTTCGCGAATTTGGACGCTGTATGGGCATCGCATTTCAGATTGACGACGATCTGTTGGACATGCAGGGCGACGCGAAGGAGCTGGGCAAACAGACCGGCATGGATGCGCAGCGCGGCAAGATGACCTGGCCTGCGTTGGTTGGCATCGACGCCTCGCGCGCGCGTGCCGCGCAGCTCTGGGACAGCGCGGAGCAGTCGCTGAACCGCTTTGGTGACCGTGGCGATTTTTTGCGCGCACTGGCAGAGTCTCTTCGCTGCAGAACAAAGTGACAGGAGGGCGAAAATGTGCAGGTGATCCTCGATATCCTGGGAAATCCGGCCATTCGCGCGGCTTTCCTAGCATGGGCTTCCGCGCAAGCGCTCAAGGTGCTGCTCACGTTGGTCATCAGCAAACGCTTTGATCACTCGCGCGTGCTGGGCGCAGGCGGCATGCCCAGTTCACACGCTGCCATGGTCTGCGCGCTGACGACCGCTATCGCCATACACGACGGCGTGGGCTCATCGATCTTCGCGCTTTCGTTCTGCGTATCTTGTGTAGTCATGTACGATGCAGCGGGCGTGCGCCGATCTGCGGGGAAGAGCGCCGCCGTGCTCAACCATCTGGTCGAAGATCTTGTGAAAAACGGCTTTGTGCTCAACGAGGAGAGGCTAAAAGAGCTGGTCGGTCACACGCCCATTCAGGTCTTTGCCGGTGCGCTTCTGGGCGTGCTGGTCGGCGCGCTTGTGGCTTAAAGGCGATCAGTCGCAGAAGAGGCTCACAAGCGAAATCGGCCTTAGATGCGCGCAAAGTGCAAAAGCGCGCGACTCTGTTCGCAGTGCGGGGAC
>CAYUZP010000079.1:7523-8904 GCA_964449655.1 uncultured Oscillospiraceae bacterium
AAAGGCGGTATCCTGAGATGATCGATTTCAAAGCAATTGCAGCGGTGGATCCTGAGATCTGCGCGGCGATGAAGGGCGAGCTGACGCGTCAGAGGGAGCATATCGAACTGATCGCATCCGAGAACTTTGTCAGCGACGCTGTGCTCTCGGCGATGGGTTCCCATCTGACCAATAAATACGCGGAAGGCTACCCGGGAAAGCGCTACTATGGCGGCTGTCAATATGTGGACGTCGTAGAGAATCTGGCCCGGGAGCGCGCGAAAGCGCTCTTTGGCGCGGATCACGCCAATGTGCAGCCGCATTCCGGCGCGCAGGCGAATATGGCGGTCTATTTCGCTGTGCTTCAACCCGGCGATACCGTGATGGGCATGAACCTTTCGCACGGCGGGCATCTCACGCACGGCAGTCCGGTCAACATGTCAGGCAAGTACTTCAACTTTGTCGCGTACGGCGTGACGGATGAGGAAGAGGTCATCGACTATGACGCGCTGGAACGTCAGGCGCTCGATGTGCATCCAAAGCTGATCGTCGCCGGTGCTTCGGCTTATCCGCGCGTGATCGACTTTGCGCGCCTTCGCGAGATTGCGGATAAAGCACAATGCCTGCTGATGGTCGATATGGCACATATCGCCGGTCTCGTAGCGGCGGGCGAGCATCCCAGTCCCGTTCCTTATGCGGATTTTGTGACGACCACGACGCACAAGACGCTTCGCGGTCCGCGTGGGGGTCTCATACTGTGCAGAGAGAAGTTCGCAAAGGACATCGACAAGGCGATTTTCCCCGGGACGCAGGGCGGCCCGCTTGAACACGTCATTGCGGCAAAAGCCGTTTGTCTGAAGGAAGCGATGGGCGAGGATTTCAAGAGGGTCCAGCATCAGATCGTGCTCAATGCGCGAGCGATGGCGGAGGAATTTACAAGGGCGGGCGTTCGTCTCGTCTCCGGCGGCACGGACAATCACCTCATGCTGCTCGATCTGACCGGCACGGGCGTGACCGGCAAGTCGCTAGAAGCGCTACTGGACAGTGCGAATATCACCGTCAACAAGAACACGATTCCCAAGGAAACGCTCAGCCCATTTGTGACCAGCGGCGTGCGCATCGGCACACCTGCTGTCACGACGCGCGGCATGAAGGAGCCGGAAATGGTTCAAATCGCACAATTCATCACGCGCATCATCCGTGAGGGCGAGAGCGCTGTCGCGCCTGTCAAAGCACAGGTGCTTGAGCTGTGTGAGCGTTTTCCTCTGTATCAGGACTGCGTGAATGAATGAACAGCGCATCCTTTGATCGATGGCGCTACATCACGTGCTCTCACACGGTGACAATGTTGCAGGGTTAAAAGCATGACTTTTTCTGATCGCGCTTTAACAGCATGGACGTG
>CAYUZP010000080.1:0-8800 GCA_964449655.1 uncultured Oscillospiraceae bacterium
GGAGAGCTGGTTTTGATGGTGATGCATACGATCACTCAGGCCCACGCGCTCTAGCATCTCCTGCGCCCTGCGTGTGCGCTCCTTTGGCGGAACGCCCGCGTAGACCAAGGGCAGTTCGACATTTTTGAGCGCATCCAGCCGCGGCAGAAGCTGAAACTGCTGGAAGATGAAGCCGATTTCCCGACTGCGAATGCGCGCGAGCTGTTTTTGGTCAAGATCGCGGATCGCGCGCCCGTTCAGCGTGTATTCCCCCGACGTCGGCGTATCCAGGCAGCCGATGATGTTCATCAGCGTCGATTTGCCGCTGCCGGATGGCCCCAGAACAGAGAGGAACTCGCCCTCCTCGATATCTAGATCGATCCCTTTGAGGATCGTCTGCACCTCGCCGCCCATCACATACTGCTTGACGATCCCGCGCATCGAGAAAAAGTTGTTGTCCATGCGCGCCTCCCGTCAGTTCTGCGCGCCGTCGCGCATCTGCTCCATCAGATCGGTCAGGCTCATGCCGCTGGGCACGAGCACCGTATCGCCCGCGCTCAAGCCGCTCGTGATCTCGCACTGCACGCCGTCGCTGATGCCGACCGTGACCTGCTGCTGGACCGGCTCACCCTTCTCGCCGCGCACATAGACGTATGGCTCGTTGTACTCGTCAAAGCGTATGGCGTCCGCGCTGAGCAGGTTCGCGCCTTGCACATGGCTGCGCAGCACCTGCGCGCTGACCTGCATACCCGGGTAGACGCCCTGCGTCTGCGGCAGTGCGACGGTCGCCGTGTAATAGGAAAGATCGCCCGAGGCTGTGCCGTTCTTGTCAAGCGCCGTCACGACGCCCGTGTATTGCGTGTTTGTCGCCAACACGGTCACATCGACCTGCGTGCCCGGCGTCACCGCGACGACGTCGTATTCATCCACATTGATGCGCGCCTCAAGCCGGTTCATGTCGATGATCTGCGCGGTCATCTGTCCCTGCGTCAGCACATCTCCCTCGCCTAAGCTGAACGATGTCAACTCGCCGTCCATATCCGCGCGCACCACGCCGCCGCTCTTGGTCGTATAGAGCCTGTCGCCCTCCTCGACGAGCTGGTTCTGCGCGGCATAGACGCGTTCGACGGTGTCCGGAGCGGTCGCGTTGATCGTCTGCGATTTTGGTGCGCGCACGAGTCCGTCAAAGTGATAATATGTCGTCAAATCGCCCTGCGTCACGGCCATCTCGCTATATCCCGCGCTCTTGTCCTGCTTAGGAAACAGCCCGAAATACCGCGCCGCCAATAATGCCACGACGATCACCAGCAACAAAATCACCCATTTGATCCATTTTCTATTTTTCACTCGCAAGCACTCCTTTCGCTGGCGCGATTATATCGCCATCCTGTGGACACAGGGAAAACAGATTGTGAACAGAGCGTGTCGGTCAATGGTCTCCCTCCGCCTGCGCCTGAGCGAGCGCCTGTACGCCGAGCAGCAGCGCGCCGGTCACGCTGGAATTGACGCCGAGCTTGGGCGGAACGATGTAGGTGTCTATGTGCTCCTTGGAAACGCGTTCAGAATCGACATAGCCGCCTAGCAGCGCGAGCGTCTTTTCCCGTATGCTGGGAAGCAGGTTGACCTGCTGCAATACGCTGCCGCCCAGTACGATGATCTCCGGCGAAAAGCACAAAACGGCATTGGCGCACATCTGCGAGAGATATTCGGCCTCAAGATCCCACGCGGGATGATCCTCCGTCATCAGCTTTGAGGGAAGCCCCCAGCGCTTTTCGATGGCGGACGCGCTGGCAAGCCCTTCCAGGCAGTGCCTGTGGAAAGGACAAACGCCGTCGGGCATGGGATCAGACGGCGCCGGTGCAAGGAGCATGTGCCCCAGTTCGAGATGAACCATGCCGTGGACGAGCCTTCCGCCGGTGATGAAGCCGCCGCCGATGCCCGCGCCGACCGTCACGTAGAGCAGGCTGTCTAGGCCCTTGCCCGCGCCAAACCTGTGCTCGGCGAGCGCGGCAGCGTTGACGTCTGTGTCGATGGCCACGGGAATGTGCAGCATCCTTTTGAGCTCTGAGAGCAGCGGATAGCCGCACCACTCCTCCTTGGGCGTTCGCGTGATGCTGCCATAAGCGGGGGAACGAGGGTTGAGATCGAGCGGGCCAAAGGAACCGATCCCCAGCGCGGCCACGTCGAACATGTCGATGAATTCCACCACCTTGGGAATCGTCGCCTCGGGCGTCGTCGTCGGAAATGTCGCCGTCTGCAGCACATTCCCCTGTTCATTTCCGATCGAGCAGACCATTTTGATGCCGCTCGCTTCCAATGCGCCGATGAGCATGACACGCCTCCTCTTCCTCTTTGAAAAGCCGCTTCACATCGCGTTCAGCTTCGAAAAAGCAAATCATCAGACAAGGATATCATACGCCGTCAAGAGGCTTATGTCAAACAAAATCTTTCCTCACTAGCCGCTAGTCAAGCGCCTGATCGTCCCCCTTTTCCCGCGAGAGCGCGTTCGTTATCTGCGCGGCAAATATGGCGACAAAGCCGGCGAGCATGCGTCCGGAGATTTTTTCGCCCAGCACGAGACAGGAGAACGTCGCGCCGAACACGGATTCGAGTGAAAGCAGTATCGCGGCATGGGAAGCGGGCGCCATGCTCTGCGCGATATTCTGAAGGCTCATCGCGATCGTCGTGGAAAACACAGCCAGATAGAGCAGTCCGCCCACGCTGCGCGCGTCAAAGCGCATGAGCGTGTGCCGCTCAAAGAGCAGATGAAAAAGCAGCGCGAAGAGCGTGCAAAAGCCGAACTGCAGCACGATCAGCGCATAGGTGTCCGTGTGTTTTTGGCAGCGATCCACAGCGATGATGTGCGCGGCAAAGAGCACACCGCACAGGAGCGTGAGCATGTCGCCGATGTTCAGCCCGCCGCTTTCGTCATCCAGCGAGAGCAGCCCGATGCCCAGCAGCATCAGCCCCGCCGCGACGAATGTCGAGCCGCGAATCCTTTGGCCAAACAGGAAATGGCAGCCGAAGGGCACGAGGAGTACGTAGACCGTGGTGAGAAACGCGTTCTTGCCCGCGGTCGTGTACTGCAAGCCGATCGTCTGTATGATATAGCCTGAGGAGAGCAGCACGCCAAGTAGCGCGCCGCGCAAAACGTCTGCACGCGTGATGCCGCGCAGGTGCTTTCTAAAGAGTATCGCCGTGAGCAGCGTCGCAATCGCGTAACGCATGGCGATGATGGCCGCGGGCGGAAAGCTGTCAAGCGCGTTCTTGACCACGACGAACCCGCTGCCCCAGATCAGCGCGGTCAGCAGCAGCAATCCGTCTGCCACCCATTGCTTTGTGTTCATGTTCGCTCCTTTTGTCAAGCGCGTGATCCCGTCAGCGTCTTGCCATGCGGGAAAAGCCGGGCCCGCGGACGGCGCTTCCCTCCGCAAGCCCGGCGAGGATCATGTCATATGTCAGTTTACATTCAAAATCGCCGCGAGATCAGTATCAATAGTCCGTGCCGAAGAGCGCGTTTTGCGTATCCCTTCCAGCGACGCCGTTCACGGTCAAGCCGTGATCCCTCTGAAATGCGCTCACCGCGTCGTACGTCCATTGCCCATAGATGCCATCCGCTGTGCGCACCTGATTGTAGCCCGCCTCAAGAAGCGCGATCTGCAGCTTCCACACATCCTCGCCCTCATCGCCCCAGGACAGTTCGCGGACGCTCTGCGCGACGCTTGGCGTGACGCTGACTGATACGCCCGCCGCTACCCCTAAGGTCGATAGCGCGTCGGCGGAGTAGAGCAGATTCTGCGTCTGCCCGTCCGCCACGCCGCTTACAGGAAGAGCGTTGAGCCGCTGGAATTCGCGCACAGCGCGGTAGGTCGCGCTGCCATAATGGCCGTCCATCGAGCCTGTGAGATACCCCAGCTGCACGAGCCTGCGCTGAAGGGTCACAACCGACGCGTCAAAGCGGTTGCTGCGGTAAAGCGTCCGGTAGCTGAGGATGCTGGCCGTGGTATTTGGGGTCTGTGTGGCGGTGGGAGTGGCGGTGGGGGTGACGGGCGCCGGTCTTGCCGATGAAGAATAGAGCAGCCTCTGCGTCGCGTGATCCGCTTTTCCGGTGACGTTGAGGCCGTTGTGCTCCTGGAATTCGCGGACAGCTTGCTGCGTCGCGCTGTCAAATACGCCATCCGCGCGGACGTTGTAATACCCAAGAGCCTTGAGCCGCTCCTGCAGCTTTTCGATGAGCGGCAGCCCGCTGTCACCGCGCACGAGCGTGGGGTATCTTTCGCTCTCCCAGTAGGCGTACGCGCGCACGGAGAAGAGCGCCTCCTGGGTCTGCTGACCCGCTTTGCCGTCCACGGTCAGGTCGTTAAAGCTCTGGAACACGCGCACGGCCGTGACGACATCGCTGTCATAGCCCTTCTGTGCGCCGGACAGATAGTCAAGCTCCGCCAGCCGCTCCGTCAGCGTGTAGACGTATGCGCCCGTATCCCCGCGCGTCAGCAGAGGATACACGATCGGATCGCCAACCATCACGATCTGCTGATAGGAATGAGCGTTGTTATCGCCATAGAATACGGTGAATGTGACGATCGTCTCCTTTTCATACAAGTGCGGCAGGGAAAAGCAGAGGATGCCGCGTTCATCGGCGATGACCGTCTGGCCATAGTCTAACGTGCCCAGGTTGACGAGCGTGCCCGGAATCGTCTTGGCGTAGACCGTGCTGCTCAATGTGGAGATCGGATCGGCCTCGAGCAGCGGCAGGTTCGGCGAGACGGTCACGACGAACAGGCCCGACGTCATCACGCGCGTCGTCACGTCCGTGCCGTACTGCGCATAGACCACCGTGTACGTGCCCGCGGCACAGATCAGCTCGGCGGTAAATTGCCCTGCCGCGTCCACGTGCGCGACCGCGCTCAAGCTGGCCGGCTCCGTGGTCAGCACGATCTCCGTGTTGGGCTGCGCGCTGCCGCTGATCGTCAGCTTATTTTCGCCTCCGATGACCTGCTGTATGGAGATGGGCACTGCCTGACTGGTGACGATGATCTGGTCGATGACCGTCGGGTTGACCCCGGACTGCGCAGGCTGGTAATCGAGTTTCACGCTGTATGTGCCCGCGACGAGCCCGCCAAAGGACACGTTGCCCACGCCCGCAGCGATGGTCTGCGTGATGACGGCCTGTCCATCCCGAAGCAGCGTCACCGCGACCGGAATGGCGCTTGCGTTGGTGACGCTGACGGAAACGCTGCCCACGCCCCCCACAGCGGTCGCCACGATGGGCACAGCGGTCGGCGCAGTCACGTTGATCCCGGCAATCGTCACCGCGTGCAGGCCCTCCGTATCGCCCTCATAATCGATCACGACGCTGTACGTGCCGGGTTTGAGCGCTGTGAAGGAGACGGTTCCGCTGCCAGACTCAAGGCGCTGACGGACGACCTCGGCGTCCGCCTGCAAAAGCCGCACGATGACCGGACGGCCCGAGGCGGTGACCGTGATCGTGATGCTGCCCGCGGACGATGACATCTTGGCACCGATCGGCAGCACTAAATCATCTGCAGGCGGCGCTGTCACAGGGGGCGCTGTCACGGGCGGCGCTGTCACAGGCGGCGGCGTCGGCACCTCGGTCGGTGCGGGCGTCATGACCTCTACGTTGTCCGGAACGGTATCGAGCACCGGCGGCGCGTCCTCCGCCACCGCACACGCCGCGCAAAGCTGCGCTAAAAGCAGCGCCGCCATCATGAGAGACGCGCGCCGCATGAAACGTTTCTTCTTCATCGCATATTCCCTCCACGTCTTAAGCGTTTGCCAAATCGAACAGGACACACCATATGACGGCAGCTTTCTTCCATTTCTTCCCAAATATTTCCTTTTTTTCGTTTTCGGTTGATTTCTCGCGATATTTTCCGTATCATGAAAGCCATCCATCGTCAAGGAGGCTTTGTCATGTCCCGAGCGGATTTCCGCGCCATCGGCGCGACCACATTCCTTTCCCCCATCCCCGTCGTGATGCTCTCCTGCCGCGGCACGCAGCCGGGCTTTGACCGCGACAACCTGATCACCGTCGCCTGGACAGGCGTGGTCAACTCACAGCCGCCTTTGATCTCCGTGTCCATTCGTCCCGAGCGGCATTCTCACGCGCAGATCTCGCAGTCCGGCGCGTTCTGCCTGAATCTGATCAGCGAGTCGCTCTGCCGCGCGGCGGACTTTTGCGGCGTAAAGAGCGGCCGGGACATCGACAAGTTCGCCTGCACGGGCCTGCACGCCCGCACGCTCAAGGACTTCCCCGCGCCCGCGCTGGAGGAGGCGCCCGCGTTCCTGTGCTGCCGCGTGAAGCAGGTGATTCCTCTGGGCTCGCACGACATGTTCCTCAGCGAAATCCTGCAGGTCTATGTGCGCGATGAGCTCTTTGAGCCGGACGGCAGCCTCGCGCTGTCCCGCGCACACCTTGTCGCCTACGCGCACGGCGAGTATTTCCCGCTTTCGGTTCAGCCGATGGGCTTTTTCGGCTACTCCGTCGCGCGCGAGGAGGTGCTCAAGCGCCGCATGAGGAAAAAGTAACGCGTTTTCAAAAAGCCCGGTCGACGCAAATCGCCGGGCACTTTCCTCAGCCTCACAGCATGTTGATCGTGTTGTACAGCGCGAGGTTGAATTCGCGCGTCTGCTTGAGCGCCGCGTCTATGGGCAGGTAGTAGACGCGCCCATCCTTGATGCCGATGACCTGATTGCTGATGCCGTTGCGCAGCAGATCAACCGCGAGCACGCCGGCCTCAAATGCAAACCAGCTATCGTACATCGACGGCGAACGGCCGCGCTGCGTGTATCCAAGCACGGTGGTGCGCGCCTCGGCGTTGCACTTTTGCCGCAGCACGCGCGTGAACTGCTTGGTGGTGATCTCCTCCTCGTCAGGGACATGCCTGCCGGTCTGGCGCAGGATATCACGCCAATCGCAGGGCTGCATCGCCTCATACGCGCCTTCCGCGACGACGACGGTCGCGCGCGGGTTGCCCTCGTCAATCAGCTTTGAGAGCCTGTCGGCGACCTCCTGTATCGACCAGGACACCTCCGGCACGACGCAGATCTCCGCGCCTGTCGCGGCGGCTGCCTTGAGCGCGATGTCGCCGCAGTGCCTGCCCATCACCTCGACCACAGCCGGCCGGTCATGCGAGCGACTCGTGGCGCGTATGGCGCGAATGTCATCCACGCAGGAATTGACCGCCGTGTCATAGCCTAAGGTCATCTCGGTATACGCTAGGTCGTTGTCGATCGTACCGGGGATGCCGATGCACGGCACGCCCAGCTTGCACAGCTCCATCGCGCCTCGATAGGAGCCGTCGCCGCCGATGATGACGATGCCCTCGATCCCCATCTTGTGAATGTTGCTGACCGCGTGATCGCGCATCTCGGGTTTTAAAAAATCGAGACAGCGCGCCGTGCGCAGATAGGTGCCCGGCTGGTCGGCGATGTCCAATACCGTATCTAAATCCAATTCCACCATGTCGTCTGCGACGTTGTTGCTCCGGCAGAGCGTGCCGTTGTAGCCGCGCTTGATGCCGATCAGGGACATGTCGTAGTATCTCGCGGCCTTTGCCACAGCCATGACCGCCGCGTTCATGCCCGGGGAGTCGCCGCCTGAGGTCAACACGCCAATTCGACGCATATCGTATGCTCCTTTCCTCTTTCGCCGCGTCAGGATCCCAAGCCCTGTTTTTTGATCATTTGCCCCATTATACGCTGTGCGCGCGGGAAAAGTCAAGAGCGCGCCGTCCGTTGACGGTGCTGTAAAAATGGGCTATAATGAGACGAGGTGTTCGGCATGAAAATCACATCGCGCTTCACGGTGGCAGTGCACACGCTGCTCGCGATCTGTGCCTTTCAAAAGGATCACAAGGTGACATCATCGTTCATCGCATCGAGCGTCAATGTTCATCCCGTCGTCATCCGCAGAACGCTGCTGAGCCTAAAGGCGGCCGGCATGGTCGATGTGCAGGCGGGCAGCGGCGGCGCAAGGCTCCTTGTTGACCCGCGGAACATCACGCTCTATGACATCTACCGCGCGGTCGACTGCATCGAGGGCGATCTGTTCAGCTTTCACGAGCATCCCAATCCCGACTGTCCTGTGGGGAAAAACATACACGCGCTGCTTGACCAGCATCTGCTTGACGCGCAAAGCGCCATGGAGGACGCGCTCAGACGCGTCACACTGGACGATCTGCTCGGGGAACTTCGCGCGCGCCAGGAACAGGCGCTTCCTAGGCCATAGCGCGGTTTTGCATAAAAAAGCGCTTGACAAGGGGACAGCGCGATGCTATACTCACGTTGTAACTGATTTAGTTACAACAATAAGCAGCGATTCGGAGGTCAAGCACATGAAAAGCTATGAAAAGGTGAGCGTCAGCGGCACGCAGCGTGTGGAGCTGCACGATTCCCTGGGATTGACCGGCGCGGAGATCAGCGTCAATGTGATGCCCGCGGGCGGATGCGTGCCCTTTGTCCACACGCATAAGCAAAACGAGGAAATCTACATCATCCTCGAGGGAAAGGGCTATATGGAGCTGGACGGCGAAAAGGTCGATCTGGCGAAAAACGACTACGTGCGCGTATCCCCCGCGGCCAAGCGGCAGATTTTCGCTTCCGCAGACAGCGCGCTCAAGTACGTGTGCATACAGGTCAAGCAAAACTCCCTTGAAGGCTACACCGCGGCGGATGCCGAGATCATCGCATAAAGGGAGAATCGGGTAAGAGGCTGGCCATGCAATGGCCAGCCGGTCTCCCACAGAACCGCGCATACCGTAAGCGCTTCATAACTTCACGGTATTCATAAAGCAGATTC
>CAYUZP010000081.1:0-8760 GCA_964449655.1 uncultured Oscillospiraceae bacterium
GCGCCGACCTGGACCGGACTGCTTGAGTACGACGCCAAGAACGTGCAGCAGCCCGCTCTAGCCGAGAGCTATGAGATCTCCGAGGATGGCCTCGTCTACACCTTCCACATCCGTCAAGGCGTCGATTGGGTCGACCAGCAAGGCCGCGTGATCGGGCCGGTCACCGCGGACGACTGGGTAGCTTCCATGCAGCACGTGGCGGACAACAACGACGCGCTCGGGTATCTTATGACCTCCACAGACGGCTGCGGCATCAAGAATTATGACGCTTACATCAGCGGCGAGATCACCGACTTTTCCGAGGTTGGCGTCAAGGCGATCGATGACTACACGCTTCAGTACACCCTAGAGCAGAAATTCCCGGCATTCATCACCATGATGGGCTATGGATGCTTCGCTCCGCTCAACCGCGCGTTCTATGAGTCCCAGGGCGGCAAGTTCGGCGCTGAATTTAACGCCTCCTCGCCCGATTACAACTACGGCAAGACGCCGGCGAATATCGCCTATTGCGGCGCTTACCTGATCACCAACTACACCCAGAAAGCGGTCACCTCCTACACGGCCAACCCCGCTTATTGGGCTGCCGACAAGGTGAACACGCCGAACGTCAACATCTACTACAATGACGGCACCGACACGCTGCGCGACTACAACGACGTGAAAGCCGGCACAATCGCTGCTACCGGTTTGAACGCTTCTGCTCTTGTGCTCGCCCAGCAGGAAAAGCCCGAAGGCGAGGACGCCACCTATTTCGATCTCTATCACTACATTTCCAACAACGACGCGACCACTTACTGCGGCTGGATGAACATCAACCGCACCGCGTTCGCCAACTACAACGATTCGAGCAAGGGCGTTTCCCCGATGACGGACGATCAGAAGCTGGCATCCCGCAAGGCGATGCTCAACCAGCACTTCCGTCTCGCGCTGGCCATGGGCTTTGACCGTGGTTCCTACAACGCTCAGAGCCGCGGCGAGGATCTCAAGTATGCTAGACTAAAGAATTCCTACGTGCCCGGCACATTCGCCGCGCTTGCCAGCGACGTGACGGTTGACATCAACGGCACAGAGACCTCGTTCCCGGCTGGCACCTATTATGGCGTCATCCTGCAGGCACAGCTGGATGCGGACGGCTATCCGATCACCGTCTGGAATCCGGACGCTGACGACGGCGTCGGTTCCGGCGACGGCTTTGACGGCTGGTACAATCCCGACAACGCGAAAGCGCAGCTTGAACTCGCCATCGCCGAGCTGGCCGAGCAGGGCCTTGAAATCTCCGCGGAGAACCCGGTCTATATCGACTATCCGTATGGCAGCTATGATCAGATCGCGACCAACCAGGCCAACGTTGCCAAGCAATCCATCGAGGGCGCGCTCGAGGGCAAGGTCATCGTGAACCTGATCGCCTTTGAAGATCGAACCACAGAGCTTGACGCGACGTACCGCTTCACCAACGGCAACGAGGCCAACTTCACGCTGAGCACTGGTTCCGGCTGGGGCCCGGATTACGGCGATCCGCAGACGTTCTTGGACACCATCAATCCGTATGGCTACATGACCAAGAACCTCGGCATCTACTGATCTTCATCTAAAGTCTACATCTGGTTATAAATCAGATGGTATACCACGCACAGAGGAGGGTGGAGAGATCCACCCTCTTTCTGTATCATGACATGAACGGAGTGGTCGGAAACCATGGGTAAATACATGCTCAAGCGCCTTCTGCACGGAGCAGTCTCCGCCATATGCGTGGTGGTCATTGTGATGGTGCTGGTCTACTCGATGCTGGACAGAGAAACGATATTCGCCGGCGACCCCAATTACAGCCACACGGCGAGCAACAGCAGGATCACATACGAACAGAGTCGCTATCAAGCTTTCGGCTATGTGGATTACAAGCCCTACGCCGACTACATTCGCGAGCTGGAGCAAGATGGCGAGATCGACGCTGAAACGCGCTCTGCCGCCATCTCCATCGGCCGCACCGCCGACGCGGACTCGGAAATCGCCGCGGAATACGTCGAGCGCTTCACCCAAGAATACGAATCGCAGGGATATGATGTCGTTCGCCTTGACGCGGACACCAAGCGCAACGGACAGGTCAAGGACGGCGGTCAAGCGGTCATCTACGCCACGCGCGACAAGCCGCTGTTCAGCCGCGTGATCAACTATTTCACTAGGATGTTCCACATAGACAACATTCACTATGTGCCCGATGACGTGGACATCGGCAAGCGCGGCCTCACCTTTACGCTCTATGACCCCGTCTACAATCCCACGGGAACGGAAAAGGTCTTCTCCCCCGCGATCATCGGCAACGGCACGCAGCACAAGTATCTGCTGTATTTCGACAATCAGTTCCCCTATATTCACCAGAACATGCTGACCATACAGCTCGGTGAATCCTACACGGTCAACCGCGGCATCGATGTGTTTACGACGATGGTCGAGACGCAGGGTTCCTACGTCCTCTCCCCCATCACATTCCCGACCGGACTGCAGGAGGACAGCGCGGACGACTTGCACACGGCGACTTACGCGGCCGGTTCGCTGCAATCCAACAAGGTCTACGCGGATCGCTTCGTGGATGACTACACCAACGTGAGCACACGAAAGAGGGGCATGTCCAAGCTCGGTTACTCCTTCGTGATCGGCATCATAGCGGTCATCCTTTCCTACATCCTCGGTCTGCCCATCGGTCTTGCGATGGCGCTCAAGAAGGGAAAACTGGTGGACAAGCTGGGCACCATCTACATCGTGTTCATCATCGCCGTGCCGAGTCTGGCATACATCTTCCTGTTCAAAGCCGTGGGCGGCAAGCTCGGCTTGCCAACGCTGTTTGATATGGACTCCTCCAGCAAGCTGATGTATGTGCTGCCGATTGTATCGCTCGCCCTGCCCTCCGTGGCAAACCTGATGAAGTGGATGCGCCGCTACATGATCGATCAGATGAATTCGGACTACGTCAAGTTCGCCCGTTCCAGCGGCCTGTCGGAGACCGAGATTTTCACCAAGCACATCTGGAAGAATGCCGCCATCCCGATCGTCCATGGCATCCCGGGCAGCGTAATCTCCGCCATGACCGGCGCGATCATCACCGAGCGCGTGTACGTCGTTCCCGGCGCTGGCAACCTGTTGACCACCGCCATCAACCGCTATGACAATGGCGTCATCGTAGGCGTCACGCTATTTTACGCAGTGCTGAGCGTGGTCTCCATCATTCTGGGCGACATCCTCATGGCAACCGTTGATCCCAGAATCAGCTTTACGACGAAAGACAGGTGACGAGTTCATGGATTATAAGCAATTCGGCCTCTCTGAAGAGGAACTGTTCGCGCCCGTGAATCATGACGAACTGGAATCGGAAAAGATCACAGCGCCACGCTATTCTTATTGGAAGAGCGTGTTCCGCGTGTTCTTCCGCAACAAGCTGAACATCGTGATCCTGGCGCTGTTGGGTCTGTTGATCGTCTTTGCCTACGTCTATCCCAGCGTGGTGGAATATGACCCCTATGCCAACTTGATGGACGCCTCCGCCAAACACCTTTCGCCCGCTAAAGCCATGAGCTACTTTGGCCCCAGCATTCACTGGATACTGGGCGCAGGCGCATCGGGCGAATCGACTTTTGACGCGATATGGAACGGCGCGCGCATATCGATCTCCCTCGCGTTCATCTGTGCCGCCATCAACATGAGCATCGGCGTGATCGTCGGCTCGATCTGGGGCTTCTCCAAGCGCGTAGACGTGATCATGACAGAGGTCTACAACATCATCGGCAATGTCCCGACGGTTCTGATCATCTCTGTCATGGCCATGCTCTTTTCACCGACATTCTGGACCATGGTATTCGCGCTGACAGTCGTGGGCTGGCTGGGCATCGCTTACTTCATCCGAACACAAGTCGTCATCATTCGCGACCGAGAATACAATCTGGCCTCCAAATGCCTGGGCACCTCGACGATCAAGATCGCGATGAAGAACATATTGCCGTTCATGACCTCGGTCATCGTCACGCTGCTGGCCACCGAGATTCCGTCCTACATCTCCTATGAAGTGTTCCTCTCCTATATCGGTATGGGCATGAGCGAAATGTCCCTGGGCCGCCTGATCTACGCGGCAGAGGGCGCGATGGTCACGCCGGGCTGGGAGATGGAGTTCTGGAGCCCCGTCGCTATCGCCTCGATCATCACCGTCGTGCTGTATGTCGTCGGCCAGAATCTGGGCGATGCGTCCGACCCGCGGACGCACATGTAAGGAGGCGCCGATATGAGCGATCAAAACGAAAAGAAGGTTTTGTTGTCCGTCGAGGATCTGTACGTCAAATTCCACGTTCGCGGCCGCACACTGACCGCCATACGCGGCATCTCGCTGGACATCTATGAGAATGAATCCATCGCCATCGTCGGCGAGTCCGGTTCGGGCAAGTCGGTCTTCACCAAGACCTTCGCCGGCATGCTGGACTCCAACGGCTTCATCGACCACGGCAAGATCATATTCAACGACCCCGAGCTGTCTGACACCACCGTCAAGCTCACGCCAGGCGCGCGCACGCTAATGAAGGGCACGCTTTCGCGGATCAACGCCCATTCAAAGTATGAGCTGGGCGCCAAAACCTATCAGGAGATGATGGAGCTCGAGTCGGAAAAGAAGCGTCGCCTCACATTGACCGACGAGGAACGCGAGGAGATCGATGCTTCGCTCAAGAAACTGCGCTTCGACCGCACCAACCTCTTCAATGAGAAGCAGACATACGATCCGCACAAGGAACGCGACCGCATCCGCAGCGCGGATAAGCAGCTCAAGGCGTTCGACGCGCAGATCAAGCAGCTTGAAAACAAGGAAAAAGAGCTGCTGGACAAAAAGAAAAAAGAGTTCAAGCAGGACACCGCTTTTACCGAGACATACAATAAGCGGATGGCTGAGCTCAAGGAACGTTACAAGAAGGAGATCTCCGGCGAAATCTCCGAGGAGACCAAGAAGCGCAACGAGATCATCGGCAAGGAGATTCGTCTCTCCGTCGGTCGCTATGGTCTGTTCAAGCGCATCAAACTGACCCACCGCTTGCTCGGGGCGCTGAAAAAGGCCATGCAGCTCGGCGTCGATCTCAACGACGATGAAGCGCGCAACAAGGTCTTTGACACCGTCGCCTTCCGCGTGCAGTTTTTGGATGAAACCCCCAACTCGCTGCACGGCACATGCGTGATCAACCTCGCCAACGTCAAGGAAAACCAGGACTGGGTGCAGATACGCGGCAAGCGCATCGCCACCGTATTCCAAGATCCGATGACCTCCCTGAACCCGATCATCACCATCGGCAAGCAGATCTCTTCGATCATCATCAAGCACCAGGGATGCAGCGAGATGGAAGCGCGCCAACGCGCACTGGAGTTGATGCGCAAGGTTGGCATACCGAAAGCCGAGCAGCGCTATGACGACTATCCATTCCAGTATTCCGGCGGCATGCGTCAGAGAATCGTCATCGCCATCGCGCTCTCCTGTCAGCCGAAGATCCTCATCTGTGACGAGCCGACGACCGCGCTCGATGTGACCATCCAGGCGCAGATTCTCAAACTGATCAAGGATTTGCAGAAGGAATTCGGCTTTACGACCGTCTTCATCACGCACGATCTTGGCGTCGTCGCCAACATTGCCGACCGCGTCGCCGTGCTCTATGCCGGCCAGATCGTCGAATTGGGCACTGTCGAAGAGGTCTTCTACGATCCGCGCCATCCCTACACTTGGGCGCTGCTCTCCTCCATGCCGCAGCTCGCCGAACGCAATACAACGCTCTATTCCATCACAGGCACGCCTCCCTCCCTGTACAATGCGATTGTCGGCGATCCGTTCGCCCCACGCAATCCCTACTGCATGAAGATCGACACCCTCGCCGAACCGCCGATGTTTAAGATCACCGACACGCATTATGCCAAAACATGGCTGCTAGACCCGCATGCCCCGAAGGTTGAAAAGCCGGAAGGCATCCGGAACATCCATGAAAAGCTGATGAAGGCCTTCAATATTTAAAGCAGGGAGATGAAAAACGTGACGGATACCACCAATCGCACAGAAGGGCGCGTTTCGCATTTCCCGGAACACGGCCCCATCGACGAGTTTGGCCGCGAGGTTTTGCTCTCGATCAAAAACATCGACATCACATTCGGCAAAGGCGACAGCGCTTTTAAGGCGGTGACCGATGCCTCGTTTGACATCTATAAGGGCGAGACGTTCTCGCTCGTCGGTGAATCCGGCTCCGGCAAGACGACCATCGGCCGCGCCGTGATCCGGGTCAATCCGCTGTCCGCGGGCGAAATCTATTATAAAGGCGTGCGCATCTCCGGCAAGATACCGCGCTCACTCGACCGCGAGGTCATCCGCAATGTGCAGATGGTCTTCCAGGATCCCGCCGCCTCACTGAACGAACGCGCGACAGTCGACTACATCGTCTCCGAAGGCCTGTACAACTTCCATCTTTATGAAAACGAAGCCGACCGCGTGCGCAAGGTTGAGAACATCATCAGCGAGGTCGGATTGCTGCCAGAGCATCTGACACGCTATCCGCACGAGTTCTCCGGCGGTCAGCGTCAGCGCATCGGCCTCGCCCGCGCGATGGTCATGGAGCCTGAACTCGTCGTCGCAGACGAACCGATCTCCGCTTTGGACGTCTCCATTCGCGCGCAGGTTTTAAATCTGCTCAAGAAGTTCCAGCGCGAGCAGCAGATCACCTACCTGTTCATCGCGCATGACCTGTCGATCGTCCGCTTCATCTCCGACCGCATCGGCGTCATCTACAAAGGGCGCATCGTCGAGGTCGCTGAAGCGGAAGAGCTGTTCAACTTCCCGCTGCATCCCTACACGCATTCGCTGATCTCCGCGATTCCGATTCCGGATCCGCAGCTCGAAAAGAACAAAGTGCAGTTCATCTACGATCCCTCAATGCACGACTACAGCGAGGACAAGCCGGAATTCGTCTGCATCGGACATGATCACTATGTCTACGGCAACAAGAAGGAAATCGAAGAATACAAAGCCGTTCGCGAACGCGGCGTGCCGCTCAAGCCCATCAAGATCTCCACGCAAGCGCAGGAAGCGCCCGCGCCTCAGGAGAACCCCGATGCCGATGATTCCCAATTCATCAGCCCGCCCATCCATGACAAGGGAGGCGCTTGGATGGTCGTGCTGTCCTTCCTCCTGCCCATCTTCGGCGCGATTGCCGCGCTGATCTTCAAGCACATCCACTACTATCGCAACTACAAAGCATGCAAGAAGGGCGCAAAGTATGGCTTCATCACGATCGGCGTGATCCTCGCCATCTTCCTGATTCTGCTGTTGCTGGTGGTGATCTGATATGGGCCGTACGGCAAGAGATCGAACCCCAAACCTGCCACCGGTAGAAAAGATCGAGGTGCCAGGCACCATTCCAAAATGGCGCTGGGTGCTCGTCGTCCTATTGCTGCTCGTCGGCGCGGCGTTCATCGCCTATGGATTTTCATCCCTCTTTTCGTCCGAACCAGGCTGGTCGGAGATCGAAGCCGAAAGCACGGAAGACCTGAGCTGCTCAGGCGACTTCACACTGCTGTACAATCTTGGCACGAACGGCATGAATGCCAGCGCGGAGAACAGAGCGCTGACCGCGCTATACACACAGGCCGCCGTCGATGCCTATCGGTTGTTCACAACCGACATCGGTTACGTCGATATCCACAACCCGTACTACATCAACGCGCATCCCAATGAAGTGATGACCGTAGACGACACGCTCTATCGGGCGTTTTCGCAGATCCAACAGTCCGGCGACAGAACGCTGTATCTCGCGCCCATATATGAGCTGTATGACAATGTATTCACCTGCGCTGATGACGCGCAGACCGCGGACTTTGATCCAAGGCAGAACGAGGATGTGCGCGCGTATGATCGGGAGATCGCCTCATTCGCCAACGATCCGGATGCCATCGACATTCGGCTGCTGGGCGATGGACAGATTGAGCTGCACGTATCGGATGCCTATCTCGCCTATGCCGAAGAAGCGGAGATCGAGGATTTCATCGATTTCAGCTGGTTGAAAAACGCGTTTATCATCGATTATCTCGCGGATCGCCTGATCACAAACGGGTACACCGCCGGCACGATCTCCAGCGTCGACGGATTCAGCCGGATCATGGATGACGATGCGCAGCACTCCCTTACGCTGTATGATCGGCAAGGCAGCGACATCTTTCCGGCAGCGACGATGATCTACAGCGGCGCGCTAGCCATCGTCACCCTTCGCGACTACCCGATGGATGACGCTTATCCCCCGCGTTATTATACATTCGATGACGGACGCACGCTCACACGTTATTTGGACGCAAGGGACGGCCTATGCAAGAGCGCGCTGCACGACCTGACCGCCTATTCAAAGACGAGCGGCTGTGCTGAGATCACGCTTTCGCTGATTCCCCTATTCATCGCAGACGAATGGGAGGATACGGCGCCTGACGCACTCTGCGAGGATGGGATTTTTACGATCTATTGCCGGGATCGCGTCATCCGATATAATGACCCGACGCTCATATTGGATCATCTGCTCAACGCGGATGCCATACGCTATATAAGCGAGCTGGTGACCCAGCCCTGATCCTCTTACGGCGATCCCCAAGTTCAAATCAAGCCTCCTATGTCAGAAGTGACATGGGAGGCTTTTGGTAAGCGCTCCATATAATCACGCAGAGATATACAGACAGTCGAATCGTAGAATATCAGATGCCAGAAATTAACCTTAT
>CAYUZP010000082.1:0-6785 GCA_964449655.1 uncultured Oscillospiraceae bacterium
GTGTGTAAGTGCAGATATTAAATGGAAGTGTTTTACAAAGAGATGCAAAGATGAAGCATGAAGTAACGTGGGGCTGCGCGGCATTTCCAGGGCGGTGACAAGTTGTGAGATGACATGCGGAAATACCAATCGATATCAAGAGGAAAAGCATTGAAATGGGTGCCTGTAATGGTTTACATTTCATGGTTTTAAAGCAAAAAAACTCAAGTTTAGGCGTTGACAAGCCACAATCACGGTTGTATAATCTTACCAGAAGCTCAAAACAGACAAGCTACAGGAGGGAATAACATGAAGAAGAAGCTTCTGGTTCTAGCATGCGTGTTCGCGCTGTTGCTCTGCGGCACCGCCGTGGCTGCGACATACACGAATCCGCCTGCCCAGCTCAAACCGAATGGAACTCCCGATGTCTACACCTTTGATCACAACTCCGTGAGTTCCTTTGGCCCGCATTTCCGTGACATCGCTCCGGAACTGACGCATGAGTGGGACATGTTCACTGTCGTCGATTTTGATGATGGTAGCTATCATGAGTACCCGCTGATTGCTGGCAATACGATCAGGGTTGGCACCATTAAAGTCAGGAAGAGTGGCAACAACATCACTGTGACGACCACCTATAAGAAGCAGAAAAACAACAAGACGATCGAAGTTCACAGCGAGTATTTCAAAGTCTTCGATAGCCTTGAGTCCATCATTCCTGAGGATCTTGTGACCCTGGAAGATGCACATATGACGGGCATTCCGGTCGATGCGACCGAGCTGCTGGCCAATGACAATATCGTCATTCTCTTCTTCAAGGGCGAGGTGACCTTCCAGAGCGACGACGTCGCGGAGTTTGTTGAACTGAGCACACATCCGACCCGTTTCTGGGAGAACAATCCTGAAAATCTGCGCGCTCGTCGCAACATGCTCAAGAAGCTCAGAATCAAAGAGACCTCGAAGCCGCAGCGTGTGAAGACGCTCAAGACTGACTATACGCCGTCTGCCAACGCTTACTACTTCGGCCACAACACAGTTTGCTCCTTCGGCCCGCACTTCCGTGATCATGGTGGCCCGACCAGCAAGTGGTTCACCTTCACGGTATTCGATTTGGATGAAGACGGCATTCAGACCTATGATCTGATCGCTGGCAACTCCTACATCATTGGCAAGGTATGGATCCAGAAGTGGGGCGATGAAGTCACCCTCACCACCGGATACATCCCGGGCATCGAAATCTATGAGGAGTACTTTGATCTCTTCACCGATTATGATGAGATCACGAGAGATGACCTCGAGTGGCGCGTTGATGGCTACGAGTTTGGCGATAAGGTGAGCATCGAGAATGACCTCGGCGGTGCTACCGAGAATCTCATTCTCTTTGTCTGCAACATCGTCTCCTTCAGGGGTGACAATCCCAACTTGGTCAAGTTCTCTGAGAATGTGAGCAGCATCAAGTTGCAGCGCAAGCAGATGCTTGATAAGCTCGGCATGCTCGAGATCGAGCCGCCGCAGAAGGGCTGGTCCAACTACTGGGATATCAATTTCTGATCCTGATGAATTTGAGCTTCTGACAAAATCCAGAAAGATGACAAAGGACACCTTGATCAAAGAGTGATCGGGTGTCCTTTTTATGCTGTTGCCGCTCGGGCGAGGAAAGCAGCATATTATAAGCTCCTGACAGTATCGTTTGCCGGCATGTCAAACGACATTTCCGGTGTGAAAATCAAATGGATTTTTGCAAAAAACTTGCAATATGCTTTTCATTTGGTTTATACTAGAAGGAGATTAAGCTGCTTTTAAGGGAGGGCTGAATATGTATTGTCCCCATTGCCATAACGAGATTCCGGACGGATCAAACATCTGCCCGCTTTGCTATGCCAATCTGACGGGTTACCGACCGCAGTCCGCCAAGGAGGAGACGAGGAACGAGAGCGGCGCACAGCCTCGCAAGAACAAAAATGCCCATAATAAAAGCTCCAAGAACCATCGCAAGCGCAATACAGACCGCATGCCGATGTTTATCGCGTTTGGTTTGATTTTGATACTGATCATCATCATTGCCATGATTGTCAAATCGATGTTCAGCGCGGGCGAACAGCAAAGGCTGAATACGCCGGAACCGCCGCCGCTGGACAACTTTGTCGTCTTTGGTGATACGCCAACGCCCAATCCATTACAGGAGACCTTGACACCAAATATTGAAGTGACGCCGACGCCCGCGCCAACGGCTGAGGTCACTTACACGACGCTGCGCAAAAACGACAGGGGGCGCGAGGTCGTGACCCTTCAGCAAGCGCTCAGCAATTTGGGTTATCTCAACAGTCAGGCGGACGGCATTTTTGGCACAGCGACAGAGACAGCGGTGCGCAATTTTCAGCAGGCGAACAATTTGAGTGTCGATGGAATCGCAGGCAAGCAAACGCTCGAATTGCTCTATAATCTCGCGCAGATGACGCCGATTCCGGAGACAACGGTAGGACCTGGCGACATCATGGATCTTCCGGGATGATCTCGATAGAGGACGTGACATGAAGAAAAACGCATTATCTCATCCAATTTTATCGCTCTGTCAACGGCTCTCGCGATTCGCGCTTTGGTTTTTAACCGTTTTGCTTTTTGCCGCTATGATGGTATCCATTGCTTTGGCCGCGCCGGAGCTGTCGAGTGTGTTTTCGAGCGATGCCGCGCTCGTCTCTGGCCAGGATGGCTGGTACATCCAATTCAGCACGACGCAGGGGGGTACGCTCGCACTGCAGCTGCTCAGCGGTGAGACGGGCCAGGTTGTCGCGGATCTTGGCGCTGTGCAGGTCGAGGAGGGGAACGGCCGCATTGCGTGGAATGGTCTGTTGCCGGACGGGACGACGGTCGCACAGGGACCATACATGGTTGCGGTTCAACTGATCAATTATTGGGGGGAGGAGAGCAATCAGGGGCTTGTCTCGCTCCACGTGTTTGACAGCGCGGAACAGATGCAGCAAAACACGCTCGATTTGAGCAGCGTGCTGCCGGAAGAGGCGATACCATGGGAAGAGGAAAGCATGACGCAGGCGGTAAGCGAAGCCGTGCCTTACGCGACGAGCTTTTGGGACATGGATCCGGACGCATATGACTTGACCAACCCTGCGCATCAACAGGCGATTTGGGATCTGATGATGCAGCCGATCATGGTACTCGATGTGGGACAGACGGAGCACGTCTACCCGACCAACCAGCCGAATATCAGCCGCACTCCTTACAGCGAAAACACAGCGGGTGAGCTGCACGGTCAGAGTCAGGGTGTCCACATCTTGGAAGAAGATACGGATGGAGACGGATATCTGCTGATCGAGTCCTATTCAAATGACGGCACGGTGACGGAAAACGCCTATATGGAATCACTCGATGCGCAGTTGATCCATGGATATGTGAAAGAAAGTTTGCTAATGCAGGTGCAGCCGTCTACAAAATATGCGCTGCTTGTGGATAAGCTACGGCAGAAGCTCTATATCTTTGAAGACGGGCGGATTATCGGTGAACTGCTGATTTCAACAGGCTTGAACAATGAGAAGCAGCCTTATAACGAGACCCCGCCGGGTGAATTTATCACGATCAGCCGCGTGGGCGAATTCCGATCCGGAACGATGATCTCCGAGTACGCGATTCGAATCAACGGCGGAACGCTGCTGCACGAGGTACCCTTCCGTTACGGCGCGGATAACAAGACAAAGATATACGATGAGTTTGAAAAGGAACTGGGGAAAAAGGGAAGTCATGCCTGCATCCGTGTGCAGCGCCGCGCGAATCCGGAAGGCCAGAACATGGCTTGGCTTTGGAGCAATTTGGAATTGAAGACAAAGGTTTTCATATGGGATGACAAGGGACGCGAGATGTACGAGCCGGAATTGCCGGATCCGAATCTGCAGCTTTACCGCAATCCGAATGGGGGGAGCAACTATCATTTGGATGCGAACTGCTCAGGTGTGCGCAGCGTGTATCTGCCGTTGACCGGAGATTTCACGTACGGACAGCTTGACGAGGAACCGTTCAAATCGCTGACGCCCTGTCCGTATTGCAATGCGCCGGCGCGCCTTGAGACGCTGTATGAGCGCTATGTACTCGCTGCGGAGGAAGCTGGCGCGACGATTCCTGAGAACGCGAGGGCTTTGTTCAGGCTGGATTAGGGGGAGCGTTTATCTATCGCGCAAAACGCCTGATCGCTTCACGTCATTTTAATACATAAAAAACCCGGGAGCGTTGAGCCCCCGGGTCTTTCTGTTTATCCCAGCGCGATGCACTCACTTGACTGTGTAATCCGAATCGATCACCAATTTGCTGCCGTCGTAATCGACGACCAGCTCTGTGCGCGGCTGCACGTCCTCGGCGATCAGCTTCTTTGCGATCATCGTCTCCACCGAGCGCTGCATGAAGCGCTTCAAGGGCCGTGCGCCATACACAGGATCGTATCCCTGCGCCACGATGTATGCCCGTGCCGAATCCGTCAGCCGAACCGTGAGCTGCTTGTCCTGCAGACGACGGTTGAGATCTGCGACCTGCAAATCGACGATCTTGTCGATCTCCGACCGCGTCAGCGGTTTGTAGAACACGATTTCGTCCAGCCGGTTTAAGAATTCAGGCTTGAACTGCGCGCGCAGCATGCTCTCTACCTGCGAACGCGCCGCCGCGGAGATCTGTCCGTTTTCGTCGATTCCTTCCAAGATTGCCGACGAACCCAAGTTGCTTGTCAGTATGATGATCGTGTTCTTAAAATCGACCGTTCTGCCTTGCGAGTCCGTGATTCGTCCGTCGTCCAGCACCTGAAGGAGTACATTGAACACGTCCGGATGTGCTTTTTCGACTTCGTCGAACAGTATCACTGAGTATGGCTTGCGGCGAACCGCTTCCGTCAGCTGCCCGCCCTCGTCGTAACCCACGTATCCTGGAGGCGCTCCGATCAGCCTCGACACGCTGTGCTTCTCCATGTACTCGCTCATGTCGATGCGAATCAAATTCTTCTCATCATCGAACAACGCCTGTGCCAGCGCTTTCGCCAGTTCTGTCTTGCCCACGCCCGTAGGACCGAGGAAAAGGAATGAACCGATCGGTCTGTTCGGGTTTTGAATGCCCGCCCGGCTGCGCAGTATCGCCTCACAGACCTTCTGAACCGCTTCGTCCTGTCCGATCACGCGCTCGTGCAGCGTCTCATCCAGGTGCAACAGTTTTTCGCGCTCGCCTTCCATCAGCTTAGCCACAGGGATGCCCGTCCAGCGCGCGACGATGCGGGCGATTTCCTCTTCTGTCACGCGGTCACGCAAAAGCGCGCTTTCCGAACGCGCCTCCTCAGCGTATTTTTCCTGTTCTGCCAGCTCTTTTTGAAGCTGCGGCAGCTGACCGTATTTCAGCTCCGCTGCGCGATTCAGGTCATAGTTGCGCTCTGCTTCGGCGATCTCACCGCCCAGCCGTTCGATTTCCTCGCGCAGATGTTGAACTTTGCCGATTGAGTTCTTTTCGTTCTCCCAGCGCGCTTTCATCGATGAGAAACGTTCGCGCATGTCGGCCAGTTCTTTTTGGATGACCGCGAGCCGCTCACGGGACAGCGCATCTTCCTCTTTCTTGAGTGCGGCCTCTTCGATCTCGTGTTGCATGATGCTGCGGCGCACGTCATCGAGCTCCTGCGGCATCGATTCCATTTCGGTGCGGATTGTCGCGCACGCTTCGTCGACGAGATCAATCGCTTTGTCCGGCAGGAAGCGGTCAGAAATGTAGCGGTTAGAGAGCGTTGCCGCAGCGATCAGCGCTGAATCCTGTATCTTCACGCCATGGAAGACTTCATAGCGCTCTTTCAGCCCGCGCAGTATCGAAATTGTGTCTTCGACCGTCGGCTCATCGACCATCACTGGCTGGAAACGGCGTTCCAGTGCGGCATCCTTTTCGATATACTTGCGATATTCGTTCAGCGTCGTCGCGCCGATACAGTGCAGTTCTCCGCGCGCCAGCATCGGCTTGAGAAGGTTGCCCGCGTCCATCGAGCCCTCCGTCTTGCCCGCACCGACGATCGTATGCAGTTCGTCGATGAACAGTATGATTCGTCCTTCGCTTGCTTTGATTTCGCTAAGCACGGCTTTTAAGCGCTCTTCAAATTCGCCGCGGAACTTTGCGCCAGCGATCAGCGCACCCATGTCCAGCGAGAAGATCGTATGATCCTTCAGACTATCGGGCACGTCGCCGCGCACGATTCGTTGCGCAAGCCCTTCGGCAATCGCTGTTTTGCCAACACCCGGTTCGCCGATGAGCACGGGATTGTTCTTCGTCTTGCGTGAGAGAATGCGGATCGTGTTGCGGATCTCGTTTTCGCGACCGATCACGGGATCGAGCTTATTCTGCCTTGCCAGCTCGACGAGATCCTGTCCGTATTTCTTCAACGCATCATAGGTTGCCTCTGGATCCTCGCTGGTCACACGGGCGCTGCCCCGCACAGCCTGAAGCGCTTCCAGGAATTTGGGTTTCGTGATGCCCCACTGCGAGAGAATCGTGCGCACGGCGTTGTCCGGTTTTTCGATGAGCGCGAGGAACAGGTGCTCAACGGAGACGTATTCGTCGCGCATCTGCTTCATTTCCACCTCAGCTTGCGTGAGTACTGTGCTCAGCGCGGGGGAAACATAGGGTTGTTGGTTGCTGCCGGAGATGCGCGGCAGACGCGAGAGCGCATCTTCACATGTGTTTTGTGCGTTTTGAATACCGCTGCGCTCGAGAAGCTGCCTGATCAGCCCGTTTTCCTGCGAGACGAGTGCGGTCATCAGGTGGATCGGCTCGATTTGCGCGTTGCC
>CAYUZP010000082.1:6795-8672 GCA_964449655.1 uncultured Oscillospiraceae bacterium
AACTGTTGCGCGCTTTGCAGCGCTTCCATGGATTTCTGCGTGAAACGATTCGATTCCATCTTTATCCTCCTCTATAACATCATCGTGGTATTGTTGTTCTTTCTGCATGGATATGACTGTATTTAAAATCGTAAGGTTTGCTGTGGCCAAAGGCTGTGCATGTCACCGGATGAAGAAACCGGATTAAAATGTTCCTCAGCGCTTCATCCTCGCGTTATGATAGACCGTTCAGCTATATCGGACGCAACGGCCGCTTTGAACAGATCGCTGCGTAACGGCTCAGATATCGTGCTTGAACTGTGAATCGCAGGTTCTGCACAGCTCTGTTTCTATATGAAAAGGAGCCGAGAGTCTACGTCGGTTTTCTCAATCGGCAGCATGAGCTGGCGCACACGACCTTGCAAATCTCTGTCATGAAATTGCATCATCCTTCCCACTGCCCTGCAAATTTTGAAATTTTCTTAGGCAGAAGCAGCTTGAAATCATGAGGTGCTGTTCTTCGACTGCAAAAAGTATATCATGGTCAAAGTAAGTCAGTAAATAGTAAAAATAGCAGAAATATCGATAAATAATTGGATATAATATATAAATAATCCTATTCATGAAGTGGTGAGTGCATTTTATACATGTTTTTCGAAAAAATACCCTCCAGCAATCGCCTGAAGATGAAAATGCGCCACATAAAAACACGCCTCCCGATTTGGAAAGGCAAGCAAAGATTCATTCATTTGCGGGAGAGGACAATTTGGGTGAGATGCGATGCGGCGCTGAAACGGTGTCTTCTCAATGATGGCATATCGACGCGCCTTCAGAAATACAGTTCAATGGAGTGCGTTATGGAAAGCAGACTCTATCACATCGAGTCTCAACCGGATACCATACGCCTTTCACTGCAATCGCATCCAATAACCTTATTATGAATCCAGTATCGATTTATAAAACAAGTGATATGAAAAAGCTGCGCATATTCACGCAGCATCAATTCATCGATTCCGTAGGCCTTTTCTTCCGAGACGATGTTGCCTATCAACGTCTCATAAAACGCAATATAAAAAGTGCATAGCAACACATCAAAAAACCGCCTCACCGGCTTGACATTTTCCGGCGAGACGGTATGTGCACATTGTTCAGCTTCGTCGTTATCCCGCCAGCTGCGCGACATACTCGCTGAGCGCATTGGCGAGCTGATCCGGGCAGGATGTGCCGTTGCGGCATTGGATGCCCTTTAGCCGCTTGATCACCTCTTCTACGGGCATACCGATGACCAGCGCGGCGACGCCCTGCGTGTTGCCTCTACAGCCGCCGATAAACCGACATGCGGTTACGATGCCGTTCTCAACTTCGTATTCGATTGCACTGGAGCATACGGAATGTGTTTGATACGTGTTCATTTAAAAACCTCCTGTCTATATGAGCAACTGCCCATGGATGCAAAGCCTGTCAAAACGATGATATCCGGCGACGGATCTGTCCTATGCTGCTTGCGCACTACTACAAGTTACCATCATAAAGCGCGATGGATGAATATTGCAGCATGGAGAGCCTGTATCGCGCTTCAATATGTTATAGTGCGCGCAGGCAGAATCCCCTTCGGCTTATGCGAGCTGAAACGCATGTCCGGTCGTTTCAGCATTCGAATTCACCATATAACAAATAAAGCGATTCGACATCAAATTCAGGATTCCTTCCAATTCGATCAATTTGATTGATCTTAATACAGATAGGCGTCGCTCTGCAGATGATTGCAGTGCATTTCCTATTTTTTTTACCATGACGATTGAAAGTATCGCCATAGAATGAACATTCTCTACTAGAGATGTCAAGGCTTTAGCCGATGATCTGTCCAGTTGCTTGTTCCTAAACATCTTAAACATCAT
>CAYUZP010000083.1:0-8599 GCA_964449655.1 uncultured Oscillospiraceae bacterium
GCATCAGGCTCTTCGGTCGCGGCGGGCTCTTCCGTCGCAGCGGGCTCATTCGTCGTGGTCGGTTCTTCCGTTGCGGCGGGCTCATTCGTCGCAGTAGGTTCTTCCGTTGCGGCGGGCTCATTCGTCGCAACTGGCTCATCCGTCGCAGCGGGCTCATTCGTCGTGGTCGGTTCTTCCGTTGCAGCGGGCTCTTCCGTCGCAGCCGGTTCGTCCGTTGCAGCGGGTTCTTCCGTCGCAGTAGGTTCTTCCGTTGCGGCGGGCTCATTCGTCGCAGCGGGTTCTTCCGTCGCGATCGACTCGTCCTCCGCTGCCTCGGCGGCCAGACGCGCCTGTTCCTCTTCGACAGTCTCCAAATCCGGATAATTCTGATAACGTATAAGC
Organism: uncultured Oscillospiraceae bacterium; assembly: GCA_964449655.1. GTDB lineage: Bacteria > Bacillota > Clostridia > Christensenellales > Aristaeellaceae > Ventricola. The sequence continues at coordinate 382 of CAYUZP010000083.1, forward strand.
GTCTTGTACATGGAAACCATGCTGTCCGCGTAGCTTTCCACTTCGGCTGTTTCCTCATCGCTCAACGGTGAAAATCCCAGCTCTTCAGCCTTCTGGTTGAGAACGGTGGACTGAATCAGGTTCTCCAGCGCGGTCTCATTGTAGGATTTCATCATGTCATCGGTGACGGGCATGGACATCCCATAATACTGCTGAAAATAGCTCTGATCGGAACTGACGATATAATCGCGATAGGCGGACCATTCGCCCTTTGTAATCTCCACATCGCCAACGCGCGCAACGACCTGCGCATCATCGAGCGCTTGATCGTGACCGATCAGATTGCAACCGGACAGCATCAGAAGCGCCGTGAGCGCGACGATCAATGCAATTCCTTTTCTCATAAAACGTTCTCTTCCTTTCCGGCATATTGTAAGCATGATGCATTTTATTATAATAAACCACCATGAAAATGTCAAGCGGACACAAAACGTTGTCTGTTTTTTAAAGTTTCCCTCGCTTCGCATATATTTCGGCATCTTCCGGTTGACAGCCCTGATTGGCCCTGAAGGAACCATGACGGCATAAGCGTATGATTCTATGCAAACAGTCTATATACAATATTTAATGGCCGCATTCGCCTTGCCAGATAGCTTTGTCTTATTCTCCGCGAATGCTCACGCCAAATGCCTTCTCCATGCTGAAATTCGGCCACTCGTCCGGATCATCGCTCAGACGAATATCCATCGTAAACCGCGAATGCGACAGCACGGATTGTATCGTCACTTCCTCCTCGCCCGCTGCAGCAGCGCTTTCCACACGTTCGATCTGCACATTCCATGCATCTTCCTGTGCGCAGACATCGCCAAGCGCGCTATAACCACTGTGTGCAAGCAGGATAACAGCCAACGGAAGCACCGCCATCCTTGCCGCATCGAACACACCGCCAACTGTCACATCCCCAAGCAATGTGAGCGCAGATGCCAACGCCAATGCGATTACGCCTGTATAGGATCTGTCGGATATCACAGGCGAGACAGCGAGCGCAAGGGAGGCAAGCGCTGCGCCCAGCATGAGCAGCATTGCGCTTCCCTGTCGAGAAGGCAGACCGAGCGCACGAAGCAGCGCCAAGAGCAAAACCGCAGCAATGGCAAAGATGCCCGCATACAGCACGCCGTAAACCGCGGCGACAGGCACGCGCAGGACCATCCTGCCGATGCCCGTCTCATAGTCTGATGCCCGTGTGAAATTTCCCGGTGCGAGGAGCATCAGCAGAATGCCAACCCCTTGCGCGGCGAGCATGCCCCAGCGCCACACGCCAGGTTTTTCGCCGCGAATGTGCATCCCGACCAATATCAACAGCACCAGCAAAAAAACCGCGCAGGCCGTATTTTCGTTTGTCCAGCCCGCGAGCAAGCCAAGCGGAATCGCCAAAAAACGTCGCCGTCCACCTCGCACGAGCCATAGCGGCAGCAGCGCAATCGCCGTTCCCCACAGGTAGTTACAAGCACCCGTCAGCCAGAGGAACGCCGTTCCAAAAAACGGTACACACAAAAAGAGTGCTGCATGAGCTGCAAGAAGAATGCTCCAGCAGAATCGCCGTCCGCGCGGCTTCGCGATCGCATAAAGCTCCAGTAAAAACAGCACATACATCGCCGCGTTTGCCGCATCGAATACAGGCTTCCCCCACCACAGAAAGAGCTGTGCCAGCGCATGAACAACGGTGCGTCCTCCCCATAACCGATAATGCACGGCTTGTGAGGCCAGCACGTCCATGAAACCATCGACCGGTTCACCTGTACTCCAACTGATGCGATAATCGTAATCGTCCATCTGGAGCGGCGTGTGGCGATTGAGCAGAAACATCAATACAAATATGCCGAACAGAAGCGCTACAAAGATGCACGCGCGCACACGCTCTCCATGTTCCCATCGCTCGAGCTTCTCGCGTATCGAAAGAGTCACATGTTCTGTCGCTGTCGAAATTCTTGAAAACATCTCGCTCACCGCCCAACTGCTCGAAATTAAACCGCAGCCGGTGTCACATCCAGCACGAAGAGATCGTGGCTGGTCAACGTCACCTCCCGCCCGACGAGCTCTTGCGGGATTTGCTTCGCAGCGTCGAGAAGAAAACGGCGTTCCGTCTCCTTTGGCGCAGGCGCGTGGATATCGAGGATGCATTCTCGCACGAGAACGCCGTTCTCATAGAGGGCATCTTCGCCGACACGCAAGAGCATGCCGCGCGTCTCATGGGACAGCCCTGTATGCAATTCCGTTAAAAAGCGATCATATCGGAAAAGCGGCATCACACGCAGTTCGGCGAGAAAAATGGCCGAGCTGCCACAAAGCAGCGCTGCCGCAATACACAGCGGTTCGATACGCGCGATAAACGCCACGATGGCAAGCACAAGAAAGGCCAGCGCACAGAGCACCATGATCGCTGCTTCCCGCTTGAGACGCGTGCGATTGAACGAAAGATCTGTTTGCGAGTAGAGCATGGAGAATCCTCCTTGCCTCATACAGACTGCGCTCATGCGTTGCAGAGCATCCAATTTCATTGACAAGCGAACCATGTGTCCATCGATCTCAAATGGGATCATGGTTCTCCGTCCTCTTCATATTTTATCTCTCGCTGGAATCTAGGAACCGCGCTATAGGTCTCTACGAAATGACACACAGGCGGATCTTTACGGAAAAGGTTTCGCTCAGGATATCGCCTCGCTTGCAAGCAGGCGTTTATTCCGCTCGGCATGTCTTTGATTTGCTGATAATAGTTGAAAAAACATGATTTCTGATATGGGAACCAACATGATTACGCCGATCATATTACGGAATATGAAAGCCATATTTACAGAACTGATGATACCCACTCTTTCAAGTCGTCCGCGCTCTGCGTTCCGTTCATCATCTTCCCTTCAATGATCGTGGTATCTGCCGCAACAGAAGGTCTCAGTTCTTCCATTGTCTTGCCAAATCCACTGCCGCCAGAAGTGGCAAACAGCACGATCTTCTTTCCTGAAAAATCATAGCTCTCAAGAAAGCTGTTGATGATAGTCGGAGCCACATACCACCAAATCGGAAAGCCCAATAGAATCGTGTCATACTCGGCAATATTGGCGTCCTGATCCGCTAGCACCGGACGGAACTTTTTATCATTCATCTCAATAGAGCTGCGTGAACTCTTGTCCATCCAGTTGAGATCAGCCTTCGTATACGGCAATGCCGGCTTGATTTCATACAGATCAGCTCCCGAAGCCTCTGCCAATGCCTTTGCAATGGACGCCGTCGTTCCGCTGGCACTGAAAAACGCTACCAATGTCTTCTTCATGATCTCTACTCCTTTTTGTCTTCGAACGTTTTACGCTTCCCTTGGATGCGATAAGAAAGAATGAACGGAGCATTCACATCATCGATTATAACGCAAGCCCTTCTGTTTTGCAATCCCAAACAGCACCCGAGCAAACCATGCACCCTGCTATACGTGTACGACTGACTTTCCCCCGCTTTTATAGACCATTTAAAAGTCACTCACCGTCTTATCCCTGCGTATTCTTTATGACGAAAAATTCACGGCTGCATCCCGCCAAACAATGGGCGTTTACGGGAGAACAGTCGTAAGCTCCTTCATGGGAGCGCGGCATGTCTAAAGCGGTTGATCCGTTCAGGGCTTTCCAGAATCGGTCAGTGCATTTATCGCTTTCAAACCGATGTGATCAAGTCTGACGGATGCCGCGGAAAAAACGGCGCAATACGATCTTCACGCGCTGCCGATGAGAAGCAACTTTTAACAGTGCATGATAGAGCTTTTCGGCATGTTCCACTTGCGCTGTCTTCAGTTGGTGATCACTGTAGCTCGCAATACACAGCGCCGAAGCCAGTTGGCCCAGCGGTACAATATGATTGAGCTGTTTTTGCGCACGCTGCATGAACGTCGCAGGCGCTTCGCCCGGCGCGCTGTGGATTCCCATGCAGGAAAGCGCGTCCTCAATCGCTCGATACCAGACCAGCAGCGCATCGGCAGCGCTGTGCTGGCGAGCCGCGAGATTCTCCGGCGATGTCCATCTGAACCGAAGCATGATGAGCAGCGCCAAGAGGATCAACATGAACAAAGCGAGCAGCGTGAGAAGCGGCAGGTCACGATTAGGCGATGTGTGTTCCGGAGCATCTTTGGGCGTCGCGGTAGGCATTAAGGTTGGTGCGGGCGTGATGGATGGCGTCGGCGTGACTGTGAAATCAGCCTGTTCAGGTGTCGGTGAAGGCACAAGCGTCGGAGTGGGCGAAGGCGTGGACATCGGTGAAGACGAATTGGAGATGTCTTCACCTGCATTGTCCCGAATCCCAGGCGTTGGATCAAAGGGAAGCCATCCAAACCCAGGAAAGTAGACCTCTGCCCATGCATGAGCATTGAGCTGTGTGACATGCGCAATGCCATCGTCATCGGGTTCTGCAACATAACCTTCCACATATCGGGAAGGCAGGTTGACAGCACGTGCCATGACCGCCAACGCGCTTGCGAATGATGTGCAATAACCCTGCCGCTCGGTCAAAAGAAACCAGGAAACAAAGTCTCGCGTGCTTGGTGGCTCGTTTTGATTGAGTGTGTAGGGATATGCGCTTTGCAGATAGCGGCAAATCGCCATCGCCCGATCGAAATCGTTCGTCTCGTTTGCAGTCAAGCTCCGTGCCAACGCATAGACATTTTCTTCCACCATGTCAGGAAGCTGTGTATAAGTCCCCTGCACGGTCGCATAATAGGGATCATCATCATCATAAGAGGCGATCACAGCCTCTCGCACACCCGGATCGCTTGCCGTGAATAGCACACCTGAAAAGGAATAGCTGTCCCCTTTGTCAAGGCTGCGAGTGGCAAATACCTCACTTGCCGGCGAATAATAGGGTACGATGTCCTTGCCGGACAGCGCAGAAAAGCGCTGCGTCAAATAGATGGTACTGGCAGCATCCGCAAGCAGAAAGACATCTACAGTTTCCTCATCGGAAAGCTGCGCGAGGGTTTTCCTGTCAGGCCGGTTCAAATCAAAAAGATTCCGTCGAAGGCCGTAAAATCGCGGATCATAGAACTGATACCGCCGCCCGGATGTCGTGTCCTGCCAGGCAAAACCCGTGTATTCATTCTTGATCGTTCCTCGAAGCAATGCCCGCCGGGATACACGAACCTGCATGACGGGATCAGGCAAAGGCGAGACAGGTCCACCGAGCCTATCCACGCCGAGCGGCTGCCAGCCGGTGCTGTTAAGAGAAAATGTCGTACGAGGTTCCGTAAAAAAGAAATAATCGTCAACGGTCTGTCGCACACGCTCGGCAAAATCACTCATCTCGGGAATGGTGCGCCCGATGAATCTTAATAAAGGCAGGCACAGCAGCAGAACCATCGCCGCACAGATCAATATGCGCGTCAGTGACACATCCGGTTTTCGCCAGGAAAGCAGCATCGCCAGCGAGAGCGGAATCAAGGTGGAGAGCATGGCCTGCATGTCCAGATGCGATACGATGAACAGCATCACAGCGGACACCAGCGCCAGGGGAAGAAACGCTCCTTCACTTCGGGCAAAAAGTACACCTACTCCGGCATAGAGCAGCGATAGCAACAGTATGACGAGTCTTGAATACGCGGCAAGCGCAACGGGGTGACCGCCGAGCATCAACATGAACGCCGTCCCGAACGCTCTCATCTGATCCATGTGGCGAACGATCAAAAGAGAGGCCGCAAGCAGAGCGATTGTGCCAAAAACCAAGCGCAGGCGCGGCATCCATTCAAAAATCAGCAAAAAGAGAACCGCAGCCGCGCAGCAAGTGACACAATACGTTCGGGACGCAACCAGACCCAGCGCAAGAGCCATCGGATAGACGCAACCTATCGATACACACAGCGCCGTCAGCGCGTGTAAAACGCTGTCCGTTGAAGGCTGAAAGAACGCTTTTTTCAATAATCTGACCTCCGGGATGGCGCGGTGCGCAGCGCCGTGTGCACCGTTTCCACATCGCTGATCTGCAGCAGATGAAAGAGCTTTTGCTGCTCGTCAGAGAGCGGTCCTTCCGTGAAGAGCATCAACCGCGTGGGTGTGCCTATGCGGCGCAAAGCGATCACTGCATCGGCGGTCACAGGCGTCAAGCGCGATGTGAGGAGCACGATTGAACCCGTCCTACGGATACGGCGCGCAGCGGACACCAGCTCACGCGCAAAATCCGCTGAATTATCCATGCTTTGCGCCACTTCGCTGGCTACCTGCGCTAACAGCCGTTGTATTGATAAGAATTCGTGGTGCTGCTTGATGACCAATTCGCGGGAGGCATTCAGGGATAGGTGAACCGGATGGCCATCGTCCAGCATGCGTTTGACGATGCCCGCACAGCCTTCGGTCAGCGCATCGATCATGGCTGCCCGTGCGCGCGGCGAGGCGTCCGGCAGCGTGATGTCCAGCATGATCAGCGCATCCGGATGAAGCGGCGTCTCATATGTGCGCACCATCAGTTCCTGCCTGCGCATGGAGAGCTTCCAGTGGACACGCTTGAGTTCATCGCCTTCCTGCCAAGCGCGTGAATCCGCGGGCGTCGTCTGCTCGGCGATATCGTGCTGAACAGCGTTCCGTTCCCCTTCGCCTGGATGAAATGGCGGAAGGTCCACCGGCATGGGATTGGGCAGCACGGCCAGCTTTGGCATGGGCGCACGCAGGCGGCGGTCAATAAAGAAAAAGCCAAAACAATCCGAAAAGCGCATCCGTGTGACGCCAACGGAGAACACGCCGACATGCGGACAAGCCAACCGTTTAACACCGATTGTATTCAACATGTGTACGGCGAGCGTGAATTCGTTCTGCCGTCCACTGGGCATCGTCAAGTGCAAAGTAAGCGGTGCGACAGGCAGCGGGGAGAGCATGAATGTGCTGAAGTGATAAGTACAGGACATGCCACGAAAGGTGCTCTCGCACTCGACGGTCTGACGGACACGGCAGGTCAGGCAGGCAAGCAGCACGCTGGCGAACGCAAAAGCCCACGCGATCAATGCCACAACGCCCAATATATATGCGCCCGCATTGCCGATGGACAGCGCTACAGCGAGCATCACAATGCCAAAGACCAGTGCAACAAAACCGCGCGCAGTCATCTGAGTTTCACCGGAATACGCGTATTTGCCAGCAAATCGGCGAGGACATGCTGCGGTGTATAATCGCGCATACGCGCGTCGGCAGAGAGGACGAAACGATGGCAGAGCACATGCGGCGCCATGTACTGCACATCTTCCGGAATGATATAATCCCTGCCGCACAAAAGCGCATTCGCCTGCGCAGCGCGCACGAGTGCGATAGCTGCCCGCGTGCTTGCGCCGAGCGTCAGATGCGGCGACTGTCTGGAAGCAGCGCACAGAGACGCAACGTAGGCGCGCACCTCGCGCGAGGTATATACCGTGCCGGTCTGTTGTTGCATCGTCAATATGTCCTGCGCGGAACAGACGGCGTTGATCTGCTGAATCGGAACGGCATTTGAGCTGTAACGCGCGAGAATTTCGATCTCATCCTCAACCGATGGATAGCCAATGGAGATGCGCATGAAAAACCTGTCCATCTGCGCTTCGGGCAGAGGATAGGTGCCGACAAAGTCAACCGGATTCTGCGTGGCAAGCACCATGAACGGACGCGCAAGCGGATAAGTCACGCCGTCAACCGTCACCTGTCGCTCCTCCATCACCTCCAAGAGCGCGCTCTGCGTCTTCGGAGAGGTGCGGTTGATCTCGTCGGCAAGCACGATCTGACTCATGATCGCGCCTGGGTGGTATTGCATCTCGCCGTTCAGACTCGGCATCGTGAAGCCAGTGATGTCCGAAGGCGTGATGTCCGGTGTGAACTGAATGCGGTGAAACGAGCAGGAAAGCGAACGTGCGAGCGCACTCGCCAGCGTCGTCTTCCCGACGCCCGGCACGTCCTCAATCAACACATGTCCTTCACAAAGCAGGCTGATCAGCAGAAGCTCTACCGCGTCTTCCTTGCCTACGACAACCTGCGCGATGTTCTGTTTCAGTGCGGATACGATCGAATTCGATTGCAGCATATTGCACTCCTTGTCAAACGGCAGTGAATGCGAATGGATCACAAAGACAAACATTATCATTATAACGGATTTAGGCGTGTTTGACAAGCTGCATGTCTTAGGGACCATGGAAATCCATTTTTCATCAGAACGCTCAAAATGAAGGAAGGGTCAAGAAGGTATAATCGTGCCCTTC
>CAYUZP010000084.1:0-8443 GCA_964449655.1 uncultured Oscillospiraceae bacterium
CAGGTGTCTTTTAAGCCATGCGATTTGACGTCTGATATGGGCGACGCACTGCATGCCAATATCAACAGCACGGGAACCGACGCCATGACCGGATAAGCATATCGCACAAAAATTCCCGCTGAGAACATCAGCGACAGCACAATTCCCCATACAGGGAGAGTGCATAACGCGAGAGCACGGCGACGTTTGAAGCAAAGCAGCAATGTGGTCAGAAGCAGGCCAAAGGTGTACGTCGCGGGGCAGAAAAGCTGAGCGATAAAAGGAATCCGTTCATGTTTCGCGTGATGCGTGGATTCGTAGATGATTTCCCGAAGCGCGGGAAGAAATGAATGCGTCTTTATGGGATAGGTATCCCCGTAAAAATAGGCAGTGATCAGGTATGTGAAATCATATTCCTCTCCGCTGATTTCATGGGCGTGACTTGTATCGCCAGGATACCAGATGCCTGCCGCGTTTTCCAAGAAAGCTTCAAGATAGATCCGTGGGTGATCTGCGCCGTAACGCTTGTACATCGCCCAGAATGCACCAGGATCTTCTTGATACCGCGCAAAATCGAAATTGCCTCCCTTTGCAGGATCGGCGTTATGTGGATTGTAGCGGAACGTCGCGTCAGAAAACCATGCGCTCAGTTCCGAAAACTCCTCGTCTGTCAATTCTCCGCGCACCGCTGTGCGCATGAGCTGTTGACAGGGTACGCTCATCATCTCGGAACTTGGGAAAGCGCTCGCGTGAACCAACGCTTCCAAACCGCGGGGAAGGAGCAAACAAAACGCCAAAACGCATACGCAAAGCGCTGCGGCATGTTTCAGCCGTTTCCTTCCCAGGATCATCACCGCTGCACAGGCCGGAAGAAACGCGAACACACCATTGTGGCGGAGGAGCGACAATCCGATGCAGCAAAGCGCAAAGCGAATCTGGCTTCCAACGGAATGGAGAAACGATTCCGGCGCTTCAGCGATGGCCCAGAGCTGCACACACAAAAGGACGCACAGCCCCGCGAACAGAGGATCCTTCGCTGTTGAAACGGCGAGTACACCGTGGAACGGCAGCAGCGCAAAGCAGGCAGTGAGACCGACGATCACAGGAAGGTTGCGGACACGATCGCATACAAAGGACATCGCGGAAGCGTACATCATCGCGAGCAATAGAATCTGTACCGCGCTGTACAGACATGCGCCCGCGGTCATCGTTCCGAAAAGCGCTTCGCCTATGCTGTACAGCGAGCCGAGCAGCAGCGTATGAAAGACGGGATGAGCCGCTTCAAATATACCGCTCTGAAACTGCGCGATCTCGTGTTCAAAGTCATAGGCGATGACGCCTGGGAAGAAGGCCAGCAAAACAGCGCCATAGCAAACCGCAAAGATCAAAAAGAAGACAAATCGCGGGATGTGTCTGCCCTCGCCTGCGGCTGTACGCATCGAGAAGAGATAGGAACAGAGCGCACCGAGCAGCGGTGTGGCCAAAAGGGGCACAGCCAGGCGGCGGACGAGACTGCCCATCCCAGGGAGAAGCTGATCGTAGACAGCCAGCTCCGAACCCAATCCGAGGCAAACGGCGAGCGCAAACGCAAAGGCAGCGCCATACTTCAGTGCGCGCGGCGAATGACATCTGCAGGCATTCCGAATGGGGACAAAGGCCGCCGCGAGCAGTATCGCGGCAAAGAAACCGGAACGGAATACAGCGCTGTCCGGATTCTCCGGGATGATATAGGGGGATGCGATGGCAGCGCACAGCACAGCGAATACCGCTGCAGCGGAAGCATGCTTTTTGAGAAGAGCGGACAGGGAAAAATTCATGCGGCAAGCTCCTTTTCAGGTGTTCCGATCAAGGCGATGATGAGCAGTATCGGAGCGATGCAGAACATCGGCAGTGCGTAACGGGCTAACGCGCATGGGCCAAACAGATATGATACAAACAAGCCCAATATGCCGAGCAAAGCAGGCAAACCCCGGCTTCTGCGCCGAGCGATCAGCATCGCGGCGGCAAAGACGAGTACCCAGAGCGGTGTAGCCAGGGAGAAGAAGAGGGAGACGAGCGGGATTTTCTGATACGCATTCTGCGTACAGATGTTTTCTATAAAGTCACGCACGGCGGGAAGAAAACAATCTGTATCGATGCCATAATCCTCGCCTTGCACGAATACCGTTTCCAAATAACCGATTTTCTCGTAATTGATCGGGTCATAAATGCCCGCGTGACTGAGGTCATCGGGATACCAGAATCCGATGTTCAGCATCAGGAAGGCTTCCATATAGATGCGCGGGTTGTCACGGCCAACGCGCGCCCAAAGGGATAGATAGTCAGCCGCCTCCGTGCGCAGGCGCATGGAATCAAGATTGTTCTTCGCTCTGTCAGCGATATGAGGATAGACATTCAAACCGGTCGGAAAAAGATACCAGCCCTCCAATTCATCGGCATCTTCAGGGGAGATTTCGCCCAGATTATAGGCGCGTACAAGCTGCTGCGCGGGCAGACTCATCAGCTGCGTGGAATGCATTGGAATCGGAGAGAACGTCGCATGCAGTATTCCGGAAAGCAGCACAGAGCAGCCCGCCGCAAGAGCGCAGATCTTCGCGATTTGCACGCGATGACCGCGCAGCGCGATGATCAGGCCGGGAAAAAGCGCGATCAGCGCAAACAGACCATTTTTTCGCAGCTGAGATACGAAAATGGTCATCAGCACGAATTCGGCGATGCGTCTTTTATTTCGCAGCACGGTTTCAGGCGATTGGAGCATATCCCAGCAAAGCAGCGTCAATACAAGCAGCGCGGCGGCGAATGGAACGTCTTTGCTCGTCGAAACCGCCATGACGGAAAAAACAGGGTGCAGCGCAAACAGCGCTGTGAACAAAAGAAGCACAGCAGGAGGAGCGCCGCGTTTTTGCGCGAAGGACAAACCGTAGGCGAGCGCGAAGGAAAGACACAGCATGCGCGCTACCGTGGTCAGCAGCATGCCAAACGTGCGGTTGCAAAGCGTTTCCCCGACGAGGATCAGGCCATTTTGCAAAAGGGAATACAGCAAGGGGTGCGCGTCGTTGTACTGCCCCGTCACGAGCTGATCAAGCTCACCGGCAACGTCATAGTTGAGTATGCCGGGGAAGTAGGCCAGAAGGACCGGCAGCCAAGATAGCATCATACAGAGCGCAAAAACGGGCGTCGGTATGTGCCGCTTAGAGGGGGATACGGGCAGCCGAAAGAGCATGACGCGCGCACTGAGACAACCGACAAGCGGCGCGGCGAGCATCGGCACGGCGACGCGGCGCACAGCACTGCCCAGGCCCGGCAAAAGTCTCTCGTAGACAAACAGCTCGGAACCTAAGGAGAGCGCGCCGCAAAATAACAGACCAAACGCGAAACCGCAGATCAGCGTGCGACGGTCGGCGCGTTCAAGCGCTTCACGCACGGGGAAGAAAGCGGCGGTGAGCAGCAGCGCAGTCCAAACGCCGCTGCGAAAGATGGGGCTGTCCGGATTTTCCGGGATGAGATAGGGTGACGCGACGGCCGCGCAGAGCACTGCAAACGCAGCAAGCAGCGTACAGCGTGTTTTTCGATTGAACATGGAAGCTCCTTTGCCGCCCGATTGAAAGAACGCCTGGCTGTATATCGGCAGCAGTTTTGTTTTCTATTCAAAGCGTGAATGCCGCATCATACATGATACAGCGATGCGACGCATGCAGAAAAACGTTTAAACTGAACACGAAAAAAGAACCCCCACTCGTCCCACCGTCCACTCATGCGGGCGAAGAGGAGAGTGGGGATACTTTTTTTCAGCAAGAAAAGATCGGAAGACAACCCAGTCCAATGCTACTTTGATGTTTCAACGGTTTATTCAGCGGATTGCTTCGTGTCGTCCGTATCTTCCTTCTTTTTCCGTGGAGCGCGTTTCTTGGGTGCCTCCTCGGCCGGCGTGCTGTTCTCGGCGGTTTCATCCTTCTTAGTGCGCGGAGCGCGCTTCTTGGGCGCCTCTTTCGCGGATGCGTCTTTATCGGCAGTCTCGTCTACCTTCTTCTTTGAGACTGGCTTCTTAGGCGCTTCTTTCGTGTTTTCGGCGGCGGACGTCTGTGCCTCGGCCTTGGTTGCCGTCTTTTTTGTGGTCTTTTTGGCCGGGGCTGGGTTAGGGTTTTCCGGTTTCGCCGCAGGCTTCTCGACGGCTGCCTGCTCACCTGCTTCGGCCGCGGGCGTTTCGATCGCTGCGGTTTCCTCTATGGGCGCTTCAGCGTCGGCTTCTTTAGGCTCAGCGAGCGAGAAATCCGTCTTTGGGCGAAGCATGGATTCATAGAGTTCCATATATTTACCGGCGGAGCTATACCAGCTGTAGTCGCCGGTCATGCCGCGGACAATCAGCTTATACCAGACGTCATGGTTATTTTGGTAGTAATGCACAGCACGGCGCACGGTGTGCAGCATGTCATGCGCGTTGTAATTGAAGAATGTGAAGCCGTTGCCTTCATCGGTAAATTTGTTGTAGGAGAGGACCGTATCGCGCAAACCGCCGGTCTCGCGGACAATCGGCACGCTGCCATAGCGCAGGGCGATCATCTGGGACAGGCCGCACGGTTCAAACTGGCTGGGCATGAGGAACATGTCGGAACCCGCATAGATGCGGTGCGCAAGCTGATGATTCATCGCAAAGCGCGCGGCCAGGCGGCCCGGATATTCGCTCTCTGCCCAGGAGAACAGGTTGGTATACTTCGCGTCCCCCATGCCGAGCACGACGAGTTGTATGCCGGTGTCCATCAATTCACGGATGACGCACTCGATCAGATCAAAACCCTTCTGGCTGGAAAGGCGCGATATGATGCCGACCAATGGCGCTCTTGGCTCGATGTTCAGGCCGAGTTCATTCTGCAGCTCTCTCTTGCAAACCTCTTTTCCGCCCAAATGATATGGATCAAAAGTGGCGTAAATCTGCGGATCTTTCGCCGGATCGTAATCCTCTACGTCTATGCCGTTGAGGATGCCCCTGAGCTGATCCTTGCGCGCGCGAAGCAGGCCGTCAAGACGCTCGCCGTAAAACGCCGTCTGAATCTCTTCCGCATAGCTTGGGGAGACGGTCGTCAGTTCGTCCGCATAGACGAGGCCGGCTTTCATGTAGTTTGCGCATCCATAGCATTCGAGTTTATCCGCCGTAAACAGGCTGTCACCTAGACCAAGCGTATCCTGCACGGCTTTGATGGGAAACACGCCCTGATACTGCAGGTTGTGGATCGTATAGACCGTCTTTATATCCTTGTAGAACGGGAAGTGCGCATACTGAATCTTGAGCAGCGCGGGGATCATGCCGGTCTGCCAGTCGTGGCAATGGATGACATCCGGCTGGAAATCGAGGTGAACCAGCGAGTCGATGACAGCGCGGCAGAAATAGCCATAGCGCTCATACTCGTCTCCGCCGAGACCATAGATATAGGAACGGCCGAAATAGAACTGATTGTCGATAAAGTAGAATGTCACGCCCTGATATTCGAGCGATTTGACACCGCAGTACTGCTTGCGCCAGCAGAGTTCAACTTCGAATTCACATTCGAGCTTCATCTGACTCGTGTACTCTTCGGGGATGGCGGAGTAAAGCGGCAGCATGACGCGGACATCGGCGCCCTGCGCCTTGAGTACGGGCGAAAGCGCGCCAACCACGTCGGCCAAACCGCCAGTCTTGATAAAAGGCACACATTCAGATGCAGCGAATAGGATTTTCATAGATTTGCTCCTTATACAAATTCCTTACACACCCGAGTCGCGCGGCGTTTATCCTCAGATGACGACGTTCTTCGCGATCACGATGGGATATGCGGCGGGGGCGATCAGCCGACCGCTACGGCGAACGACGCTCTGCTTATCCAGCACGCAGTGATCGATCTCGGCGCCCTCCTGAATCTCGGCGTCCTGCATGATGATGGAGTTCTTGACCACGGCGTCCTTGGCGATGTGCACGCCGCGGAAGAGCACAGAGTTGATGACTGTGCCCTCAATCAGGCAGCCATTGGCGACCAATGAGTTGCTGCATTGACTTTCGTCGACATACCGCGCGGGCAGATCGTCGCGGACTTTTGTGTAGACCGGACGCTCCGCGGGGAAGAGCTGGTGACGCACTTCGTCAGACAGCAGCGACATATTGAAATTGAAATAGGATTGAATCGAGTCGATCTGGCAAGCGAGTCCCTTGTATTCGTAGCCGTAGATCTTCAGCGTGCCTTCGTTGATGCTGCGCTGCAGCAGATCGCGATCGAAATCGTGCATGCCGTTTGCGACGCTCTGCTCGACCAGTTGGTGCAGCAGTTCACGGCGGGTGATGTAGATCTTCAGCGACGCACAGTCGCGCGTGGGCACGCTGGAGCCGATCTCCATGCCGGTCACTATGCCATCGGCGTTCACGGAGAGATAGGTGTCATTTTCGCCTTCCGTGCCTGTGGCCGCGGAGCCGCGGGAATAGATCATCGTCAGATCCGCGCCGGTCTCCACGTGCTGACGGACAGCGTCGGTAAAATCGATGTTGTAGATGGTATGGCTGTTGGTCAGCACGATGTATTCCTGTGTGGCTAGGCGCAGGAAATCCGTGTTGGATTTGAGCGCGTCGAGGAGACCGGAATAGACGCCCATGTTCTCACGCGTCATGAACGGCGGAAGAATCACAAGCCCCTGTTTGCCATGCAGATCCCACTCGCGTCCGGATCCGATATGATCCATCAGCGAGGAGTAGTTCTTCTGCATGATGACGCCGACCTTCTTGATGCCCGAGTGAACCATAGAGGAGAGCTGGAAGTCGATCACGCGATAACGGCCTGCGATAGGCAGCGCGGCCACTGCGCGCTGGCTGGTGAGTTCGCCCAGATGGATGTCGTTTTCACCGGTGAAAATCAAGCCCATGACGTCTTTCATGTGGAACCCTCCTTTACTGCGCGTCGGCGTCAATTTGCACGCCAGCGGCAACCGTTTCGCCCGGAGCGATCTTTGCGTTGGGACCGACGACAGCGATCTTGCCCGTCTGCTCACCGACAACCGCGCCAGCGCAGATATGCGCATTTTCCGCGACAATCGCTCGACGGACGACAGCGCCGCGCTCGATGACCGCGCCCGGCATGACGACCGAGTCGATGATCTCAGCGCCGGTTTCCACAATGACGCCTGCGAAGAGCACGGAATGCGTCACGACACCGCGAACCTCGCAGCCCTCGGTGATCAGAGAATCGACCACCTTCGCGCCCGCGTCGATATAGTGCGGCGGCATACCGGATGTACGCGCGTAGACGCGCCAGCGCTTATCGTAGAGGTCAATGGGCATCGGCCGCTGGAGCAGATCCATGTTGGCCTCCCAGAGGGACTCGATTGTGCCCACATCCTTCCAATATCCGTCAAACGTATAGGTATAGAGGCTCTGACCATCGGCGAGCATATTGGGGATGATGTTCTTGCCAAAGTCATTTTCGCTCTTGGGATCCAGTTCATCCTGTTCAAGATACTTGCGCATCTTGTTCCAGCTGAAGATGTAGACGCCCATCGATGCCTTGTTGCTCTTGGGATGCGCGGGCTTCTCCTCAAATTCTGTGATGCGATTGTTCTCATCCGTATTCAGGATGCCGAAGCGGGGCGCTTCCTCCCATGGGACTTCACGCACGGCGATGGTCAGATCGGCACCGTTCTTGATATGCGCGCGGAGCATGGCATTGTAGTCCATGGTATAGATGTGATCGCCGGAGAGCACGAGCACATAATCCGGATCCCACTGCGCGATGAACGGTATGTTCTGATAGATTGCGTTCGCGGTACCCTTGTACCATTCGCCGGTCGCGCCTGTCTGATAGGGGGGCAGCACGTAGACACCGCCGTTGGCCAGGTCAAGATCCCACGGAGAGCCGGAGCCGATGTAGGCGTTCAGCTCGAGAGGACGGTACTGCGTCAGCACGCCGACCACATCAATGCCCGAATTGGTGCAGTTGGAAAGCGGAAAGTCGATGATGCGATACTTTCCGCCATAGGGAACCGCAGGCTTGGCCACTTTCTTGGTCAGGATGCCCAGACGGCTGCCCTGTCCGCCAGCCAGAAGCATGGCGACGCATTGCTTTTTTCTCATCGTGAACACACTCCTGTGATATTGGGTTTGGGTAGCGGAATATGGGACGGCATCGTCAGGCTGATCTGCCAATATGCATCGCCTATCCCAGTTACAAGCATTATACCATAAAAAAAGAAAAAGGGAAAGCAAAATCCAAGGATGATCGATAGAATATGTAAAAAATTCGACAACAGGAGGAATACTCATCAAAGTCATGACGTAAAGGATAACCCTGATCCATTGAGGATGATGGAGCGTTTCTGTTTGATGACGATACAGGCTTTGGCTTTTTTCCATCGACAGGAACAGTAACTATTTTAAAAGCGGTTATTCCCTCCGCAGGAATGTGAGCGTTACAATTCCCGCTTCAAAAACACGGGGCAGGAACGGATGTGG
>CAYUZP010000085.1:0-7972 GCA_964449655.1 uncultured Oscillospiraceae bacterium
CTGAGTTTATCAGTTTAATCAGGAAATTTATAAAACAACCCCCTATGCTGGACGGTTTGTTGATTCGCTGTCCTTCATAGGGGGAAAAAATCAATTCGTAGTAACAATCAGATTACTTTTCAGAAGCTTTCTCTGCTTCCATGTCGATCACTTGCTTGCCATCATAATAACCGCAGTGTTTGCAGATATGATGAGCGAGCTTCATCTGCTGGCAACGTGGGCATTTAACGATGCTAGGCGTTGACAGTTTCCAATGTGCGCGACGCATACGCCCACGTGATTTTGAAACTTTATATTTCGGAAGAGCCATTTCTACACCTCCTCATCCTCATCAAGCAAAGATAATAATTCCGTAAACGGATTTCTTCGATGGATTTCTTTCTGGCAAGAACACTCGATAACATTCAGGTTGACGCCACACTGCGGACAAAGCCCTTTGCACTCCTTTTTGCAAAGGATCTTCGAAGGTAACTCAAGCAGCAGTGCTGTGCGCACCGCCTCGTCCAACTCAAGTTCATGACCTGAATATATATACTGATCATCCTGCGCTGTCAATATCTTCTGTGCTTTTTCGTGCTCACGCACAAATGCTTCCTCCACCTGTACATCAATGACAGTCAATGCAGGTTCAAGACACCGCGCACAAGGCGATTCAATCTTCGCATGCGCAACGCCGCGCACAATGACCGTCTCATCGACAAGCATATATGTGCCTGAAAATGAAACTGGACAAACAAACCGGATGATGTCGCCATTCCACCGATCCTCACCCCAGGCTTCCATTAGGTCAAATGCAACCTCGAATCCTTTTTGTTGGATGCCTTTGGTTATGTCCAGTTTCATCGTCTCACCTCAAAACAAACCGTTTATTATTATACACAATATTCTAGTCAGTGTCAAGTAATATTTTATTTCATGTTCCCACTTCAATGACCGAAATGAATATCGTCAAATGAGGAAGAGCTGCCGACAATAAAATAAATCATGGAGGAAAATCTCTAGATAATGGGATACCCTCTCGCCTGACGTTTAGCGGATCGTATCACGCCGTTTTTTATCCCTTCAAAGATTGGAGCATTTGGTACGCTTAAATTTCAAATCTCATCCAATGATATTCCGAAGATTTGTGCGGCATGTTTTTATATGTTCCAACCATCGAAGCAAACATCAACACATCACTTACTTATAAGCGTTCGGTTGTCATTTCTCTATTCGTTACTCGAATAGAGTATATCTGCAGCTTGTACAATCTTGTTCGTGCACAGCTTAGGGAGTAAGGAATCTTTACTTTGCAAAAATTAGGCATTCTCTGAGCATACCATTGAACATACCTTAACACATGATGCAATATCATTTTTATTGCCCTGTACAGAATGTGAACTTCACTAATCGATTGCGTTACTCATCTGAATTTTGAGATCACTGTCTGATTTCTGTAATAGCAAAATTAACACTAAAGATATGCCTGAAATGTTTTTCCCCACAACACCAATATAAAGCCAAGGATGATCGATTGATAAAATCATGCATTCTCTCAGGAAAACGTCTCGCTACCCATTGCCGTGGGCGTTGTGTCGTAGAGCACGCGAGCGACCACAGGTGCTTCGCTGAGAATGCGTGTTGCTGTGCGTTCTACGACATCATACGGTAATCTTGCAGGCATGAGCATACCTCCAGACGTCGTCACCGCTCGCAGGATCACCACTTCTTTGCCACGTGTCATATCACTGCTTGCCAGCACAGGAAAATATTTATACAATTTACGTTCCTGTCCTGCCGAGCGTAACTCTTCGTCAAAGATTGAGTCGGCTACACGCAACGCATACAGTCTCTCCTCCGTCACCTCGCCTAAAATTCGTGCTGCAAGCCCCAGAATTGGAAAAGGCTTTCGCTCGACAATATCATCACTAAAACCAAGGCGACGCGCGATCATCCGCACTTCATCCTTAAACAAGTCTGAAAGCGGTTCTATTACAGCTATATCAGTTGTCCTCCATAACGGATTCGGTTGACTGCCACGCAGCAAAAGATCGCCATAATAGGTTCCCAGTACTAAAGTATCCGCCTCACTCACAGCCTCCGCCTGCCGCATAATCTCTTCCCGCAAGCAGCCCATGACCACTTTCAGTTTTTCGGAAGCGCCGATTTTCCCGCGCAATGCGTTGAGCACTTCAGCAGACCGATTTCCAATCAGAAGCGGAATACCCATTTTCGCGCAGGTATCTTGGATTTGCTCTTTTTCCCCACGCCGCATCAACCCAGTGTCAACAAAAACTGCCGTCATGCGCATGCCAAATGCTCGATGCGTAAGCGAAGCGGCAACAAGAGAATTTAATCCTCCGCTGACAGCGCATACTGCAAATCCACCTCGTGCAGCAGCATCCGATAAGATGTGCTCTGTTTCTTGTGTAATCGCTTCCTCAGTCCACCACGGATTGCAACCACAGATATCTCGCGCAAAATTTTTTAGGATCGCGGAACCATCTGGATCATTACGTTCAAGCTCGAACTGTAAACCGTATTGCCGTTTTTCAGCGTTCTGAAACGCGATAGTACACCCGCCCGCACGTGCGATTTCTTCCACGTTCGGTGGAAGCATGAGCGTCATCGTCTCTTTCAGATAGCGCTCACTTCCTGTCACGTTCATGAATATAGGACTATCTCCATACTCGATATTTACTTTCTTATCCTTTATAGCAACATCTACGCTGGCACCACCCTCTGCGGCTAGCAGCAGTCTAGAAGCGTGACCCAGAGCAAGCACTGGAATACCAAGCTCCAAAATATGTACATCAAATGTTCCTGACGCTGCAAACGACTCGCCGCTGAGGATAAGTCCACGCGGTTGCAATTCTCGGATTTGACAAGCTTCCACTGCCCCACTGATGATCCTGCTGTAAATCTGCTCTGCTCGCAGCCGCTTGGCTGTTTCAAGCGAGAACTCGTTAGAATAGTTAAGAATCAGGATCATATCATTCATGTCGTTCCCCTCCGTAACGTCATTGCTTGGGGCTACTGCCCGGCTGCATGCAAGTCACAGCATCGGTCATTTTCCGGCATCATGTTTACATCCAGCCTGATGTTACTGAAGCATCCTAGTAATTAACTGTTCAAAACATTTTTATGCGTCAGCGTGACGAATTATCGAGATTACCACATTTATAAAGTCTACCGCAAAAGAAGCTGCTTCGCCCAGCGAAACAGCTTCATAGGGATTCATCAGCCGTCTCTGTAGATCACACCAATTCCAGAATGACTATTTCCGCTGCATCACCACGACGTGGTCCCTTCTTCAGGATACGAGTGTAGCCTCCGGCGCAGCCCTTTTCCGCGTTGCGGGCCTTATACTTTGGGCCAATCTCTCGGAAGAGCTTCTCGACGCAAGGGTGCTTGTTGTCCTTTGTGCGTTCATTATAAGCGCTTTTGCTTTCATCGTCCTGCTTAGGCTCCTGCATATCATACAAGTAAGCCATGATTCGACGACGAGCAGCAAGCTTGCTTGGAGCGTCATTCTGCACGGTTAGAGTGACAGTCTGTCCCTTATCGTTGTTGTATGTCTTCTCGACCTGCACGTTATTATCGCACTCGCGGATGGCGAGCGTGATCAGCCGTTCTGCTACGCTACGCACTTCTTTGGCACGGGCTAGAGTGGTCTCAATACGACCATACCAAATGAGATTGGTCACTTGATTGCGAATGAGCGCCTTGCGCTGTGCAGCTGTGCGGCCGAGTTTACGCTGAGCCATGTAAAACTTCCTCCTTTTTCGACCCGCCTCCTGCAAATACAGTTCTTCACGCGGCATAGCATGTCTGACTGCTAAGGCATATCAAAACCATGCTCATGCGCCGCGCCCATATTTCCCTTAGGCGTAGCCTTGATGGCCGAAGAACTTCTGGATCTACTTTCAGCAGAACCCTTCCTCGGAATGAATTACCTGTTTTGAGATGAAAAGCAAAAATCTGCGTCTATTCATCATTAGCGCGCAAGGCCAGTCCGAGCGCGGCGAGCTTTTGCTCCACCTCTTCTAAGGACTTTTTACCCAGATTACGCACTTTCATCATGTCTTCTTGGTTGCGCTGCACCAGTTCAGCAACGGTGTTGATACCTGCACGCTTGAGGCAGTTGTATGCGCGCACAGATAGATCCAACTCCTCGATGGTCATCTCCAGTACCTTTTCGCGGTGATCATCTTCCTGCTCACTGAAGCCGATGGTCACAACTTGGTCGGTCAGATCCATGAACAACTTGAGGTGCCCGTTCAGAATCTTCGCAGCGGTGCTGATCGCCTCATCCGGCGCAATGCTACCGTCAGTCCATACCTCGAGAGTCAAGCGATCATAGTCGGTCGCCTGTCCAACACGCGTGTTGTCTACGGTATAATTCACCTTGCGAATCGGAGTGAATATGGAGTCCGTCGGGATGACGCCGATGGGTGTACTTGCGGTCTTATTGTGATCTGCGCTCACATAACCGCGACCCTTTTCCAACGTCAAGTGCATAATCAGATCTGCGTCTTCATTGAGGGTTGCGATGTGAAGATTGCGGTTTATCACTTGAATTTGATCGTCTACTTCCAATGCTGCTGCTGTCAATTCACATGGTCCTTTGACATTAATAGAGATCGTCTTCGGTCCATCACAGAACAGTTTCGCAGATAGCTCCTTCAAGTTCAAGATAATCTCTGCAACATCTTCCTTTACGCCGGGAATAGAGGAAAACTCATGTTGAATGCCCTCAATGCGGATGCTGGAAACCGCAACGCCCGGCAATGAACTGAGCAACACTCGACGCAGCGAATTTCCAAGTGTCTGCCCAAATCCATGCTCAAGCGGTTCGACGACGAACTTGCCGTAGCTCTCGCTCGCTTCTACGCGTTCGATGCAGGGCTTTTCGATTTCGATCATTAGGTAGATTCCTCCTCACGTTGCCATGGGATTGAAACAACCGAGATCCAATCCTGCATCGCTTAACGGGAATAAAGCTCGATGATGAGGTGCTCCTGGATCGGACAATCGATATCCTCGCGTGCAGGCATCGCGTTGACGGTGCCTTTTAGGTTTGCCGCATCGAAGGTCAGCCACTTGGGCGTCACCACGCCAGTTCCTTCGCGCAGAGGTTTGAAAAGAGGCATCTCGCGGGAACGCTCGCGCAGAGTGATCACATCGCCTGTCTTCACACTATAAGAGGGAATATCTACCTTTTGATCATTGACACGAATGTGACCATGCACAACAATCTGACGCGCCATACGGCGTGTCTTCGCCAAGCCCAAGCGATAGACGACATTGTCAAGACGCGTCTCCAACAGACGCAGCAAGTTATCGCCCGTTACGCCTTTCATGGAAGAAGCTTTTACATAATAGCGATGGAACTGTTTTTCAAGCACACCGTAGACGAATTTGACCTTTTGTTTCTCGCGAAGCTGTGTGCCGTACTCAGAAACCTTCCTGCGTCGCGTTCCGTTGGGATTACGGGTAGACTTCTTGTTGCCATATCCCATGACAGCCGGGGAAACATCCAAACTCCGACATTTTTTGGCGATTGGCTCTTTATTATTAGCCATTGTCGATGTCCTCCTTCACGATACCTTACACGCGACGGCGTTTGGGCGGACGACATCCGTTATGTGGGATTGGCGTCACATCCTTGATCATGTTAACCTCGAGGCCTGCTGCCTGCAGGGAACGAATAGCAGCCTCACGTCCGGATCCCGGTCCACGCACATAAACCTCAACGGTTTTTAGACCATACTCCATTGCAGCTTTCGCGGCAGTCTCGGCAGCGGTTTGAGCGGCAAACGGTGTACTCTTCTTGCTACCACGAAAACCAAGCCCGCCTGCTGAAGCCCAGCTCAACGTGTTCCCCTGTATATCCGTGATGGTCACGATGGTGTTGTTGAAGGAGGATTTGATGTGCGCTGCACCACGCTCCACAACCTTGCGCTCGCGGCGCTTGCGAACGACTTTTTTCAGCTTCTGCTTGGGTGCCATACTCCCCATCCCTCCTCTTACTTAGTTGCCTTCTTCTTGCCCGCTATGGTCTTCTTGGGGCCTTTGCGTGTGCGGGCGTTCTGCTTGGTATTCTGACCGCGAACAGGAAGGCCTCTGCGGTGGCGAACTCCGCGATAACATCCGATTTCCATCAATCTCTTGATATCCAACGAGACATCGCGGCGAAGATCACCTTCTACCTTCAGATTGTGCTCGATATATTCACGGATCTTGTTGACATCCTGCTCGCTGAGATCCTTGACGCGGGTGTCGGGATTGACACCTGTGCTCGCCAGAATCTTTTGAGAGGTCTTCAAGCCAATTCCGAAAATATACGTCAATCCGATTTCGACCCGCTTCTCACGAGGCAGGTCAACGCCAGAAATACGTGCCATGTTTTAACCTCCGAAATGATTGCGCACATGTTGCGCGGAATGCGAGCTGCATTTTGTTTGAAAAACTTTCGCAAGCCATACTTAGAGACGGACTGATGAATCTCAGATAAAAGTGAGACAGCACAATACCGTCTTAGATCTATGAAAAGCCGCAAGGAACACAGGCATAGCCTGCGCAGCCGCCCAAGCGATCCTTCCTATTCGAATTAACGCAAAATGTATAACTTATAAAATCAATTAGCCCTGTTTCTGCTTGTGCTTGGGATTTTCACAGATAACCATGACTCTCCCCTTGCGCTTGATGATCTTGCACTTTTCGCAGATGGGCTTGACAGACGGTCTAACCTTCATTGCCCGTTCCTCCTAAGATTGATGATGGATATTATTGTTGGACAGCCGTCAAACCGGCAGTATTTCGCCCTCAGAATCATATCGGTCTTCTCAACCCTTGCTGCGCCAGGTGATGCGTCCCCTGGTCAGATCATAGGGAGAAATCTCGACCTTCACCTTATCGCCCGGGTAGATGCGGATGAAATTCATGCGAATCTTGCCGGAGATCTGGGCCATGACCTTATGCCCGCCGGCCACTTCCACGCGAAAATTCGCGTTAGGAAGCGCTTCTAGGACGACACCTTCAACTTCGATATTGTCGCTCTTGGGCAACGTTAACCCTCCTTACGCAGCAACAAAGCCTCTTGACAGCCGATTGCATCTAGTCTATTTCGCAACTCAAAATCAAAAATCCTTTTTTTTGTAAAAATTTTCTCCCGTAAATCCTCAAATACTTCCGGCCGCGCGACCAGATGCCTGATCTTCTTTTTTTTGGGCCTGTCTATCTTTCTCTGGCAGCCGTTGGCGATGGTCACATAATCGTTATCCAGCACATCGACGATCATATAGCAGCGTCCTCGATCACGTCCCGCCCTGGATACGACTACTCGGCCCACTTCAAAGGGGAATGTGCTCATCACCCTTCCTCCCCATGATAACCCGGCAGCGAGAGCAATTCTGGTTCCCCATCCGTGATGAGGAGCGTGTGTTCGTAGTGCGAACAAAGACTTCCGTCACTGGTGACCACTGTCCATCCATCGGAAAGCGTCTTGACATGATAATCGCCCGCTGCAATCATCGGCTCGATGCAGATAGTCATGCCACGACGCAAGCGAACGCCGTGTCCGGGAATGCCATAATTGGGTACACTGGGATCTTCATGCATCTCCCGACCAATACCATGTCCACAGAGCGCGCGCACTGCTGAATACCCGCGCGCTTCAATATATTGCTGCACAGCGTGCCCGATGTCGCTGATTCGGTTCCCTTCACGTGCTACTTTAAGCGCGGCAAAAAAACTCTGTTCTGTCACGTCGATAAGCCGTTGTGCTTCAGGTGAGATTTTGCCTACACCGACCGTCAACGCGCTATCAGATTGCCAACCATCTAAAATCAATCCGCAATCGATAGAGAGTATCTGCCCCTCACGCAATATCGTATGCTCTGACGGAATACCGTGCACAACTTGACTGTCAACTGATGTGCAGATCGAAGCTGGATATCCCTCATAGTTCAAGAATGAAGGGACAGCGCCA
>CAYUZP010000085.1:7982-8359 GCA_964449655.1 uncultured Oscillospiraceae bacterium
CCAAGGGAACGGATACTGTTTTCTGCATAGCGATCCAGTTCCTTCGTCGTTATCCCTGGCTTGACCTCCTCTTTGAGCTGCATAAGAACCTCATGAAGCATCGCGCCTGCCTCACGCATCTTGGCAATCTGAGTTGAATTCTTGATCGTGATCATTCAGCTGTTCCCAACGCTTTCAAAATAGCAGCATAACAATCATCCATTCCTTGTGCGCCATCGACAGTACGCAGCAAACCTTTTTCGCGATAGAAATCGATCAACGGCGCAGTCTGCTCATGATAAACTTTTAAACGGCTGAGCACTGTCTCCGCTTTATCGTCATTACGCTGAATCAGCTTCGCACCGCATTTTTCACATGTCGTCCTGCCACCAAGCTGA
>CAYUZP010000086.1:0-8282 GCA_964449655.1 uncultured Oscillospiraceae bacterium
GGAAGTGGATAGTGGGAAGTGGATAGTGGATAGTGGGAAGTGGATAGTGGGAAGTGGATAGTGGATAGTGGATAGTGGATAGTGGGAAGTGGATAGTGGATAGTGGATAGTGGGAAGTGGATAGTGAATAGTGGATAGTGGATAGTGGGAAGTGGATAGTGAATAGTGGGAAGTGGGAAGTGGAAAGTGGATAGTGGGAAGTGAATAGTGGATAGTGAATATAGTAAAAAGTGAGACGCGGGAAGCTCATGCGGCATCATTTTGATCCCTATTCGCCCTTCATTAGATCATCGCGGGGACTCGCTTTTCAAACTGTCCCATCAAGACGAACGCTGGTAACAAGGAGGATAATATGATGTATATCGCACATCGTGCGCAGGATGGCCGTGAGCAGTCGCTCAAAAATCATCTTCTGGGCACAGCGGCGCTTGCGGCTTCGTTCGCCGAGCCCTTTGGCGCGGGGGAGCTGGCCAGGCAGCTGGGGCTTTCCCACGACGTGGGCAAATACCAGGAGAGCTTTCAGCGGCGCATACGCGGTGAAAACATACGCGTGGATCACTCCACTGCCGGCGCGAAGGAGATCTGCAATTTCTTTGGCTGGCCCGCCGCTTACTGTGTGGCCGGGCATCACGGCGGTCTGCCCGACGGCGGAGGGCGGCTGGACAGCGCGTCAGGGGCCACGCTTTCAGGACGTCTCAAGCGGGATATGCAGCCCTATGCGGATTACGCCAAAGAGGTCAGTCTGTCTAGGGCGAACTTTCAAAGGCCAACGCTGCTTTGCAGGCGGGGCTTTTCGTTTTCGTTCTGGATCCGTATGCTGTTTTCCTGCCTTGTGGACGCGGATTTTTTAGACACGGAGACCTTCATGCGCGGCTCACCCGCACCGCGCGGCAGCGACATCACGATGGACGCGCTGCTGTCAAAGCTTAACCGCTACGTCTCGGCGTGGTGGGACGCACGCACGCCGCTCAACCGCACGCGCTGCGATGTGCTTCGCGCCTGTATGCAGTCGGGAAAGGCGCAATCGCCCGGCCTCTTCACGCTGACCGTACCGACGGGTGGCGGAAAGACCGTCTCCTCCTTGGCGTTCGCGCTGTGCCACGCAGTCGCCCACGACAAGCGCCGCGTGATCTACGTCATTCCCTACACGAGCATCATCGAGCAGACCGCGGACACGTTTAGGGCCATCCTGGGCGAGGAAGCCGTATTGGAGCATCACGCCAACGTCGATCTGGACGACAGCGAGGACAGCCTGCCTGACCCGCTGAAGGAGCGCAGGAAGCTTTCCGCTGAAAACTGGGATGTGCCCGTCGTGGTGACGACGGCCGTGCAGTTCTTCGAGTCCCTTTTTTCCAATCGCCCGTCCCGCTGCCGCAAGCTGCACAATCTGGTCAACAGCGTCATCGTGTTTGACGAGGCGCAGACGCTGCCGTTGCCCTACCTGCTGCCCTGCGTGCGGGCCATCGCGGAATTGACCGTCAACTACGGCGCTTCCTGCGTGCTGTGTACCGCCACGCAGCCCGCGCTAGGCGATATGTTCACGCAGATCTCCCCGACGCTCTCGCCCCGCGAGATCGCGCCGCCGATTCCCGAGACGGTGTTTCGCAGGGTGCGCTATGCGCATCTGGGAACGCTCTCTGACGAGGCGCTCGCGCAGCGGCTGAACGCGCACAAACAGGCGCTTTGCATCGTCAGCACGCGCAAGCAGGCGCAGAGGGTCTATTCGCAGCTCGACAGGGAGGGCAGTTTTCACCTGTCTACGCTGATGGCGCCGGAACATCGGCGGGCGATTTTGAAAACCGTGCGTGCGCGCCTTGAGGATGGACTGCCCTGCCGCGTGGTGTCCACAAGCCTGATCGAGGCCGGCGTGGACGTCGATTTTCCCGTCGTCTACCGCGCGGAGGCGGGGCTGGATTCCATCATACAGGCGGCGGGGCGCTGCAACCGCGAGGGAAAGCGCAGCGCGGAGGATAGCGTCGTCTATGTCTTCAAACCGGACGACGTGTACGCAGCGACGCTGCCTCACGCCATGCGAAGGCCCATCGAGGTCATGCACTTTGCCGCGCGGGAGGGAGAGCCGCTGGATTCGCCCCAAAATATAGAGCGCTATTTCACGGAACTGTTTCGGTTTTCTGGCCCCGAGATCGATCGCCATGACGTGGTGAAAAAGTTTGAAGACGGCGTTCAGGACCCCTCGCGCCCCTCGTTCCCGTTTGACGAAATCGCGCAGAAATTCAGGCTGATCGAGCAGAGCACGCGCACGGTCCTCGTGCCGCGCCCAGGCGAGGCTGAGGAGATCGCACGGCGATTGTGTGACGGCGAACAGAGCCGGGGATTGATGCGCAGGGCTGAACGCTTCGCGGTCAACGTCTATGAGAGCCACTTTGACGCGCTGAACGCCCGAGGCGCGCTATGCGTGCTCAATCCGGATTTCGCCGTGCTGACCGATCTTTCCCTCTACAGCGAGGATACAGGCCTTACGCTTATGTCGGATGGCGGACAGGGCATTTTCCTGTGAACCGCGCTTTAACCGCTTTGTTTATCTCCGCCGAGTTTTGATTCACGGCATGTTTACCGCGCAGACCGATTGGCCCCCAAAACATTGCACAATGAAAAAATTGTTGACATTATACGATTCACGTGATATGATGATGTCGATTCTTATGAGGAAAAGGCAGCGGACAGACGGCTGTCCTCCGAGGAAAAACGGAAACGAGGTGATTTGAATATGAGCTTTGGCATTCAGGTGGAGGTCTGGGGCGATTACGCGCTGTTCACGCGCCCGGAGCTGAAGGTGGAACGCGTCAGTTACGACGTGATGACGCCCAGCGCCGCGCGGGGGCTGATCGAGGCGATCTACTGGCATCCCGGGTTGTGCTGGCACATCGACCGCATCCACGTGATGAACCCCATCGCCTTCACCAACATCAGGCGCAACGAGGTCAAGGACAAGATATCCGCGGACAACGTGCGCGCTGTGATGACCGGCGCGAACAACCCGCTGGCCATCTACACCACCGAGAGCATACAGCAGCGGGCATCCATGCTGCTCACGAATGTGCGCTATGTGATCGACGCCCACTTTTCTCTGACGCCTAAGGCCACGCCCGGCGACAACGAGAACAAGTTCAGCGAAATCGTGAGGCGGCGTCTCTCCAAAGGGCAGTGCTACCATATGCCATGCTTTGGCTGCAGGGAGTTTCCCGCACAGTTTCGCGCGTGGCCGGGCGGCCCTGTGCCCACCATACCGGAGACGCGCTCCCTGGGGCTGATGCTCTATGACATGGACTACACCGATCCGCGCAACATACAGCCGACGTTCTTCATGGCGGAGCTTCAAAACGGCGTGATGGAAGTGGCAGGGAAGGAGGTGCTTGCATGATCCTGCAGGCGCTCAACACCTATTACGACGCGCTGGCCCATCGTGGCGATGTCACGCCGCCTGGATGGAGCGTGGCAAAGGTGTCCTTCGCGCTTTGTATCGACACTCAGGGCGCGCTTTTAGGCGTCATGCCGCTGAAGATCATGCCGCCCAACGGGAAAAAGGAGATCCCACAGCCCATGCAGGTGCCCGAGCAGGTCAAGAAAGCTTCCGGTATCGCCGCCAACTTCCTCTGCGAAAACAGCAGCTACTTTTTAGGCATCGACGAAAAGGGCAAGCCCGAACGCACGAGGCAGTGCTTTGAGGCGGCAAAGGTGCTGCATCGGGAGATATTGGCCGATGTGGCTTCCCCTGCCGCGCGCGCGGTCTGCGCGTTCTTTGAGCAGTGGAAGCCGGAAAAGGCCGCCCAACACCCCGCGCTGACGCCGTACCTAAAGGAGATTCTGCAGGGCGTCAGCATGATCTTCTCTTTTAATGGACGGTATGTGCACGACGATCCCGCGGTACAATCCGCCTGGCAGGCGCACGTGAGCGCCCGTTCCGAGAAGGCGAACAAGGGACGCTGTCTGGTCACCGGCATACAGGGCCCCATCGCGCGGCTCCATCCTGCGATCAAAGGCGTGCGCGGCGCGCAGGCGACAGGCGCTTCTCTGGTGTCCTTCAACGCGGCCGCATTTGAATCCTATGGCCATGAGCAGAGGGATGAGACCGGACAGGGACTCAACTCGCCCGTCTGCGAGCAAGCCGCCTTCAAATACGGCGCTGCGCTGAATCGACTCGTCTCCGACCGAGCGCACGTGCAGTTCATCGGCGATACGTCCGTCGTCTATTGGGCAGAGGACGCGGAGCCGCTGTGCCAGGATCTGTTTGACTGCGCGATGTTCGGCGCTACGTCTAACCAGATCACGGACGAGGACTTGCGCTATGCGGTGAAATCGCTCTCCAGCGGCAATCCCGTGGACATAAACGGCATACCGCTTGAGCCCGACAACAGGTTCTATGTGCTGGGCCTGGCGCCCAGTGCCGGTCGGGTCAGCGTGCGCTTCTTCCTGCAGAACACGTTTGGCCGTATGCTCGCCAATCTGCAGGCCCACTATGACCGTCTGACGATCGTAAAGCCCCAAAATGTCTCCGGCGATCTGTCGCTTTGGCGGATGCTCGACGAGACCGTCAATAGAAAAAGCAACGACAGGCAGGCGTCCCCGCCGATGGCCGGCGCTGTGACCCGGGCGATACTGTCCGGCGGCGAGTATCCCGTCTCGCTGCTGGAACAGACCATGCTGCGCATTCGCGCGGAGCAGAATATCACCTATGGCCGCGCCGCGATATTGAAGGCTTTCTTCCTGAAAAACCGGGAATTCAATGTCCCCGAGGAGGTCTTAACCGTGGAACTAAACGAACAAAGCACGTATCTTCCCTATGTGCTGGGCCGGCTGTTCGCCGTGCTGGAACGGGTTCAATCCGTCGCCAATCCCGGCATCAACGCCACCATCAAGGACAAGTATTTCAACAGCGCGTGCGCCACGCCCGCCGCGATCTTTCCGCTGCTGACCAAGCTGTCGCAGAGCCATCTGCGCAAGCTGGAAGGCGGAACCCGCGTGTACTTTGAAAAGCTCATAGGCGAGCTGGAATGCCGTATTCACGAGACGCTGCCCGCGCGGCTTTCCCTGCCTGACCAGGGCACGTTCCATCTGGGCTACTATCATCAGGTTCAGAAGTTCTTTGAGAAGAAGGAGAAGGAGGGCGCTTGACATGTCTGATGTCATCAAGAACCGCTATGAGTTTGTCATCCTATTTGACGTGGAAAACGGCAATCCCAACGGCGATCCCGACGCGGGCAACCTGCCCAGGACCGATCCGGAGACCGGCTATGGTCTGGTCACGGATGTGTGCTTGAAGCGGAAGATCCGCAACTATGTGGAGATGGTCAAGGAAAACGACGACAAGTATCGCATCTACATCAAGGACGGCGTGCCGCTGAATCGCTCGGACGCGGAGGCTTTCAAATACTATGATATCGATGAAAAGACCGTGAAAGAGGCGAAGAAGAAGGACGACAAGCTGGATGGACGTATACGGGATTTCATGTGCGGACACTTTTTCGACATTCGCACTTTCGGCGCCGTGATGACCACATTTGTCAAAAATAACCTCAACTGCGGACAGATTCGCGGCCCTGTGCAGCTCGGCTTCGCGCGCAGCATCGATCCCATCGTGCCACAGGAGGTCACCATCACGCGCGTCGCGATCACGACCGAGGCCGACGCGGAAAAGAAGGGCACCGAGATGGGCCGCAAGCACATCGTTCCCTATGCGCTTTACCGCTGCGAGGGCTATGTCTCCGCCAATCTGGCCCGCAAGGTCACCGGTTTCAGCGAGGACGATCTTAAACTTTTGTGGGAAGCCATACTGAACATGTTTGAAAACGACCGCTCCGCCGCCCGCGGCAAGATGGCCGTGCGCGATCTGATCATATTCAAGCACGACACGGAGCTGGGCTGCGCGCCCGCGTGGAAGCTGTTTGACACCGTGCACGTCAATCGCAGGGAGGACGTCATCAGCCCGCGCGCTTACAGCGATTACATCGTCACCGTCGATACCGACGCGCTGCCGCAGGGCGTCACCTGCTCGCGCATGGGATGAGCGTTCTGCCGGAGGAGGAATACCTCGCGCTGTCCGGACTGCAGCACTTTGCGTACTGCCGCCGACAATGGGCGCTGATGACCATCGAGCAGCAGTGGTCGGACAACCGCCGCACCGTGGAAGGAGAGCTTCTCCACCAGCGCGCGCACGATGAACACCTGACCGAAAGCCGTGGCGATCTCCTCGTCGTCCGCGGCCTTCGGGTGATCTCGCATAGGCTGCAGGTTCAGGGCGTATGTGACGTCGTGGAGTTTCATCGGGACGCGTCCGGTGTGCCGATATCAGGGCACGAAGGGACGTGGCTCCCCTACCCCGTGGAGTACAAGCGCGGCAGCCCAAAGATCGGCGAGGAGGATGAACTGCAGCTCTGCGCGCAGGCCATGTGCCTTGAAGAGATGCTGCTCTGCGACATTCCGGAGGGCAGTCTCTACTACGGTGAGCCGAGGCGTCGAACGAAGGTCTCGCTTGACGCGCCCTTGCGCGAACACGTTGAAGCGCTTTTAAACGAGATGCGCGCGCTCTATGCCCGCGGCTACACGCCCAAGGCCGTGCCGAACAAGGGCTGCTATGCCTGCTCGCTTCAGGAACTTTGCCTGCCGCGCTTGGCAAAGCACCCGTCACCGTCTTCCTATCTGCGCGCCCATCTGCCCGAAAAGGAGGATGAACCGTGAGAAAGCTTCTCAACACGCTGTTTGTCCTCAGCGAGGATAGCTATCTCGCGCTGGAGGGCGAGACCGTCGTCGTGCTTACAGGCGAGGAAAAGAAGGGACAGTTCCCGCTGCATACGCTTTGCAATATACTGTGTTTCTCCTATAAAGGCGCAAGTCCAGCGTTGATGGGCAAGTGCGCCGAGGAGGGGATTCACCTGTGTTTCCTCACGCCGCGTGGTCGGTTTCTCGCGCGTGTCAGTGGTGAAAATCCCGGCAACGTCCTTCTGCGCCGTACACAATATAGAGTGGCCGATTCGCGCGAACAGAGCTGCCTGATCGCCCGAAATTTCCTGTTTGGCAAGATCTACAACAGCCGCTGGACACTGGAACGCACGCGCAGGGATCACGCGATGCGTGTGAACGACGAGGCGCTGGGACGCGTTTCATCGCTTCTGGCGAACGCGCTCGCTCCCATATTGTCGGAAACCGATCTGGATACGCTTCGTGGCATGGAAGGACAGACCGCCGCGGCCTACTTTGGCGTGTTCGATGAACTGATCTTAAATCAGCGGGAGACCTTCGCTTTTGTCGGCAGATCCCGCCGTCCGCCGCTCGATCCGATCAACGCGCTGCTGTCCTTTGCATATACGCTGCTGGCCCATGCCTGTGCGAGCGCTCTGGAGAGCGTGGGACTGGATGCCTACGTGGGCTTCCTGCATCGCGACAGGCCGGGACGCACGTCCCTCGCGCTGGATCTGATGGAGGAACTGCGCCCGCCGTTCGCGGACAGGTTCGTGCTCACGCTCGTCAACAATCGCGTCATTCGGCCGGAACACTTTGAGCGGCAGCCGGGCAGCGCGGTATGGCTCACACAAGAAGGACGGAAGACCTTCCTGTCGGCATGGCAAAAGCGGCAGACGGAGACCATCACGCATCCATATTTGAAGGAAAAACTGCCTTGGGGATTGGTTCCCTATGTGCAGGCGCTGCTCCTGACAAGATTTCTTCGCGGTGATTTAGAGGAATATCCGCCGTTTTTGTGGAAATAAAGGAGAGGGATTGGATTGCTGGTGCTGATCACCTACGATGTGAAGACATCGGATGCCGCCGGGCAGAGACGGCTGCGGCAGGTCGCCAAGTTCTGCGTCAATTATGGGCAGCGGGTACAGAACTCCGTGTTTGAGTGCCTGCTGGATCAGGCGCAGTACAAGCGCGTACAGGCCGAGCTGCTGAAGCTCATCGACCCCGAGCAGGATAGCCTGCGTTTTTACCAGCTGGGAAACAACTACCAAAGCAAAATTGAGCACTTTGGCGCAAAAAAGACCTACGATCCAGAGGGAATTTTGTGGGTCTGACGCGTGCGGAGGTCAAGCGATCATAAAATGCCCGGGAGGTTCGCACCGCAAATGAGCGTTTTTTGAGCGCATAGGACCGCATAAAACCGCCGCTTCGCGCCCGATTTCTTCAAGATCGTCCCTTGTTTTGTGTATCGTGCTTCAATTTGATACGTAAACCCTATTCACTTTCGCGGTCGCGCCCCTCGCGGGGCGCGTGGATTGAAATGAAAGCCAGCATTGCCGGTTCCGTGACCGCAGCTGTCGCGCCCC
>CAYUZP010000087.1:0-542 GCA_964449655.1 uncultured Oscillospiraceae bacterium
GTTTGTCGGCTTATAAGTGCGCCATGGACAGGGACCAAGGCCGCACCTTGAGATGGATGGCGAATATAGCCTTGCTATTCTCGTTCAACGTTTCATTGTGAGGTTGAGACTTAAATTTCCTTTTCATCAGATATAAGACCTGACTGATACAGTTCGTTCTGGCGGAAAAGCGTCTGCATATGCTGGGAATTTGACGCGAATTCGCTGGGATGATAGGTTTTGTAATGTGTTTGTCGA
This sequence comes from uncultured Oscillospiraceae bacterium, assembly GCA_964449655.1. GTDB lineage: Bacteria > Bacillota > Clostridia > Christensenellales > Aristaeellaceae > Ventricola. Next base: position 238 of record CAYUZP010000087.1, read on the forward strand.
ATACAATATCAACACAGGATAGGACAAAATGGAATGTCAGATCGCACGGGAGGTGTCTGTTGTGAGCATCAAGGAGTGGTTAGAGGAGCGGGAACGGAACACGCTCAGCGAGCGCGCGACGCTCAGTGAGGAGACGCAAGGGCGAGAACATCCCATATCGCCCGACGATATGCGCACTGAATTCCAGCGCGACAGGGATCGCATACTGCACTGCAAGAGCTTCCGGCGATTGAAGGGCAAAACGCAGGTATTCCTGTCCCCGCAGGGCGATCACTATCGCACACGGCTGACGCACACATTGGAGG
>CAYUZP010000087.1:552-8207 GCA_964449655.1 uncultured Oscillospiraceae bacterium
CTCCATTCAAAAGCGTTCAGAAGACTAAAGCACAAAACACAGGTTTTCCTCGCGCCCGTGGGGGACCATTACCGCACAAGACTCACCCATACCCTTGAGGTCGCGCAAATCGCGCGAACCATTTCCCGCTCGCTTTTCCTCAACGAGGATCTCACAGAGGCTATCGCGCTGGGACATGACCTTGGGCATACGCCGTTTGGTCATGCGGGCGAGGACGCGCTTGGACGATTGATTGAGGGCGGCTTTGAGCATCGTGTGCAGTCCCGGCGCGTGGTCGAGGTGCTTGAAAACGATGGACGCGGACTGAACCTGACATGGGAGGTGCGCGACGGCATTGAGCATCACTCGGGTGCCGTGCATCCAAAGACACCTGAGGGCTGCTGCGTCCATCTGGCTGATCGCATTGCCTATATCAATCACGATATCGACGACGCTGTACGCGCGGGGGTGCTCAATCCCGCCGCCATTCCGAGACACCTGATTCGTCGGTTTGGCGAGACGCATGGCGCGCGCATCGATACGATGATCAGGAGTGTCGTCGCGCAGTCGCAGGAAGGCGATGAGATCGCCATGAAGCCCGATGATTGGGATGCGCTTTTGGAGCTGCGCGCGTTTATGTTTGAGCGCGTCTATTCGCGCGACTGGGCCGCGGACGAGACGAGGAAGACGGAGCATGTCATCGACGGGTTGTTTGAATACTTCTCGCAGCATCCGACGCAGATGCCCAACGAGTATGTATTGATCGTCTACCGCGAGGGCATACCGCGCGCAGTATGCGATTATGTGGCTTGCATGACGGACGCTTATGCGATTAAAACCTATCAAAACCTGTATATTCCGCCCTTTTTTGACAGAATCGGCTGAACATGCCGGTGTGCGCATGCGAAGAAATTGCAGTGGCTATGCAGGAATGCGCAAAAGCACGGCGAAAAAGAAGTAAACAAGGAAAGCGCTGTCTGCGGAACATCGGTATCGTTAACAGCACGTAGAAGAAGGAATTGAAGCGGCATTTTCAGCATTGAAGCATGCGGTTTTAGCGCATCCGGTTTCTCCGCTTTCAATCAAAATGGGCCAAGACGCCTAAAGCCGATGGGCGGTGCTAATGGAGGTTGATGCGCGATGGCGGGCGGATACCCACAGGCATGGCTGGACGAGCTGCGCGACAGGGCGGATATTGTGCAGGTCGTCTCTCGCTATGTGCAGCTGACGCCGAAAGGTGGGCGCTATTGGGGCCTTTGCCCGTTCCACGGTGAAAAGACGGCCAGTTTTTCCGTTTCTCCGGATAAACAGATGTATTACTGCTTTGGCTGCCATGCTGGAGGAAGCGCCATCACATTCATCATGGAGATCGAGCATGTCAGCTTTAAGGAAGCCGTCAACATGCTGGCCGAACAGTTCCATATGGACGTCCCTCAGACATCCGGCAGCGATGCCATCCCGCGAAGCGTGAAGGACAGGCTTCTTGAAGCCAATCGGCAGTGCGCGCGCTTCTATCACAGTCAGCTCTGGCTTCCTGAAAACAAGGCTGTGCTTGACTATCTTTACGGACGCGGACTGGATGACCGCACCATACGCGTGTTCGGCATCGGTTCGACGCCGGAAAGAGGCGACGGCGCGACAACCGCGCTTCGCGAGCAGGGCTTTACCGATGATGAGCTGGTTTCTGCGGGCATTTCCGTGCGTCGCGACAGCCATGTCTATGATATGTTCCGTCAGCGCGCTATCTTCCCGATCATCGACGCACACGGCAATGTGCTCGGCTTCGGAGGACGCGCGCTGGGTGACGCTCGGCCCAAATATCTCAATACGGGCGATACGCCGGTGTTCAACAAACGGAAGGGCGTATTCGCCGCGAACTTGCTTGCTAAGCAGCGCAAGCTTTCGCGCGTGATTCTGGTTGAAGGTTATATGGACGTCGTCGCGCTGACGCAAGCCGGCGTGCAGGGCGTCTGCGCAACGCTTGGTACAGCACTGACGATTGAACAGGCCCGATTGATCAAACGCTATGCGCCGGAGGTCTGGGTCTCATATGATGGCGACGCCGCCGGGCAGCACGCGATTTTGAGGGCATTGGATATCTTCGACGAGGAAGGCATCCCCGCGCGCGTGCTCGATTTTCCGGATGGCATGGATCCCGATGAGTTTATCCGCGCCCGCGGTATAAAGGCCTTTGAGCAGCTTCAGCCCATGGGCGCTATCGACTACCGCATGAAACGCGAGGCGGAGCGATGCGACTTGACGACCGACGAAGGCCGGACCGCGTATGCCATCGCTTGCGCGAAATTTTTGTCCCGCGTGCGTGAGCCGGTCGAGTTGGAGAACTATATTCAGAAACTGATGGTGGCTACAGGCTATACGCGCGAGGTGCTGCTGGCGCAGATTGGCCGCACAGAGATGATTGCACAGGACAAGCGCGCTGTCTACCGCCGCGCTGCAAGGCCCCTGGAGGAGAAAACCGAAGGCGTCGACTTTGAGACGGCATCGGCGGAAAAGCGGCTTTTGAAATTGCTCGCAAGCGGCCGCATCGATTCACACATGGTCTCAGCGGAGGACTTTATCTCGCCATTTCGGCGCGAACTGGCGCAAAAACTGCTGTCCGGCATGACGCCGGGTGCGATTCTGGAAGAGATCACGGATGGAGAACAGCGTGCGCGTGCGGCGAAGCTTTTTGAGGAAGACGCTGAAACAGGCGATGGAAACGAGCTGCGCATCGCGGGCGACTGCCTGCGCGTGCTGCATAAAAAGCGAATGGAAAACCAGATCGCTCAGCTCACAGAGCAAATGAAAACCCTCGATGGCGAGGAGCGGCACAATGCGGTTTTGAAGATAAATGAGCTGATTGGGGAACTGACCAAGGAAAGACAGACGGCCGGAAGAAAGGATTGATGTTTCTTATGTCATTGACGCGCGAAGAGGCTCAGCAGAAGGTGAAAGAGATCCTCGATCTCGCGCGCAGCGAGAAGAAGTCTCTGACATATCAGGAAGTGATGAACAAACTCAGTGAGCTGGATATCGATGCTGACGCCATTGACGCGGTGTTTGAGACGCTTGAATCCGAAGGCATCAACGTGATCAACGCTTCTGCCGAGGAGATGGCCGCGACTGTCGCGCAGGAGGAGCCGGAGCCTGAGATCGATCTGTCCGTGCCCGAGGGAATCAGCATCGACGATCCGGTCCGCATGTATCTCAAGGAGATCGGCAAAGTGCCCTTGCTCTCAGCGGAAGAAGAGATTGAACTCGCCAAGAAGATGGAGGAAGGCGGTCCGGAGGCCGAGGAAGCCAAGAAAAAGCTGGCGGAGGCAAATCTGAGGCTGGTCGTCTCCATCGCCAAACGCTATGTCGGGCGCGGCATGCTGTTCCTTGACCTGATTCAGGAGGGCAATCTCGGTTTGATCAAGGCGGTCGAGAAGTTCGATTACAGAAAAGGATATAAATTTTCGACATACGCGACATGGTGGATTCGCCAGGCGATCACACGGGCGATTGCCGATCAGGCGCGCACGATCCGCATTCCGGTTCACATGGTCGAGACGATCAATAAACTGATCCGCGTCAGTCGTCAGCTTCTTCAGGAGAAAGGCCGTGAGCCGCAGCCGGAAGAGGTCGCCGAAGTGATGGGCATCAGCGTCGAGAAAGTGCGCGAGATCACGAAGATTGCGCAGGAGCCTGTGTCATTGGAGACACCCATCGGCGAGGAGGAGGACTCTCATCTTGGCGATTTCATTCAGGACGAGGACGCGCCGCCGCCTGCAGAAGCCGCTTCGTTCATGCTGATGAAAGAGCAGCTGATGGGCGTGCTCGATACGCTTACGCCGAGGGAGAAGAAGGTGCTCTCTCTGCGCTTTGGCCTGGAAGACGGACGTCAAAGGACGCTGGAGGAAGTGGGACAGGAGTTCAACGTCACGCGCGAGCGCATACGACAGATTGAGGCAAAAGCGCTTCGCAAACTCCGCCATCCAAGCCGCAGCAAGAAGCTGAAGGATTATCTGGAATGAGATGGGTTTTCGCCGGACCACGGGAAACGATGAGCAAAAGGCGGCGATGGCGTCCTGGACGAGGCTTTCACAATGGACGGGATTGATGCAGAAAAAAATCGGCGGAGATCGGATCTTCTTCACAGTTGCCGCATTGACGAATGAAGCGCGAAATATGGAAGACAGGATTCGTGGCTTTGAAGTAGCATGAATAAATGATCCATGAGCCGTCGCGAGGGACGTTAGCGCCCCTCGTTTTGCATATGTGAACGATGGAAAGGTGGACTGCAGGGCCTTGGACAAACCGCTGGATGGACGGCTGACATCGGTTGCCGCGTTAGTGCTCAGCGTGATCTCTGGCCGACGCTGTCCACGCGTGGCGGACATCGGTTGTGACCATGGCTATCTGTCCGCATGGCTGCTTGAAAGCGTTCCTGATTTGACCTTGCTGGCGAGCGATGTGAGCGCGCCTTCTTTGATCAAGGCCAAACGGCGCTTGAGCGAACGAGGCTTGACAGCGCGCGCGCGTTTTGCTGTCGCCGACGGGCTTTCAGCGCTCGATGGGCCGTTTGATGCGATCGTCATCGCGGGCATGGGCGCTGCGACGATCCTTCAAATTGTCCGGGATGGCCGCGAAAAAATCGGTGATGCGGCGCTGATTGTGCAAGCCAATCTGAACCTGCCGCAGCTTCGCGCAGGGTTGGCGAAACTCGGTTTTACCGTCGAACGGGAGGCGTATTCCCGCGCGGCAGGACGGCATTATTGCGCCATGCTCGCGCGTGCGTCGAACACGCGTCGATGCCTTTCGGAGCGAGAAGCGCTTCTTGGCTTCGCGGTGGACGGCATGCGCGAAAGCGATCAGCGCGACTACTTCCTCTGGCTGCGTGGCGTGCGCACGAAAGAAGCGGAGAAAGTCGCGCGGCTCTGCGCGCGTTCGGCTTCGGCCCGCGGCAGAATATTGCGAAACATGCAGGAGATTCAATGGATTGAGGAGGCGATGAAGATGAGGACATGCACGGTGAAGGACATTGAGGCATCCTTGGAGGAAATTGCGCCCCGCGAGTTGGCGGAGGAATGGGACAATGTCGGCTTGCTCGTAGGTCGCGGGAAAAACGAGGTTTCGCGCGTGCTCGTCGCACTGGACGTCACGCGTGAGGTGATCGATGAGGCGAAGGCGCTCGGTGTGCAGGCAATCGTGACACATCATCCGATGATGTTTCACGCACGAAAACAAATCACGGACGCGGATCGCGAGGGAAGGCTGCTGCTCGATCTCGCGCGCGAGGATATGGCACTCATTGCGGCGCACACAAATCTCGATGCGGCTCCAGGCGGCGTCAACGATACCCTGATGCGCGTGATGGGCTGCAAGGACGTGCGCGGGGAGGGCTGCGTGCGTGTAGGCGAACTTGTTGAGGGCATGACATTCGGCGCGCTTTGCGAGCAGGCACAAAAGGCGCTGCACACGACAGTGCGCACCTATGGATCGCCCGACAGACCAGTGAAGCGGCTAGGCTGCTGTTCAGGCGCGGGTGGCGGTGAGCTGCCACTGGCAAAAATGTGGGGGGCTGACTGTTTCATCACCGGAGAGATTCGCCATCACGAAGCGCTCGAGGCGACAGATGAAGGCATCTGCGTGATCGAAGCGGGACACTATGAGACGGAAAATCCCATCTGTGAAGTGCTGCGAACGGCTTTACAAAACAAGCTCGATGCGCTAGAATATCAAGTGACTGTTTTTTGTTCAAAAGTAAACCCATTTGGTCGTTGATGTGGAGGAGGGCCTATTTTGGATCAATTTGAACTCTTGCTGAAATATCAGCAGGCGGACATGGAACTGGATAAATTCGAGCGCGCGATGAGGGACAACGCCAATCGGAAAGAGCTGCTCAAGCTGCGTGATTTTTTGGTTGAACAGCAGAACGCGCTCAAGAAGATCGAGTCGGACGTCGCTGGCATGAGCGATCGCATCGATGTGTTGGCCGACGAGGTCAAGCGGTTAAGCGGCGCTGTCGCGGATGCCGCCGCCGCGTTCGCGGCAAAACCTCCAGAAGATTTGGAAGCGGCGCAGAAGCAGACCGCTTCGATGCAGAAGCTGACCAACACGATCGCGCAGTATGAGCAGGAACTGACTAAGCTGCGCAAGGATGCCGACGCGCGTGACCGTCAGCAGCGCGAAGTGCGCGTGCGCGCGGCTAAAGCCCGTGCCGATTTTGACCGTATAAAGGTCATATATGACGAGGAATATCAAAAAGCGAAGGTCAAGCTGGAAGCGCTCAGGAAAAAGGTCGCCGAACAGGAGGAAGGGATCGAGCCGCAATATCTTGAAAAGTATAAGTCGATTAGACGGCATTCGACGCCGCCAATCACGCATATACACGACGGCCGATGCGGCGGATGCAACATGCAGCTTCCTTCTGCAGAGATGAGTCGGGTGCGCGACGGCGCGGCTTTCGTGGAATGCGAGAACTGCGGGCGAATCATATTGGTGAAATAGGGAAAAATCGCCGAAGATTCGGTCTTGTGCGCAATCCGGTGCGGGAACGAAGCGCTCATCGTAAAGCCGGTTTTGACACGGCGATATCATCACGGGCGAATGGCCTAGGCGAGTCAGCCCGTTTTATCGGCAGGGATAGAGGTCGGCTGTGTTTTCGCCCTATCATTCAAGTCGGCCGACTTTTCCCTCAAATGCAAAATTTTATAAATCTATTGTGAAGTCTGATCGGTCTATGATATAATCATGTAGGTCTTCGCGGGGAGGGAATCGCATGGCGCGCGCAAAGGGGATAAAGCCGATGGCACAGAACCGAAAAGCGTTCCACGATTACTTCATCGAGGAGCGCGTTGAGTGCGGCATGGAGCTGAAAGGCACTGAAGTGAAAAGCATGCGGCAGGGACGCATGAACTTGAAGGAGAGCTATGCTGTCGTCAAGGACGGCGAGGTGATCGTGCTGGGCATGCACATCAGCCAGTATGAGCAGGGCAATCGCTTCAATACAGATCCTGTGCGCCCGAAGCGTCTGCTGCTGCATAAGAACCAAATCCGGCATTTAGGTCAGGAGACAGCACGAATGGGGTACGCGCTTGTCCCGCTGCAAGTCTATTTAAAGGACGGGCGATTTAAAATGGAGTTAGGCCTGTGCAAGGGCAAGAAGCTCCATGACAAGCGCAGCGACATGGCCGAGCGCGACGCCAAACGTGATATTCAGCGCGCGCTGCGCACAAAGAATCGCAGTGAATGAGCGGACTGGTTTATGGGGGTGTACTGGTTTCGACGGGATTGAGGGTCGTCAGGGAAGCGAGCCGTGGCCCCGGGCCACGATAAAACCGGGAAAATTTAAATTGAACTGACAATAACAGTTACGCTCTCGCGGCCTAACACAGGCTGCGCGTCGGTCCGGCGATCCCGCTGCGTCGGAGTCCGGCGTCGATTAGCGGGCCATGACCATGCCTAAGCTTTGCGGTATGGCCACATGATGAAGCTACTGAGCCTTTAAGCCTGTCTGCGGGCGTCTGGGCAAGGGAATTCTAAATCACAGACTGCGCTCGGAGAAACCTTGGCGGTCGCTTTTTCGGACAGGAGTTCGATTCTCCTCACCTCCACCACAAAATCCTTGCTGCGGCGAGGATTTTTTTATAGAGGGCTACAAAGACAGCCCTCAAATCACCCGCTTCAGTTCA
>CAYUZP010000088.1:0-8112 GCA_964449655.1 uncultured Oscillospiraceae bacterium
TGTTCAAGGGAAGGGCGGATAGCGGCAAGCCCAACGATGAACACAGCCCTCACAAGTAAAAGGCTTGAAAGGGCCGGATTTCAGTTTTTCTATTCTTAGTGTTACAGCAAGTCTGTCATAGTATAAACAGGGGAGGAGCCGTGTACCAGATCGGTACGCACGGTTCTGTGGGAAACCGGCTGGCCATTGCATGACCTCTCCTACCCGATTGTCTTTTGATTGTCAAAGGCAAGCGACTATTCAAGCATCAACCGTCCGCGGCCGCATATGCCGCTTCCATCTGTTTCACCGTGTCATAGAGCCACTGGTTGACCGGCACAGGCAGGTCATGTCTCTGTGTCAGGCGTATGACCGTTCCGGCGAAAAGCTCCACCTCGCTGGGTCTATGCGCCTCACCGTCCTGCCGCATGCTGGGTTTTCCTGATGGCGACAGGCTGTCTATCAGCGTGATCCAGTCTCCCCATTCCGCGTCGTCAATCCCATATCCCTCCAGCGCTGCGAGCTTTTGCACCTCGCGCATCGCGCTGAACATCATCTCGCGCGGTTTTCCTTCCGCCTGCACCGTGCCATATGTTCCTTCAAACACCATGACCACCTGATTGACGCCTGCGTTGAGCATCAGCTTGCTCCACTGCCTTCGCACCATGTCCTCGACGGGCTGCGCGACGATCCCGTGCGCATTCAAAAAGTCAGCAACGGCCTGTACGCGAGGCGTCACAGGCCCCGGTTCACGCTCACCGATGACGATCATGCCCGGATGCACGTACGTCAGCGCATTGCCTTCCTTGACCGCGTCCATGCCCTGCGCGACACAGTAGAGCACATTTTCACCGCCGAAGCGCTCCGAAAGGATTTCCTCGCTGCTCACGCCGTTGAGCACGGAGATGATCCGTGTATCCGGTCCGATGAATCCTGCCGCGGTATCCATCGCGCCAACCAAGCCGCCTGCCTTTGTCGAAAAGATCATCAGATCGACGGGATGCGCCTGTTTGGGCGTCACAATGTCAAACACCACAGGACAGCCGTTGCAGCGCAGTCCTTCCCGCCGATAGCGCGCTGCGCGCGTCTCATCCGCGACGACGCGAAGATGTGCGCCGGTGGACACGAGGCGCTCGCCAAAGAGCACGCCCAGCGCGCCCAGGCCGATGAGCCCGACTGTCTCAATCGCTGTGCTCAACTTTTTCCTCCTCCTCATCCCTGAACAGTCCACGCAGCAGCGTGATCTCCCGTGCATAACCTTCCGGCTCGTTGGGCGTCTCGAGATAAAACGGCAATCCTCGCAGCGCTGGGTGGTTGATGACGCGAGAAAGCGCCTCAAGCCCGATTTTCCCCTCTCCGATGCGCTCGTGGCGATCCTTGTGGCTGCCTAGCGGATTCTTGCTGTCGTTGAGATGCACCGCGCGCAGACGGGACAAACCGATCACGCGGTCAAATTCCTCCAACACATCGTTCAGATGATCGACGATATCGTAGCCGCTGTCAAACACGTGGCAGGTGTCAAAGCACACGCCAAGCCGATCCCCCATTTTCGTCGCATCGAGAATCGCGCGAAGCTCTTCAAAATTCCGCCCGACCTCGCTGCCCTTCCCAGCCATCGTTTCGAGCAAAACCGTCGTATTCGTCTGCGGCGTGAGGACATCGTCGAGCATTCGAGCGATCAGCCGCACGCCCGCTAAAGCGCCCTGCTTCACATGGCTGCCCGGGTGAAAGTTGAGCATCGCACAGGGGATGTGTTCGAGCCTTTCGATATCCTCACGCATCGTGCGCAGCGCGAAATCACGCACGGATTCGTCCGCCGCACAGGGATTGAGCGTATACGGCGCATGGGCGAGTATGGGCGCGAAATTGTGCTCCCGCAGGAAATGGACGAGCGCCTGCGCGTCCTGTTCGTCAAAGGGCTTGACCGCTCCTCCGCGCGGATTGCGGGTAAAAAATTGAAACGTGTCCGCGCCGAGGGAAAGCGCCTGTTTGCCCATCGCGAGATAGCCGTTTGCGCAGGAGAGATGACAACCGATATGAAGCATGACATTCCCTTTCTGTGTCGATGGATCGCCTATCGCTCATTCGATCCTCTCGGTTTTTTGTGCCGCCAGGCGTCAAAGCGCTTGCGCAGCGCCCTTGCGACCGGCCTTTCAAAACCATAGGTCAGCACTGCCGCCACCGCGAAAGCCGCGACAAAGCACAAAATCGTATAGCGCATCTGCCAGATCCTGTCGCCATCGTAATTGGGATGCTCCAATGCGCTGGGCACGACGCGCCATTGCAGAAACCAGACGGCCATCGTCTGATGCCAGATGTAAAACTGCATCGATACGCTGGATATGAAGCGCGTCACAGGATTGCTGAAGAGGTGACGAACGATGAAGCCCGCATTTGCCGAGAGGACGAGGAGCGCCGCCGCCAAGCCTGCGATCATGATGCGGTGATCCATCTGTCCTTGACGGATCTCCGCTGTAGTGGCACTCATCGCCTGCATGCGCACAACGCGCCAGATCAGCGTGATCACGAATACGACGCCCAACGAGCAGAGCACGCGCGAGACCGGCCCGTGCTTGCGCTTTGCCCACAGCACGTGAATCTGCGCGGCGGCCATGCCCAGCGCGAACACGTCGAGGAACGCGGGAAGCTGGTTGAAGGTCATCGAGATGTCGGCAAACGTCATCCCGACATAGAGCCGAAACGCGATAGCCGTGCTCGTCATCGCCAAGAACGTCACGGCAGGCGCGCGTTTAAAGTTGCGCGCGATCCATGGAAACAGCAGGTAAAACTGCATCTCAATGGCCAGCGTCCAGAGCGTGCCACCGAGATTTGTCGCGTAATATGTATCATAAAAGAACGTATGCGTGTAGGTCAGATGGGTGATGAGGTCACGGGCGAGAAAGGCATGATCCACGCCTTTCGCCAGCGCGACCAGCAGCATCACGAAGACGGCGAGCAGATAGGATGGATGAACGCGCATCAGACGCCGCGCATAGAAGTCGATCGTATCGGGGCGTGATTCGCCCTCCTGCAGACGCGCCCAAGGCAGGTAGAGGCAAAAACCGCTGATGAGGATCATCACATCGACCCACATGTAGCCCGAGCGCACCAGCGGGTCAAAGCTCACGTAGTGTCCATTCACGACGAAGCTCGGCGAGAGCCACGACTGCTGCCAGATGTGATACCAGCCGACGATCAGTATCGCCGCGGCGCGCAGCCCATCACAGGTATCCACATGCCGCGTATCAGGCGTCGCTTTGGCATCCTTCATCCAACCGCGCAATGGATTCAGGCTCAATGGTCACCCCTCCGTCCATCGTTCATCCTTTTTGCAAAGGACAGGTGAATATCGACTCTATAAAGCCGTCGCCAGACACGCCTCTTCAAATCGCCCTTGTCGCATGTGCAAGCCACAAACGCTCCGCTTCATCAAGGATCAGCGGCGACAGCGTATCGCGCACAAAAGCGTGATAACGGTTCAGCGCCTCGCGCTGTTTTTCGTTCATCTGTTCGGGGATCACCGCATCAAGATCGATCGGCGCGCAGGTGATGATCTCAAACCCCAGAAACTGACCATACTCGTTGCTTGTCAATTCGCGGCAGACCAATTCGTTCTCCGTGCGAATGCCATGACTTCCCTCGATATAGACGCCCGGCTCGTCCGTCGTCACCATGCCCGGCTCCAACACCGTGTCCTCTCGGCGCGATTCAGACTTGTACCAACGAAAGCTGTTCGGCCCTTCGTGCACGCTGAGCAAATATCCCACACCATGCCCCGTACCGCAGCGGTAATCGATGCCCATATCCCAGAGCGGACCGCGCGCGAGGATATCCAATGCAATGCCCGTGCAGCCGTGCAGGAACTTCGCGCTGGCCAGATTGAGCATCGCGCAGAGCACTGCCGTGAAATGCCGCTTCTGCAGCGCGTCGATCTCGCCCATCGCGATCGTGCGCGTGATGTCCGTCGTGCCCTCGATATACTGCCCGCCGGAATCGATGAGCAGCAATCCCCGCGGCGCGACGACGGCATTGGTCTCTTCCGTGGCGCAGTAGTGCATCATCGCCGCGTTCGGTCCGTAGGCACAGATGGTCTCAAAGCTCGGTGAGATAAACCCCTCCTGCTGTGCACGCAGCGCGAGCAAGCGCTCGGCGATGCCCCGTTCGGTCAGCGTTTCGCCTTTATCGCGCGTCTTCAGCTCGTACATGAGGCGCGTCACAGCAAGACCATCCTTGATGTGCGCGCGGCGCAAATTCGCCAATTCGGTCTCATTTTTGATGGCTTTCATGCGCTGGGATGGGTTTTCCGCGTGCAAGATCTGCGCATGATCGGCCAGTTTACCGTAAAGACGCGCGGAGATCTTATCCTCATCGAGCAAAACGACCGTGCCCGCGGGAACCGACTTGAGCACCGTCTCGATCTCCCCATAGCCACGGATCTCGACGCCCGCCTCGCGCATCGCCGCGCGCACAGCATCGTCCACCTTCTCCGGATCGACAAACCATACCGCGTCGCGCTCTCCCACGATGAGGTAACTCATCACGACAGGCGTATAGAGCACATCGCCGCCGCGCACGTTGAGCAGCCAGGCGATATCGTCGAGCGTGTTGAGAACGTGCATCGACGCGCCCATGTCTCGCATCGCGCTGCGCACATCGGAGAGCTTCTCCCTCGCGCTGCGGCCGGCAAACGCTTCGCCCAACACGAACGCCTTGGCCTTTGGCAGTGCGGGACGATCCGTCCAGAGGAAGTCAAACCAATCGCCCGTATCGCGGTTCTCAAAAGCGTGCCGCTGTAAATTCTTGAGTGCGCGCGCGCTGAGCAGCGCATGATCGACGCCCAGCACATCGTCGCGGCAAAGCAGCTTGTCCAGGTATTCGTCCATCGTCGGCACGCCATCCATGCCCATGCGCATCAGCTTCACGCCGCTGCCCGCAAGCTGCTGTTCCGCCTGTATGAAATATCGACCGTCTGTAAACAGCGCGGCTTCCTCGCGCCCGACGACAAGCGTGCCTGTCGAGCCGGTAAAGCCGCAGAGCCATTGCCTCGTCTTGTAGTGATCCGCGATGTACTCTGACGCATGACCATCCGCTGTCGGCACGATGACCGCCGCAATGCCCTCGCTTGCCATGCGCGAGCGAAACGCGCACAGCCTCTCCTTCACTTCCATATCGCTTCATCCTCTTCATGTCCACGGTGCATTGTATGATCCCCCATATTGCCTGAACTCCTGTTTCGTGAACAGCGGGACATGAATTTACGCCCTGCCCGGCGAAAGCCACCTTCCGCTCAACGTGTCTTCTCCCGCTTTGCGAGGAGCACATCCCGGCTAATCGCCTGCTCCACCCAGTGTTCAAGGCTCGGCGTGCGCACGATGGTCAGCCCCGCGCGTTCACAGATCGCTTCAAGCTGCGCGCGTTTTGTGACATGTGTGTTAAAACTCAGCGCCATCGCGCCGCCAGGCTTTAGCACATCCCGCCAGCCGGGCATCGCCGCCGATATCGTGCCGCCGATCCCGTCCTCTCGCCCCGCTGTCCCATGCTGCACACCATAAGGCGCGTCGGTCACGATGAGGTGAACGCTCTCGGGTTTGAGCAGTGCGGCCGCATCGCGCGTGTCCCCCTGAATCAGCCGCAGCGTGCGCGTGTCGCCGTCGCGAAAATGCTCAGCGCTGTCGGAAAAGATAAAGCGCGTCTCCCGCCCGCCGGTCCGTCCGCGCACGGTCAGAGCGCTCTGCTGCTTCTTGTGCTTGATCTTGTGATACTCCAAATAGCGCGTCACAAAGTCACACGCCTCTTTGACCTCAGCGTTGGAAATCTCGATACCCACGCCGTGATAGCCGCGCCGCAGCGCGAGCAGAAGCGTGGTCGCGCGCCCCGCCATCGGGTCACAGACGATGAGCTGTCCGTCGTGGATGCTCATGAAATCGCTCGCGCAAAGCGCCATATTCAGCATCGTGTCCGTGAACATCTCGTTCGTCTTGCCCTTGTATTTGAGCAGCGCGGGCATGTCCTCGCCGACATAGGACGGATGCGTCGGCTCGATGGGACACAGCGCGCCGTCTTCCTGTTCACTGAACATCACATAGACATTGGCGAGTTGACTGAGCATACGCATATCGCGCGCGGTCAGTTTTTCGGCTTCAAAGCGCAAACATGCCGCGCCGCCCCGATACTCGCCTGTCACCTCTGCAGCGCGCTTTAGCGCTTCGAGCGTCATCGTCAGCTCCTGTTTTGCGAGCATCATCAGAGACGGACGATAGCGAACATTCGCGTGAGGATAGAGCATAAACACGTATCTCACGAAACCCCTCCGTCATCCTCTTGCTTGCCTGTGGTTCTAAAGACATATGAGTCCGCGAGCGCGCGACTGCGATAAATCAACTCTTCGCGCGTGCGAAAGCCCATCTTTTCCCAAAATGCGTTGGCGCCGTCGTTGTCTGAAAAGGACAACAGCGCAACCTTTCCGATGCCTTCTGACCCTAGCGCGCCGAGTGCTGCGGCCACAAGCGCGGTGCCTATGCCTTGTCTTCTGTACGCGGGATGAACAGCGGCATGATAGATGCATCCCCGTCGTCCATCATGACCGGCGAGAATGCCTCCGATCACGCGGTTTTCGTGCTCCGCGACAAAGCACGAACCGGGATTGCGCGCAAGATAGCGGGCAAAGCCAGCCTCGGAATCGTCTCGTGTGTTCAGGCCCATTCCCGCACAGGCGAGCCAAAGCGCATAGACGGGCGCATAATCCACGGGAAGCATCGGCCGGATGTGCGCTAAATTCATCTCGGTTTCCCCCTCGTTTGGCAATCGAAAAGCCCGACAAACCGTCATCGACCGCTCATCACGGCTTGTATCAAAAAAGCTCCATCTTGCGATGGAGCGTTTTTTTGAAATCAATACTTGCGCTTGCGGGCAGCTTCCGCCTTCTTCTTGCGCTTCACGCTGGGCTTCTCGTAATGCTCTCTTTTACGAACCTCGGCCATCACACCAGCACGCGCGCAGGATCTCTTGAATCTCCTCAGAGCACTCTCTAGCGTCTCGTTCTCTCGAATGCGTATCTCTGACATCATGTATCCCTCCCCTCGGCTTAGGCTTCGACGATCCATTGCGTCAAATAAGCCGTCAATGGAATACCGCAGAATTAATTATAGCGCGCAGTTCCACGTTTGTCAACTAAAATTCGCATTTTTGATTTTTGTCGTCGGAATATTATGCCAATCTTACGTATAAGACAATGAAAGGAACCTGTATCGATGATTATGATACTGCTGTGGCCGCTATCCATAGTTATGCACGTACAGGCAATCCGTTCACTGTCAATCAATATTTTACCAACCTGGATGCCATTGCTACGGTTTCCTCGAATACGTATGACAAGATGGATTGTTCCGGATTGACTTATAAGGCAGTACTATGCCAGCCATGCAGAAGTCTATTATTGGGAAATATGATTTCGGCGATGATAAAGGCCCAGTGCATGCTGTTTATAAATCTTCCAACAAATATGAGCGCCTTGCGAAGAAGTACACCCAGTATGAAGGAACCAATGGATATCGAAACGACCCTCATTTGACTTCTATGTCTGCAAGTTGGAATTATTGGGCTTGGTCAAAATACATCAAGAAATCCTGATAGCCTTCATGTGGACATGTTATGATTTGATAGTTCCCGCTGGGTTTATCTGCAATGTAAAATAAGATATGCCGGGAATCTTGTTTTAGCAATCTTACCTCAGCGCGTAAAACACAATCGACGGAAGCCCCGCTTTGGCCGACCCTTCCCAAAGAACAGAGACCCTTATCATTGCCAATACTACAACATAGATTATTATCCACAGAGAATAACTCATCTACCACATTTCCATGACTCGTGCTAAAACTTGTTTGCTTGGTAAATGAAAGACTTGTACTCCCTGGTTCAGGGCATGAGGATGTATATTAATGAATAATAGATACGATCAATATCCTGATATCCAGATGAAAGAAAATAAATATCCGAATCCGTCAATAGCAGCAATCCAGACTCATTGGGAAGATTTGTAATATAGTCATGGATTTGACCAGCATCACCATCAAACCATGTAAGGTGAACGCCCTCGGCTCCATAATAAATCATGTAATAATCATCATTATAAAC
>CAYUZP010000089.1:0-7909 GCA_964449655.1 uncultured Oscillospiraceae bacterium
AAGAGATCGAGGAGATGCAGAATGTGTTCGTGCCCTTGAACGAGGAGGAGAGAAATTGACACTTCATGCATGTGGCACAAGCAGATAGCAACAAAAGCGAGCCAGCCTTCATAGCTGGCTCAGTTTTTTAAATAAAAAAATCATGTCATTTGAATGCAATTTCTTGATAAGACCAATCCTTGGCTTGGCTGCACTAAACAGTTTGCTGATCGTCCGTGAATTTATTGCTCTTTCAATTTGCATGGCTTAATATTGACTTGCGGCGTTCTGAAAAATGGACAGGTTTTGATGAAGGAAAGACGCTACATGACGTGCTTTTGCATTGCGCAGCATTTCCCGCCTTTATTCCCGCTTAAGATGTTGCTCAAGTCTATTGAACAGATCCTGCCATTTTTTCATATCTTCTTAGGGCGTCACGCGTTGTTCTTGCATGATGCGATTGATCAGAGATATGAAACTTTAGGACAGTAAAATTGGAGAAAATTATATTATACAATAATAATGAATAATCAAAAGCAGACAAATTGTTACGAAACTGTAAATCCTTTGTAATTCACGCTTTTTCATGGATACGGGGTTGAAATGACGCTTGCCTGTGTGCTATAATTTCGACGGACTTTTGGATGGTGAATGAGCTATCCATCTGTCGGAACATTGAAAATGCACAATGAATATCTACAATATCCGTTTAACAAAACCGTATCTTCATAGCATGGTTCGGTTAGGGAAATGTGTTTACTGAAAAATTTCGGATGACAAATGTTTTGCGTTAGGTTATGGCTATATCTGCTTATCGATGATTTGCGCGCCTTTATGCGATAGCAACATAAACACTTGCTTGGGGATGACGATCATGGCTCGTCTTGACACGACGATATGCCGGAGGGATATCGTTTGGAAGGCTCGGCTTTTGCCGTCGGGGGTAAATGATGAGGAAATTTGCCAATAGTGGATTGCTGCGCAAAATTGGATTGGCTTTGACAGATGTCGTATTGATCATCGTATGCATTTATGTGAGCATGGAACTTCGCTTTGAGATGGAAATCCCAGAACAACATGTTCGCACCATGCTCAGGGCGACACCGCTTGTTGTAGGGGTTTACATGATTGCTTACATCTTTGGCGGCATTTACAACATCATGTGGAGCTTTGCCGGCGTGCGGGATATCATGCGGCTTGTCTTATTGAGTATACTTGCTTGTTCTGTAACGCTTGCGCTCAACAAATTCCTGTCCTTAGGGTTGTTTCGAGGTGTGCTCGCGTTTATCGGCATGATGACGGTCATACTCATCGGCGGCGTTCGAATGGTATGGCGTGTATTCTCCAAGGATCGCTTTCCTGACAGCGAAAACGCTATGCCCGTCATGATCGTCGGCGCTGGCGAAGCTGGTGCGTATGCTGTCAATATCTGCAACAAAAATCCGCAGAAGCTTGGAAAACCCGTGCTCTTTGTCGATGACGCACAGGATAAACAGGGTTTGCGTATCCAAAATGTGCCCGTTCGTGGCAAGATAGATGACATTCCAAATTTGGTTACGCGCTATGGCATACGTGAGATCATCGTTGCCATTCCATCCTTGGGCAGCAGTGAACGCATGCAGTATATCCTAGAGCGTTGCTATGAATCGCATTGTCATACACGCATGCTCACCGGTCCAGCTGATGCCAATCTTCCAGGCAGCGAAGGAACGCCGGTTTTGCGCGAACTGAATATCTCCGATTTTCTTTCTAGGGATGAAGTCGAACTGGACACCGAATCCATCGCGGGATACCTTTCCGGCAAAACTGTGATGGTCACAGGCGGCGGCGGTTCGATCGGTTCCGAGCTATGCAGACAGATCATGCGCTTTAAGCCGAGACTGCTCATCATCTTCGAAATCTATGAAAATAGCGCATATGAGCTGGAAAATGACTTGAAGCAGCGTTATGGCTTCAATTGTCCCGTCATTACTTTGATTGGTTCCATACGTGACCGGCATCGACTGGATGAAGTTTTTGAACAATACCATCCTGAGGTGGTTTTCCATGCGGCAGCACATAAGCACGTGCCGTTGATGGAAATCAGCCCGGCAGAGGCGATCAAGAACAACGTGTTCGGCACGCAAAATTTGCTTGAATCAGCGAGTCAGCACGGCGTTGAGCGTTTAGTGCAGCTCTCTACCGATAAGGCGGTCAATCCAACGAATGTCATGGGCGCAACCAAGCGGATTACTGAAATGCTGATTCAGCATTACGGAAAGCGAACCAACATGAAATGCATGGCTGTGCGCTTTGGCAATGTCTTGGGCAGCCACGGCAGTGTCATACCGCTGATGGAGGCGCAGATTCGCAGAGGTGGACCGGTGACGGTTACGCATCCGGATATCACACGATATTTCATGACGATTCCGGAGGCGGCGCAGCTCGTGCTGCAAGCGGGGGGCATCGCGCGATCTGGGTCAATCTACGTGCTGGACATGGGAGAGCCGGTTCGCATCATGGATCTTGCCGAAAAGCTCATTCGTGCATACGGGTATGAACCGAATGTTGACATGCCGATTAAGATCATCGGACTGAGACCGGGCGAAAAGCTCTACGAGGAGCTGCTCACGGATTCAGAACGCAATGAGATGACCAAGACGGCGCACAAGAAGATATTCGTTGCAAATGTGGACGAGATCAGCGACGAGGATTACGAAAAGATGATGCGCACACTCGAAGCAGCGTCGGAAATGAACGACGAGCGTGCCATCGAGGCCATCGCAAGCGTCGTTCCGACCTATCATCCATGGTCAGAGGATCGAAAGGCAGGGTAAACAGCATAGAAAAACGCCGCAGGCGCCATGCCTACGGCGATTTGCAGCTTTCCCGTAAAAAGATCGGCAAAGCACTTGTCAAGTAGATAGAAAAGTTAGAGGGAGGCCAGAATGCGCACTACGCTGGAGAGCGCGTCGTCCAGTTCGCGGAACTCCGTCATTGAGAGATTCTCCGACTGGGCTTGAATTTGGTTGGAAATGGTGCCTCGAATGGCTGCAAGCTTCTCCTCACCGGCGGGAAGAAGCACGATATTGACCACTCGACGGTCGTTTTCATCGTGCTGGCGATCGACGTAACCGTTCTCGTAGAGGCGGTCAACCAGCGGGGTGATGTTAGGCTTAGCGATGCCCAGCCGACGCGAAATTTCTGAAACAGACATCGTGCCGGAATCGTGCAGCATAGCCAAAACTTGAACATGGGACAACGGCGTCCCGTGCTCTTTTTGCACAAGATCCATGTGCAACAGACGCTTCTTCACGAGTGGAAGGACATGGAACATGTTTTGTGCAACATTGTCGATCATTGAGGGATCGATCGTTCGTTTTTTTGTCATATGCGACACTCCTGATTCAGGTATTTCCTGATTGGGAACTCTATCCCCACAGGATGATAGGCGAACATATTTTACATGTTTCATTAAGCTTTTTCAAGAGGTAATCTTGATAGATTTACAATATTTCTTGTTTTCGGCAAACCGCACAAAATGGTAACGTGAATTAGGAAAATTTGCTAAGAATTTGAGTGATGAACCAGCCGCGGATGCCCTTTACAGGACAGTTTAAATCGGTTACAATAGACATCGAAGGAAGGTTGCGCTTAAGAACAATATGCGATTTTGACAAAGAATGGGAAGAGACAGAAGAGTAAAATATAGCAAAAAACGAACGTTCTATAAACATCGGTACCCACAAGTTTTCGGATTGGATGAAACTGTACTCTGCTGACAATCCAGAGGCAGCCATGTTCACACAGAGTAGACGCTCTCGACTCATCATGTGCGAGAGGGATGAAGGACAAAAGAAGTCTTTTTGAATATAATGAATTCAACACAAGATCGTAGAATGAACTGTATCAATGCGTATATTGTAGTTCGTATCTGGTCTGGAAAGGAAGAAAGCGAATGAGTTTTCAGGATGTGATCCAGGTGATTCGCAGCGTGTTTTCGCTGGACACGCTGATCTATATCGGCATTGTGCTCGTATTTTTGATCGCTGTGACACGCTGCATTTTTCCGCTGATCCGCATCAGCGGAAAACTTCGCCGAGCTGCACGCACAATCATCACCGAGAACAAGCAGAATAAGGAAAAGAAGTCGTGGAATGACCTGCACTTTCTTGGCGATAAATTGCAAAGCATCTGGGCTGATTTTCTGCAAAACGCGGAGATGCGCGATGCGCATGGTGAGTCCTGCGACGTTACGATGTTCATCAACGAGGATACGGTGATCTATGGGTTTGGCAGCACACGACTGGCTGAACTGACGCCAGGCATGCTGACTTCTTTGGGCATTCTAGGCACGTTCTTAGGTCTTGTGATGGGCCTATCCGGTCTGTCCCTATCCGCTGCGGACACCGATGCGCTTCTGGCTGCCATGGAACAGCTCATCGGCGGCATGAGCACAGCCTTCCTCACATCCATCGCTGGCGTCGTTGCTTCCTTGGGATTTAACCTGCTCTATAACCACTATACAAGCAAATGCCAGCAAGCGATCGATCGCTTTTGCGATGTGTTCAGCCTCTATGCCATGCCCAAACCGGTCACCAACGATACCGCGCTTCTCGCCATGCAGCAGGAGCAGACCGCTTACTTGCGCCAGGCGGCGGAGGATATCACACAGAAAATGGCTG
Organism: uncultured Oscillospiraceae bacterium; assembly: GCA_964449655.1. Lineage (GTDB taxonomy): Bacteria > Bacillota > Clostridia > Christensenellales > Aristaeellaceae > Ventricola. Next base: position 4,644 of record CAYUZP010000089.1, read on the forward strand.
TGCAAATGGAGCAGAGCATCATGCGCGCTATGCTGCCTGTGCAGCGCTCGATGGATAATTTTATATTGGCTGCCACACAGGCACAAGTTGAAGGCATGGATCGCATCGCGCAGCTCTTCGTACAGCGTATGAACGTTGCGCTAGGACAGGAATTTGAACACTTGCGGCAAATTCTCGCGGAAACAGGTGTCGAGCAACAGAAGACACAACAGGAAATGCGTGCAGCCACGCAGGCGATTGCGCAGATGACGCAGGACGTGATCAATATGCATCAACTCTCGCAGGGCGTGCTTGAGCATTTCCAGGCTTATGTGACGGACATGGATGCTTCACGTCGGCAGACCGATGAAACCAATCGCAAAACAGCCGAGCTGCTCGCCACGCTCACAGAGTCAAGTGAGCGGCAGGCACAATATCTGGCGAAGATACAGGAAATGCAGGCAAAGCTCTCCGGCAGTCAGCAGCAATATGCCGCGTGGACAGATCGTTTCTTGGCTAACGCTCAGGAACAGACGCGCATCACCGACAAGGAAATGGATCGAGTTGTCGAACAGATGCATATCAGCGCGGATGCGCTCATCAACGCAAGCGAACAATTCACACACGACACTCAGGAGGGCATGGCGCGCACAGCCGCGCTGCTTGATGAGAACATCACGCTTGCGATCCGACAACTGAACGATACATTGGCAGCTATGCAGGAGACGACGCGCGTCATACCGCAGCTGATGAGCCAAAGCAGGGAACGCTATGCCGATCAGGTGGATCAGTTTGTCACGGCGCTTGTGCGGCTGCAAAAGACGATGGAGCGCTTCAGCGAAGCCGTCGGTGAACCAGGCGGCAGGAAGGAGTGAGCCATGCGTCCCGGGAAAAAACTCAAGCGCGGCGGCGAGAACGGTTCATACTGGATCTCTTATTCCGATATGATGGCTGGTATGCTGTTTACATTCGCGCTGATACTGTTCATGGCGGTGTATCAGCTCATCGAATTGCAGGAGCAGAAGACGATTGAGTTGGAGACGAAAGAGGCACAACTCGCCACGCAGCAAAGCATTCTGCTCGATCAGGAAGCGGAGTTGCAGGACAAGGAGGAGCTTCTCGCCACGACGACGCTGCTGCTGGACGAACAGCAGGAAGAACTGGAAAAGAACCGAACCGCGCTGACGGCAGCGCAGCAGAGCCTGTCGCTCCAACAGCAGCAGATTGACGAGCAGGCCTCACTGCTCGCGGCGCAGCAGCAGCAAATTGACAAGCTGATTGGCCTGCGTTCGAAGATCATAGAAGAGTTGAGCAACGAACTGCGCAGGCAGGGGCTTGAAGCAATGGTGGATCGGAACACGGGCGCGATTGCATTTACGGGCGCGGTGCTCTTTGACTTTGGCAAGAATACATTGAAGCAAGGCGGTAAGGATCTGCTGAATGCATTCATACCTGCCTATGTTCACACCTTGATGAACGAGGAAAATGAGGAATATATCGGAGAGATCATCATCGAAGGGCACACGGATACGAGCGGCAGTTATTTGACGAATCTTGAATTGTCGCAGGAACGCGCGTTGGCTGTGGCGCAGTACTGCATGAGCGCGGAAATGACGGGCTTGTCTGAGCAGGAAAAATTGACGCTGCAAAATATTCTCACCGTCAATGGACGCTCATATGCCGATCCGGTCTACACGTCGGATGGTTCAGTCGATATGGATGCTTCAAGGCGCGTCGTATTTAAGTTCAGGATGAAGGACAGTGAAATGATCGACCAGATGAGCGCGATTTTGGAAGGAAACGAATAAATGACGATATCGCATCATTCTGAGCGGCAAAGAATGTCACCCATCATGCGGGATTGGGTTATGTGTCAATCATGTTTTATCCTTGAAGGAAGTGAACCATCCAAGTGGGCAAAATCTTCAAAGCGTTAGCCATTTTTCTGCTGCTGGTCACCATCGTCGGTGCAGGTGTCATGCTCTATGGTGTGCAGATGCTCACGCCGAAAGTTGAGTTTGCGCGCGTGGAGACCATTACAGCGTCTGAAGCGCCGGAATTATTTGAACAGACGTGTGCCGCACTGGATGATGGAACCTTCACAGGGCGTTTTTTTGCAGAACAGATAGACGCTGCTTCGTTGGAAGCGGAACAATGCACTTTTCTGCGGTATTCCGTTCGTCTGCGAAATCGAGGCTTCTTTCCCGCGGAGTGGATCAGCCTCACCGTGATCCCTAAAGATGGGGATCTTCTCATGATCGGCGGTGCGGATGCAAATGTTCTTGCTGCTGGCACGCAGGGTGATTTAAGCGTCACTGTGCTGCATGAGGGAGATGGGGTCGATCTCGCACGTACGGTTGACATGGTATGCTATGTATTTGGACAAAAGATCTCGCTGGCAATCGATATTCAGTAGCTTGAGATCGGTTTTGAGGACAAAACAAGGCCTCGGCTTGCCGTCCTTGAATACGCGTTTGACGAAATTGACGATCGGTTGCCATGCCGTGCGAAGCTTCTCGCAGATCATGAGGACATTAAAAGCTTGCAATGCCAGTCAAGCGCTGTTCATCACGCCTCTGCTTCTCGATAACACACGCATCGCTCATCGTTTTGAAGGACGAATCTAAAGTGATGAAAAACGATGCTTGATGCTGCGCTTGACGGTTGGTGAATGAGGGTATACCGTTGCAGATCAAAGGATTGTAGCAATATCGATCTGTTTTTATATATAGAATTTTAAGCTTGTCTTATGACTCACTTTGATACGGCATGGAGGCAAACATGTTTGATAAATGGGATAAGCGTTTTATTGAAATGGCGAGGCTTGTCTCCACGTGGGCGAGCTGCTATCAACCGGAGCGAAAGATCGGCGCGGTGATCGTGCTGGATAAACGTGTACTGCCTGATCATGCTATTTCTAAGAATTTGGTTGAATTTTGAATTTTGATTCGTATTTCATTGGTGAGCTTAACATGATGAACACATGATCACTTGACTAGGGAATTAAGAAGTTTTGTTATTTTCTTTGGCAGCATGAGATATTACTTGTTTCAATTTGATTCTCACAAGCACACTAGCATGTAGTTTTTTGAGGTATGAAATCTGAAATCAAGTTATGTCTGTTGTAAATATCTTAGATGCAGTTAAAAAACTTATTAGAGAAATAACCTTGGCATATAAATAAAACAAAATAAAGTAAATAAAAAAAAATAAACAAATAATATATTGATCACTTTGAGCTTTTCATTGAGTAACCGGACCTCTTGCCTCATTAAGCATTGAGTATT
>CAYUZP010000090.1:0-7793 GCA_964449655.1 uncultured Oscillospiraceae bacterium
ATACCTATACCAACAACACTATACACACTATACTCCTAAAACGGTCGATATTATATAAATATGGCTTTTTTGTAAGGTCAAGCGTCTTATGATCTCTATTTTTCAATCCTATTGATAGCGGTTGACGCGAGGGCATGGCGATTGCTATAATATCGTCATTGGGATGGAAATAAAATCAGACAGGCAATGCGCTGCAACGCTTTGACAGGGGCCATGCCGCATATCGATGCTGCGCTTGAGCTGTCAGGCTGCCGCGCTTTTGATGTAAAATATGAGGGGATGCCATAGCATGAACCGCACATTGGAACCGTATCAATGGATCGAGAGAAGCATCATCAAGCGATACCGCAAGCAGCTCTGGAACCCTTTTATCGCCGCAGTCAAGCGCTACGAGCTGATTGGCGCCGGAGACCGTATCGCGGTGTGCATTTCAGGCGGGAAGGATTCGATGCTGCTGGCGAAACTGATGCAGGAGCTGCAGCGGCACAGCTTCGTCCCATTTGATCTGACCTTTCTCGTGATGGATCCCGGGTACAGCCCGGCGAATCGCGCAAAGATCGAGGAAAACGCCAGGTTGCTCCGCGTGCCGATCGTCGTGTTCGATACGGACGTGTTTGCCGTCGCCAACAGCACTCAGGACAACCCCTGCTATCTCTGCGCCCGCATGCGCCGCGGATTTCTCTACAGCCAGGCCAAAGCGCTAGGCTGCAATAAGATTGCGCTCGGCCATCATTTCAACGACGTGATCGAGACGACCGTGATGGCGATGTTTTACGGTGCGCAGCTTCAAGCCATGCTGCCCAAGCTGCACAGCGAACACTTTGAGGGCATGGAGCTGATCAGGCCGCTTTACTGCGTGCACGAGGACGACATACTCGCCTGGAAGCGCTACAATCATCTCGATTTCCTGCAATGCGCCTGCAAGTTCACAGAGCATCTCGCAAAGGACGAGTTGGTTCATTCCAAGCGCCAGGAGGTCAAGGAATTGCTGCGCACGCTGCGCCGCGACAATCCAGACATCGAAAAGAGCATCTTTAGCAGCATACACGCGGTCTGTCTGGACACCATGCCCGGTTACAAGACGAGGGGAGTCAAGCACTCCTTTTTGGAAACCTATGATCTCTGATCGGCGCGGGCAAAGCGCTGTCGCCGACAGAGGGCATCCGCCCCAAATGAGGTGAAATCATGCCGATCCAATTTGCCGCCATCACGCATATCCCATGGCTTGAATACCGGCACACGTTGAGCGATGGCCGTGTCTGCATCCGTATCGCGACCGCTTCCGGTGACTTTGACCATGTCACGCTGCGCGTGGCGCACAAGTACGGCCCCGGACCCGCGTTCAGGCGAGATACGCGCTATCCCATGCGCCGCATGTGGCGCGACGGTGTGCGCGATACGTGGCAGGCCGTGTTCGCGCCGGACGATCCGCGGCTGTTCTACTGCTTTGAGCTTCAATCGGGCGCTTTCAGCGTGCTGTTTGACGCGGACGGCGCGCACCCGATCCCCGGCGATCCTTCGCAGATCAACGGTTTTCCCTATTCCCACGCCTATCCCGCCCAGGCAAAACCCGCGTGGGCGCGCGGCTGTGTCGGCTATCAAGTCTTTCCGGACCGCTTCCGCCGAGCGGACAATCCTGCAGAGCCTGACGAAAAGGTCGAGCGTTGGAACAGCCGCCATATCTCAAACGAACACCGCTTTGGCGGCAATCTGCGCGGAATGCTGGAAGCCGTGCCCTACCTGCAGTCGCTGGGTGTCGGCGTATTGTATATGACGCCCATCTTCTGCTCGAACACTTCGCATCGCTATAACACTTTTGATTATGAGAGGATCGATCCGCTGCTGGGCACGGCAAAGGATCTTCGCGATCTCGCGGATGCACTGCACGCGGCGGGCATACGCCTCGTATTGGATGGCGTGTTCAACCACTGCGGCGAGGGATTTGCGCCGTTCGTGGACGCGAAAAACAGGGGGCCTGACTCGCCTTATTACGACTGGTTTTATTTTGATGAAAAGCTGCCCTGCGGCTATTTCACGTTTGGCGACAACCTGCGCTACATGCCCAAGCTGAACCTACGCAATCCGGATTGCGCGGCGTATTTTCTGAACATCGGGCGCAAGTGGCTGCGCGAGGCGCACGTCGACGGCTGGCGGCTTGACGTCTCGCCGGAGGTCTATCCGGATTTCTGGCGGCAGTTTCGAAAGGCGGTTCTGGACGAAAATCCCGACGCGATATTGATCGCCGAGTGCTGGGAGGATGCGCGTGAGTGGTGTACGCTAGGCGACATGTTCGATGGGACGATGCATTACGTGCTCTCCGGCGCGATTTGGGGCTTCTTTGCGGAGGGCACGCTGAGCCTGCGTGAATTCGATGCGCGGGTCAACCGCGCGATGGCGCTCTATCCGCAGGAAGTGCAAAATTGCCTGTGGAATTTCATCTCCAGCCATGACACGCCCCGAATGCTGACAAGAGCGGGCGGGAAGATGCCGCGCTTGCGGAAAGCGGCGTTTTTCCAGATGACACACCCCGGTGTGCCCGTGATCTACTACGGCGACGAGCTGGGTATGCGCGGAGGGCCGGATCCGGACTGCCGCCGTCCGATGGCCTGGAATCGCGTCGAGGGAAACAGAACGCTCGCGTATTACCAAAAATTGACGGCCGTGCGCAACGCCTCGCGCGCGCTTCGGGAGGGCACGTTCATCACATACGAGGTTGGTGACGACGGACTTTATGCCTATCTGCGCGAGATCGATGCGGAAAGCGTGCTCTGCGTGCTGAACACGAGCGACGTGCAGCTGAGACGGCCTATGAAGCTGCCCGACGCGTTTGCCAGCATGAAGGAACTGCGCGATCTCATCACCGATAAGCGGTTTGCCGTGAAGGATGGATATGTGTCCTTGCGCCTTGCGGCGGGCGAAGGATGCGTGCTGTGCTGAACCCTCCGCAGTTTGCATGAATTTCTACTGAGTTTTCGTTCAATCAGTCTGACGATGGGCAGACATTTAAAACCGATGTGCATGTAGAGCGTCGCGCTCACCGCGGAATAGATTATAGATATCGATCCAAAAACTGCTGATTTCGGCGATGCATTCGCGGGGTATGATATGAGCGAATTCTACGAATTTGGCTGTGACGTGATGGAGATGGAGGACACCGCGGCGACAGTGAACTACGAATGGGGTGCTGAAGCAGTCGATGAAATGCGAACGGAACTGTTGGAGAAAACTCTACTTTGACGGTAAGGACGTAGCACAGGATGAGCGAAGAGCCAATGAACTGTTCGTTCAGATGTTGAAGGCCATCGAGGGATTGTGAACGGCTCGAGCGATCGACAGCGATTCATACTGAGCAAAACAAGGCGGCCGAAGCAGGCGACTGGTATGCTGGAAATCATCGGGAGCTCTTGGAGCAACGACAATGTGTATGCGTGCACGAATCATGCACGATGGCGCAACCTTCGTTCTGAATCGCAGCGGTTCCTGAGAGATTTCTTTGAAAGTGACGAAACGTAAAGCCTTACAACTGAGACGATTGACAACCTGACAGCATCGGGACCGCCAAGCAGAGCCACGCTGCGCGGCGGTTTCTTTGTCGGCGAAGCGTCACAAGACCGCCGGGTATCCCGCGCGGTCACGCTAAACGTTCTATAGAGAACATGGGGAAAAACCCAATAGAATATGAAGCAGGGCAAAGTCTCGCCTGATCATGATGCTCCATACGGATCGACAGCGAAAGGTCATCGGTCGAGGCTTCTTCGGAGATTCATCCTCACCATTCGGCGCCCAGGCGTGAAATGTGACATCACTGTGAATTCTGCATGGACAGTGACAACTTGTATTTCCGCCCTTGTAATTATTTTACCGCTGTGATATAATCAGTACCGTTTCAACGCTTTCGTGCGGGCGATCCCACCTGCAGAGAAAGAAAAATGCAAAAGGAGTGAAAAAGGGATGAAACGCAAGTTGTTCACTTTAGCGGCGGCTGTCATGGCGCTCGTGGTGCTCTGCATGCCCGCGGCGCTGAGCGGCGCAAAGGCTGAAGAGAGCGTCACCTATAAACTGGGTGATACCATCGAGGACTTCACTTTTACCACCTTTGACGGCAAGGAATACACGCTGTCCGAGGTGCTCAAAGAGAAGGACATGGTGCTCATCAACATCTGGGCGACATGGTGCGGCCCGTGCCGCCAGGAATTCCCGTTCATGGAAGAGGCCTATCAGGAGTACAAGGATCAAATCGAGATCTTCGCCATTTCCACAGAGGAAGAGGATACCGATGAGATCCTGGCCGATTATGTCGCCGAGGTGGGCATGACCTTCCCCGTCGGCCGCGATACCGTGGGCCTGGGCGATGCGTTCTACACCGGCTACATTCCGACTTCCGTGATCGTCGACCGCAACGGCGTCGTGTGCTACTACGATTACGGCTCCATGCCCGACGCGGACAGCTTCCGCCGTTTGTTTGACGTATTCGTCGGCGAGGACTATGAAGGCCCCGTGCTTCAGGAAGGCGTGCCGCCGGTCAAGCCGAACGTCGAGCCCGCGGACGAGGAGACGCTCGCCGCGCTGAACGCGGAGGGCGGAGAACTGGTCTTCACAAACCCCGAAGACGAGTACAACTGGCCGCTCGTGCAGGAGGAGGACGGCTTCGTCTCTTCCAACACGGGCATCGACAAGTCGCAGTCCGCTGTGCAGACGAGCATCACCTCGCCGGAAGGCAGCGTGTTGGCGTTTGATTACAAGGTCTCCAGCGAACCGGGCTTTGACTTCATCACCGTCTGCATCGACGGCGACGAGACGGTCCGTGTGGCCAGCGGCGAGAGCGATTGGAAGACCGCTGTCGTAGCGCTTCCGGGAGACGATCAGGCGCATGACGTGACCATCGGCTTCACCAAGGATGATTACAGCGGCGCGGGCGATGACAAGGCGTATTTTGCCAACGTGAAAGTGCTGACCGGTGACGAGGCCGCCGAGGCGCTCGCCGCACAGCCCGTCTATCCCGCCGCCGACGAGGTGACGCTCACCGTCGCCACCGAGGGCGCAAAGGAGATCGTATTTGACGATCCGACCGGCTTGCTCGTCGGTTCGTTTGGCGAGGTTCCCTATTACATCATCCCGGGCGATGTCGCGCAGTTTAACGCGACGCTGACCAGCGAGTTTAACCCGATCAGCGCTGTGGCACAGGCGTCCACAGGCGAGAGCTACGTGCTTGCCGACGTGCTTGAGGACGGCGTCTACAGCTTCACGGGCGGCTTTGGCACGTCCTACAACTACATGACGCTCTATCCGGACAGCAGCAGCTCGGATACGATCGACATCTACTACTTCAGCAGTGAAGAGGCCGTGGACAGCTTCGTGGAGCGCAACTTCACCAACGAGGACGGCACACTGGCGGCTTCCTGGGCGTACGCGGACGGCTCTGCCAAGAGCAGCGATGCGGGCGAGGAAGGCGAACAGGGCGAGGCTGAGGAAGCCGAGGAGCCCAAGACCTACGCGCTGGGCGACGTCATCGACGACTTCTCCTTCACCACATACGATGGACAGGAATACACGCTCTATGAGATCCTTGAGGACAAGGACATGGTCCTGCTCAACCTGTGGGCGACCTGGTGCGGCCCATGCAAGCGTGAGTTCCCATTCATGGACGAGGCTTATCAGGAGTACAAGGACAGGATCGAGATCATCGCGCTGTCCACGGAAGAAGAGGACACCAACGAGATCCTGGCTGACTATGTGGCGGAGAACGGCATGACCTTCCTGGTGGGCCGCGATACGGCGGGCCTGGGAAAGGCGTTCTACACCGGCTACATCCCCAACACCATCGTCATCGACCGCAACGGCGTCGTCTGCTATCATGAGTATGGCTCGCTGACCGACTCGGACAGCTTCCGCCGCATATTTGATCTGTATGTCGGGGACGATTATGAAGGACCCGTGCTGCAGGTTGGCGTGCCGCTGAAGGTTCCGGATGTCGAGGCGACCGATCCCGCGGAGCTGGCCGCCGCGCTGAACGTCGAGGGCGGGGAACTCGCTTTCACCAATCCCGAGGACGAGTACAACTGGCCCTTGGTTCTGGTTGAAAAGGACGGCAGAACCGCCGCTGAGACGACGAGTCTCGCAGCGGGCAACGGCATCTCCTCTGTCAATGTGACCGTGAACGCGCAGGCCGGCGACATGCTGACCTTTGACTACAAGTGCTCCACGGAAGCGGACTATGACTTTGCGATCTACTCGGTCAACGGCGGTGAGCAGGTGCAGCTGGGCAGCGGCGAAACCGACTGGCAGAGCGGACGCATCTCCTTCCCCGAGGCCGGCGAGTATGTCGTGACATTGGGCTATGTCAAGGACGGCGCTTCCGACGACGGAGAGGACAAGGTTTGGTTTGACAACGTCGAGCTGGTTCCGTCCGCCGATGTCATCTATCAGGTGGGCGATACGCTGCCCGATTTCTCCTTCACCACGTTTGACGGCAAGGAGTACACGCTCTCTGAGGTCCTCAAAGAGAAGGACATGGTGCTCATCAACATCTGGGCGACCTGGTGCGGCCCGTGCCGTCAGGAATTCCCCTTCATGGAAGAGGCCTATCAGGAGTACAAGGATGATATCGAAATCTTCGCGCTGTCTTGCGAGGAGGAGGACACCGACGAGGTGATTGCCGACTTCGTGGCGGAGTATGGCATGACCTTCCCCGTGGGACACGATGTCGAAAACTTCCTCGATTCCTTCAACATCAATGGCATTCCGACGTCCATCGTCATTGACCGCTTTGGCAAGATCTGCTTCATCGAGGCTGGATCGCAGACGGCGACCGATAACTTCCGCCGCCTGTTTGACACGTTCATAGGCGATGACTACACCGAAAGCCAGTACCTTGACATGATCCCGCGCCTCATCCCGACCGTGGAGCCGACCGATCCCGCCGAATTGGCCGCCGCGCTGAACGCAGGCGATGCCGAGATCACGTTCTCCAATCCCGAGGATGAGTACAACTGGCCTGTGATCCTGGTCGAAAAGGACGGCAAGACCGCCGCCGAGACGACCTGCCAGGTGCAGAGCAATGGCATTTCCGGCGTCGATCTGACCGTGAACGCGGCAGCCGGCGACGTGCTCAGCTTTGATTTCAAGTGCTCCACAGAGGGCGGCTATGACTTCGCATACTACACGGTCGACGGCGTGAAGACGCTGCTGGGCAGCGGCGAGACCGAGTGGGCGACGGTCAACGTGCCCTTTGAGACCGAGGGCGAGCACAGCGTATCCCTCGTCTATGAGAAGGATCCCGCGTCCGATGAAAACGAGGACAAGGTCTGGTTCGCCAATGTGAAATTGGTCACGGGCGACGAGGCCGCCGCGATCATCGAAGCGCTGCCGGTCTATCCGGTGAGCGAGGAAGCGACGCTGACCCTGCTCAACGAAAACGCGAAGGAGATCACGTTCGTGGACGATACGACCGGCGAGGCGTTTGACGTGTTCGGCGCGCCGGCGTACATCATCCCGGACGAGGAAGTGCAGTTCACGGCGACGCTGACCGCGGGCAGCAATCCCGCGCTCGCCACGCTGATGACCAACACAGAGGACTTCCCTTATGCCGATCTGCTTGTTGACGGCGAATACCGCCTCACCACCGGCTTTGAAGCGCCCGACTCCTACAACGTCGTGGCCGCCGCGCCCGATCCGCTTGAGGGCTCCACGCTGGCTGTGTACTACTTTGCAAACGAGGAAGCCGTCGACAACTTCCTGACCGAGTACTATGCCGAGGAAGACGGCACGCTCAACATCAGCTGGGCGTACGCGGA
>CAYUZP010000091.1:0-7738 GCA_964449655.1 uncultured Oscillospiraceae bacterium
AACGGGTTGCGAGCGCGTAGCCCGTGCCCAGCACGATCAGTCGTTCCATGCCATTCCTCCTCAAATGCTTTTCCCCATTATACGGCATTCACGCGGCAAGGGCAATACGCAAAGCCGCGGAAAGCGTCGATTGCAGCTAAAATGCACAGGCTGCGTTGCGAAAGAGCAGCGCGCTTTAAAAGACGCTGATCGCAGAGTTGCAAGCTGTCTGACATGATTTACCTGTCCTTTTACTCAGTGCCCGCCATCAACCATCCATCGTCTCGGAGGAGCGCTAGGCAGCATCCGACTGGGATGTTCAGGGTGCGCCGCTTTCAATTGATTGGCCCTATGCGCGCTGAAGCATAAAAAGCCCGGACGCGTGAAACGCCCGGGACAGGATTGGAGTGTTAAAATCAAACTGGCATGTCAGAAGCTGCGTCCGCCGCCGCCGCCGCGGGATCCGCCGCCGCCAAAGCTGCCGCCACTGCCATGGGATCCGCCGCCAAAGTCACCGCCGCCGCCACTGCCGCGGGATCCGCCGCCGCCAAAGTCACCGCCCCTCGGAGGACGCGGCCGATAATGAGACGGAGGCGTCATCGGGGGACGTGGCCCGCGCGGAGGACGCGACCTGCGATTGGAGCCGCCAAACAGGCCGTCAAACAGCCAGCCCATGAAGAAGAAGCGCATGCATCCACCGCCGCCCGCTGGACGACGGAATATGTTGACGACTACCGATATGATGACATAGATCACGACAAGGGTTAGAAGTAAATCGAACAATCCTCCACCACTCCCTTGAGAAGTATTGGACGCGCTTGACGCGTTTTCTTGGACAGCCTGTGAAGCGTTTGACGCGCTTGACGAGGACAGGCGCAGCGTCTGCCCGCGCGCATTGGCTAAGTATTCACAGACATCCGCATACAGCGCGCGCATACCCGCCGCAAATCGGTTGTCCGCGAAGTAGTCGATGTTCTGGTCGATCAGTTCGCCGCATGTCGCGCCGGTCATCACGCGGTCGATGCCCGTGCCCGTGCCGATCTGCACCCTGCGATCCCCTGTGGAGAGCAGCACCACGACGCCATCGTCCTCGTCCGCGGAGCCGATGCCCCACTCGTTGATGAGGTCAGTCGCGTAGTCGCTCGGTTCCATGCTGCCCAGAGAGCTGACGACGACCGCGATGGCCTGTATGCCCGTCGCATCCGTCAGCGCCTCGCCATAGCGCGTGATTTCGGAGATGTCGCTCGTGGACAGCACGCTGCCGTCAAAATCATATGCGTAGGCGAATTGAGACGGCTTTTCCGGCACAGCCGCCAAAGCGCCCGTCGCAAGCGCCAACATGAACAGCGCCGCGAGGATCGCCGCGATTCTTTTTTTCATTCACATGCCTCCTGTAACTTTCATGGGGATTGTGAAGATTGAGATTCTTCCTGAGATTCAGGCGCCGTATCCTCTTGCGCGGCCTCTTCTTCCTCCTCGCGCGCATCCTCATCCTCTTCCTGCTGAATGTGCGCGTAGAAGCCGCCGATGTGCCGCACTGTCCACATCACGACGATCCCCAGCGCGAGCGCCATGATCACGCCTATGATTAACAGCACCGCGAGCACCTGCGGAGAATGCTTCGCCTGCTCAATGACCATGCGCCAATCGTCCAAAGACAGCGCGGAAAATATGCTCATCAGATGCCCTCGTACATGTCGGGCTGCGAAAGCAGAAAGCGCGTGGGCAGCCTGTCATAGACCTCCATCGCGTGGGCGGCCTTCTCGTTATAGCTGCGCGCCTTCTGACGCAGGAAGCTCCCCTGTTCAGCGAACAGATCCGCCGCGCGGTTGAGCGACGTCAGCTCACTTCCTGAGAGGAAATCGTGCAATCGAACGGTCAGCTCGCTGATCGCGGTGGTGAGCGCTTGGTCCGCGCGGCTGAGCTCGCGGGCTGTCTTCGCGCTGGTCAAATCATCAACGGCGCTCCTGGCCTCCTCACCCGCATCATTGCCAAACGCGGCAAGGGCCATATCGATGATGCTTTCAGCTTCGGCCGCGCGGTCCTCGACGATCGATACGACCTCGCGGTCGGCGAGAAAGCGCTCCGGCGAGGCCTTCTGCAAGGCGCGGTAATTGCCCAGCGGCAGCGCGATGACGAGCAGGATCACCATCAGCGCGATGCCCGCCTTGTGCGGAAAATTCTGAAGCTTTTGAAGAAATCCGCCCGATGAACGGGTCTGTTTAGATTGTGTCGCGCGCTCCGGCGCGTTTTGCGCGGCTGCGGCCATCAGCAATCGCTCCTTTCAACGGCTGGTTCTTTGACTGTATGCTGAAGATCGATCGGTATGCTATCCCTGCCGAACCTGCGCCTGTGCTTTGAGCTCGCGTTCGATCTCCTCAAGCTCTTGCAGCAGCGTGTCAGCGGTCTTTTCTGCCTTTTCCCTGTCTGCCTTTGCGGAAGCGTCCGCGTAGGCCTTTGTCTGTGCGCGAACCTCCTGCGCGCCGGAACGTATGCCGCGCGTGGCCTCATCGTTTACGCGCCGCTGTGCGGTCAGAGAGTCTGTCGCGCGGGCGAGTCCGAGTGCCGTCGCCATCTGGCTCTTCCAGAGCGGTATCGTCACCTCAAGCGCGGCCTTGAGTTTTTCGCATGTCAGCGCATCGCTGGCCTGCACGGCGCGTATCTGCGCGGCAAGCTGCGTCGAGGCGGTCTGCGTGATGCGGATATCCTGCACGCGCCGCTCTAGCCGCGCAACGACGGTCGCATCCTCCCCGCGCGCTTTCGCCTGCCGCACAGCCTCCTCGCCGACGACGATCAGCGAGCACAGCTCCCGGTACAGTGTCTCGTTGCGCTCATAGAGCCTATCCAGCAGCGCGCTGTCACGCATCAGCGCCACGCGCCTGTCGGTCATCTCGTCGGCACAGCTGTTGATGCGCGGCTCCGCCTTCTCATACGCCGCACGCACATCGCTGAGCGACGACGCACCGCCAAACACCTTGCGCAGCAGTCCATGCGGCTGCGTTCCAAAGGAGCACGAGCGAATCTGGTCGCCGAGCGTCTGCATCGTGCTGGAGAGCGGTTTGATGTCCTCCCTGAGCATCTGCTGCAGCGCGATATCGGAGAACGTGCTCATCTCCTTTTGTGCCTGCGCGCCAAAGCCCATCACGGACGCCTGATCGTGAGCATCGATACGCGCGGCCAGTGTTTCGATCTGCTTTTGCATGTCCGGCGGCAGCTGTTCCTTGGTGGGCGTCACGCCCTGTTCCGGGACCAGCGCGAAATCGGAAAACGCGCCCATCGTTCATCCCCCTGTCGGTTTGCTAATTCCCCTGTTTGCTGAAAAGCCCTGAGAAAGGATCGTCCGTGCTGTCTGTGCTCATGTCCGGCGAGGCATCCTCTTCAGATGTCAATCCGTCGCTCTTGAGCATGTCGGACAGCACGTCCATCTCGCTTTCAAGGTTGATGAAGCGATATTCCGTGAGCGCGTCCAGCTGCTTGTGTACCGCGGATTGTACCTGCGCCATCGCATCGCGAATGCGGCCGGCGATCTCTCCCGCGCGCCCTGACTGCACCTCGCCTTCAAGCTCCGCGCGCGCGTTCAGGAGCTTGAGCGTGACGGGCAGATAGTAGCGCAGGAACGTGCGCATGGACGAAAGCATACCGGGCTGTTCTTCAAGACGCTTGAGGATCTGCCGGCAGGTCGATTCGATGTCGTCGATCTGTTTAGAGAGCTGCGGCTCGGCAATCGCATCGTTGGCACGCCTGATGGCGTCGAGCTGTTCGCGCGCCTCACAGATCAGCGCATCGACCTCCGCATTGCCGGACTTCGGCGCGGTTTCCACCTCGACCACACGGCTTGGGAACAGCTTCATGCCAATCAGCAGCACGACACACGCGATCACCGCCGCGATCAGGTAATCGCCGACGCCGCCAAGACCCATGATCAGCGCGTAGAGCAGTGCGCTCAATCCCGCCATGAGATAAGGCGCGCCGGAACGAATCGTCTTTTTTTCCATTCTCGTTTCCTCCGATCGATCCCATATTGTCGGTCAGTCCGAATCCTGACGGAACAGCGCGCCCGCGCGAACCTGCGTGGGGGATGCGCCATAGCTGTCCCATTGATTGACAAACGCGTCGTCCACATGGAAGCGCACAAACATCGTTCCGCCCGCCGGAATGCCCACATTCTGCAGCGTCATGCCGTCGGCATAGAGCAGCACGCCGCCTTCCGTGTACAGCGCGAAATACACGGTGGGGCTGTAGGCGATCATCTGCGTCGGGTTGCTCAGCTCGCATACGATGTACACGCCGCTGTCCTGCGACTCGCGCGTGATGTTCGCCTGACAGCCAAGCGCATATCCGGCATACTGCGGCTGCACGGTCATGTACTCGACATGATATTGAACGCCCGTGATCGATGGATATTGTACGCCGTTCTCGTTCGGCTCAAAGGGCAGGATATCGAAGAAATATCCATCCTCCCCGGGCCCCAGAAAGTAGGGCCACATCTGCGTCACGTCGTTTTCGGCGAGCAATGCGTCGCCGTTTAAAAGCGCATAGGTGCCCTGATCTAAGCAGATGATCTGTTCGCTTTGGTTGTGCACCTGCGCATAGCTGTACACCAACACATAGTCCCCGGACTGCACGATGCTGCACGAGGACTGCACGATCACGCCCTCGTCCTGTGCCGACGCGCGCACGGCGCAGCCCATCAGCCCGACCGCGCAGAGCGCTGCCAACAGGATACGAAATCTGCCGCCCATCGCCTCATCCTCCTCTTGCTATTGCATGCAGCGGCTGATCCGCCCGTGGAGCCGTCCATACCGGCCAACCTGCAAGCTGTGGATCAGAGCTGTAAGTACATCGCTAGATAAAGTATATCATATCTTCTCTGTATTTGCAAGTTGACACTGCGTATATTGTCGATCATTGTGCCTTAAAGCCATAAAACGGCGCGGAATCACCGCGGCAGGCTCAGCCTGTACGGGTTCCACGCCGCCGTTTTACAACTCAATGCTTCTGCGCACGCCCTCTTCGTTGATGACGGTCACAGGCTGATCCTCGCCGCTCAGACAGAGGGTCTCGCCCTCGCGCAGCAAAAGCCCCTCGCGCAGCAGCAATATGTCCTCGGTCTTATACCTGGCCATGGCACACAGCCCCTCGTCCGCGACGATCACCTCGGTGATGCCCAGCTTGTCAAGCCATTCCACGGCAGCTTGATCCATCTGCAGCGTCACGCCGTCTTTCGCGTTGCGCATGAGCAATGTGAGCCTGATGTCCTTTGTGCCCGGCTCGGCCAACGTCAGATCCTCCTTGAACACGATCCTGTCACCGTTTGCCGTCCTCGCGCGCAGGTTGATCGAATGTCCTGCCAGATAGGCTTGCCGGAGCCACTCAAAGCTGGACGTGATCCCCAGGCAGCTGCGGTCGCTCGACAGCGCCGGAAGCTGCGAGCCGATTTCAAGCGATTGTCCCGCTTCAGACGGAGATGCAAGCCTGTCGGATCCTGTCGTCTTCTTGAAGATCAGCGTGGAATCCGCCAGCGCGGAAGCTGTAAGCTGCACAGCGACCAACGCGAGGATCACCCTGCGCTTTCCGTTCATCATATGAAGCCCTTCCTCTCTTGCAAATCTCGCCTTGCGCGGCGGAGCGGGATGTCCGCCGATCAGTAGTACTCTATCGTGGGCGCGGGTGTCTCCCTGGGCGTGACGCCGACATAGATTCTGGGCGTCACGGCGTTGTAGGTGTCCGTGTGGTCAAGCGTTCTGGCTATCTCCAGCCCGTTCTTGTCATAGGTCACCAGATACACCTCGACCACATAGCCGCGATGCCCGTCCACCTCGTGCGTCTCGTCATCGTAGACGACGTAGAGCGCATCGACGTCCGGCACGATGGTCGGTTCAGGCCTTGGGATCTCCTCGATGATCTTGGACTCAAGGCGGTATGTGTATCCATTGGGATCCGGACGGCCGTGAATGGTAAAGCTGCAGTGGTAGCCGCCGCTCCCCTTGTAGTACTGTGAAGAGATGTAGAGATCCGCCCCCGTGTTGTTGACAAACACCAGATCAAGACGGTTGTCCTGAACGGTCGCGTCCTGCCCCAGCGGCACATAGCTGGAAGCCAAAGAGTGCTGCGTGCGCGTCGTCACCTTCAGTCCCGCGTTGACCACGGCATTGTACAGCGTCGAGGAGACCTGACAGATGCCGCCGCCTACGCCGTCGACGTAGCTGTTGTACGCAAGCTCGGGCGCGACGGCATAGCCATTTTCAAGCGTGCGCAGTCCGGTGACCTTGTTGAAGGAAACGCTCTCGTTCGGCTTGATGGTCAGATGGTTAAACTTCTCTGTGCCCACGCGGATGTTGATGAAGCGGCCCGCCTCGGATGTCGTGGAGACGAGCGTGTCATACGTTGAAAGCTGAACGATCTGCCCTTCCAAATATTGACGCGTGACCGATGCCTGCATCGGCGTGGGCGTGAGTTCGACGGTGCCGGACTGCAGCCTGTCCACCATGCCGCAGATGCGCTCGTTCAGCTCCGTGGTATTGAGCTGCACGCCGGGCACGTCATCCGTGTAAGAGAACGGTGGCCACTTGCTTGAGTCCGGAACGCGCGTCGCGTTGACCGCGGGCTTGTCGATCTCTTCCTTGATCTGCGTGAGAATCTGCGTCACCTTGGTCATGTCATATGTGAGCGTCGTATAGCGCTCGACCGCCTGTTCCTCAAGCGCTTTGACCTGCTGATAGCGCGCCGAGGAGGATCCGGAATGGCCGATGGACCAGAGCTGATCCAACTGATCGGCCACGTCATATTTCATGTTCAGATCCGCGCCGGTGATGTCCCAGCTCCGTCCATCCTGTGTGCACATCGTGATCTTCCACGAGGAGACCAGTGAGGCGACCTGCTGGTTGACGAGTGTGTAAGCATCATCGAGGGAAAGCCCTTCCAAAGGGATGCTGTTGACATAGATGTTGGGATAGAATACGCCGTCGCCAGAATCGAGTGTGCGCTTGATATCGAGAAGCCTGCCTACCCCTATAAACGACGCGATGACGAGCGCTGTCACCAGTCCCACGGCCAATATGCCGCCCGCCGCACGCTTCATGCGCTTTGCGCGCCGTTTCCGCGCCTTCTTGCTGAGCGTCACCTTGTGGGCAGATGCCCTTTTGCCGTCCGCGTTATGATGTTCGCCCGATTTTTTCTGCGCTGTTGGTTGCGCGGCGTGAGGAACCGTTTGGGTTTCGCTGTTCATGCGCCGCGATGCCGCACCGGATGTCTCGTCGGCAGTGACCATCCATTCCGGCTGATCGTCCTGCCCCGCGACGATGCGCATGGGCTCCGATGAAGCGCCAGGCTGCTCGACGGGTTCTGTTTGGAGCGGCCGGCGCCTTCTATGAGGAGCCTGCATCTGTTCCGACACGGAACTTCACCTCCTGAAACAATCGAAAACGGCGGGAAAAGGGCGCATTGTCCCCTTTACACGCGTCCTCTCTTATCATACTTCATTTTTGCGTCGCTTGCAAGAATTTTTTTGCAAAGCTTTAGCCACTACACGCAGAAAAAAGGGAAAGCGAGACTGCAAATACGCATACTCACAATAGACGATGCAGTCCTTGCCTTTGATCCTCATCTGCACGGGTCAATCGCAAATGAAGCCACACCGCGTGTTGGGTCACGCAGAAATCGCCCCTTTGGCGGATTTTCGTGGGCAGGTTTTTTTCGTTCTAGTGATTGACCCGCACAGAAAGAAAGTCCGATGGAGGCCAAGATTGAACCAAAACAG
>CAYUZP010000092.1:0-7449 GCA_964449655.1 uncultured Oscillospiraceae bacterium
TGCAACCGCGAAAGCAGGCACTGCGACGAATAGCGACGACATGAAGAGAAACAGCGAAAAACTCGACCGCATCTCATCGTGCCAGACTTTTTTGTGATGCGATAAACCCAAACCCACAGCCACAGGAGAGCAGTACGATAAACAGTTTCAGCCATAGCATGATTCCGATCGCCATTTCATCAACGCCTGCGAAGCGGATAAGCAGCCAGGCGGGCAGATCCCATATGCCAAAAAGGATATAGAATGACACAGAATCATTGGCGGGCCATCCTCCATACGGGTTCTCGACTGTTACCTTGTAAAAATCTCGAATGTGGCCGCTGAATACGCAATCGAGTAAACTCAGCGTATGGTGGTGTGTGGTCACAATATCACCACCATACATCAGAAAAAGCGCATTGACAGCCAGCGCCAACCCTAAACAGATAAACATCATCCTTGGATATCGTTTGGCCCGCTTTTGATTCCCGTGGATTTCGGCTTGCATCTCATTCATTTGATTGCCATTCTCTCTGTAATGCTTCGCGTTTGTAATTTGACGTCATGCCGTCTCCATCATCATGTTAGTGTTTCAAAACATGATTTCACTTTCATGTGATATGCCTGAAGATCAAGCGTTGTATCCTTTCTGATTATATCTCATCCGCACATGCGTTTAAAGCGAATATGAGATTCATAAAATATATAAAAGAAAGGATTCATTTTAGCTTGAAACTAAAAAGAGCGTCCTCATTCGCATCGCCTGGCCCTTTTTTATGGCCTTGTTTACAAGGCGGGCTGCGCGTCAGGACGCTCTTATCTTCAAAGTCCATGGGATTGGCCGAAGCATCACTGCACATCGGGTCCAATATGATTCCTCTCCCATATACCACTTGTCACTTCATCGCTCCGTTTTCCCTCAGCCACTGTTCCGCAAAGGAACCATCGGGGGCCGAGCATGTCTCGAATGCACACTGATAAAACGCATCGTCTCCAATCTGCGATACGCTCGCAGAGAGTTCGAGATCAGTCAATCCGCCGCACCCCGCGAAGGCAAACGCACCGATCGACGTCACGCTGTTCGGTACGACGAGCTGACCTGACAGGCGGAGGCAATCGAAGAATGCGCAATTTCCGATCTTTTCCACGCCTTCGGCGATCGTCAGGCTTCCCGCCATGCCAAGGCAATTCGCAAAAGCCCAATCCCCGATCGACGTCACACCTTCGGGGATCGACAGCCCGCCTGTCAAACCATAACAGCCCGCGAACGCGCATTCCCCGATCTCTGTCAGGCCTTCTGGTAGCAGCAGATCGCCGGTCAAGCCGCCGCATCCTGCAAAAGCCCAATCGTCAATAACCTTGAGTTTTTCAGGCAGCGTCAATGTTTCCGAAAGCGATCTGCAATTCGCAAAGGCGTGTTCGCCAATTTCCATTACGCCGCTCGGAAGCGCAAGCCTGCCCGACAGGCCGACGCAATGATCAAATGTATATGCCCCAATTGCCGTCAGCCCCTCTGAAAGCGTCAAACTGCCCGTTAAGCCGCTGCAGCCGGAAAAGGCCCGTTCGCCAATTGTTTTCACACTGTCAGGAATCGTCAGATCTCCCGTCAGTCCGCTGCATCCCTCAAATGCTCCTTTGCCAATCGCTGTCACACTGTCAGGAATAACGAGCTTTCCGGTCATGCCGCTGCATCTGGCGAATGCGCCGTCGCCGACCTGTGTCACGCCGTCGGGAAGGACGAGATTGCCGGTCAAACCGCTGCACTGATAAAAGGCCTGCGCCTCAATGGATGTCAATCCTGAAGGTAACACGAGATCGCCTGTCAGTCCGCTGCAGCCGAGGAACGCATTTTCTCCGATCGATGTCAAGCCTTCGGGAAGAATAAGATCACCCGTCAGCTTGTTGCAGTTCCAAAACGCGTTTGCGCCGATGAATGTCACGGTTTCAGGGATGCTGATCGGGCCGGTCACATCCGACCTTCTGGCAAATGCGCCGTCTGCGATACCAATGACCGGCATATCTCTGATTTCCGCTGGAATGACGATACCCGCGTCCGATGGACCCAGGTAATTGCCGACGATCACGCCATCATCTTCAATGATATAGACGAAGTTTATTTTTTCCGCCCATGCGGGTGCAGCCATGACGACGAGCATCAGCAAAAAACCCATCAACAGCGCGATTTTTGCACGCATTCTGTGTTTCCTCCTTCTCATCTCGCATTGCCGTTGTTTCGTTCATTCTATCGCACTCGTGCTTTTAAAATCTGAATCGGCAGGCAATTCATCGCGTTCATTGTATCATGCGGTTCGCTGATTTTCAATCAACCACGCGTGAATCCACAAAAACAGCATGACATGCGTGGATCAGCAAAACACCGTGTCAAGCGCGTCTCTCATCTCTATCGGCGTTTATGCATGGTCTGAACCACTGGCAATTTCTACAGCCTGCCGCGCGGCATCGTCGATGAGCGACTGCATGCCTGTGCCGCGTGCTCCGGCGATATGCGTGCCGCAACGTTCGGTTGGGACGAGGATGCGGATAGCGCGGCTTGAACCTATACACGCGGCCATATCACCGGTGACCTCGCCCATCATGGCGTCCTTGAGCACGAGAGCGATCGGGGCAACGATGATATCGGCGTTCTCCGCGGCCCAGCGCACGGCATTCTCGCCTGTCGCACCGCGCTGTGCACCCGCCTTGATCATCGCAGCGGTGGCCATCGCGTTCGTGCCAACGGCGCATAGTTCGACGCCTGCGGGAAGCTGAGAAAGAATCGATGCGATCAGCGCGCGGCCGATACCGCCTCCCTGACCGTCGATGACGATGATTCGCAAATTTTAGTCAACTCCTCCATTGTGTAGTTTAAATTTTATACCTTTAAGGATGTTCATAGCGACTGGAAGCGTTTTAATCCTTATCGTATGCTATACAACAATTTGAGGATTCTGTCAATGGGTGTAAGGCCATTGAAAGATACAGTGGATAGAAGATGAAATGTGCTGCCCACTGCGTGCCATAACACTAAAATCAAATTCAATAGAGCGAAGCCGCCAAGACATTCTTTTAGATAGAAGCCCTGATAGACTGCCTGTGAAGCGTTTAAGAAAGCGAGGCATTATATTGTTTGTCTGACGATAAACGCCTGTACCCAGTCCTGAAATTTGGGATTCTCGCTTGTCAGAGCGATAAAAGATATCCTCTATGTTCTCTATCTCTCTGACGGCGAAATTCGCACAGAATTGTCGGGCTTGTTTTCAGACCGCTTCGACTTCAGCAATGGAAATGTTGCAAAGAGATATTTTCGTGTTCCATGGGGGGAAATAGCCGAAGACGCACGCGGATCATTGACCAATGGTCGCAATTGTTCGGATGGACATTTTGGCCAATGACGATTTTAAAATGAATTGATTCCGGATGCACACAATAGAAATTTGTGTGGGAGAATTTCACATTTTATCCATCATCTTGCCCTTTACCATTCACAATAAGGGGATACAATCGCAATGCAGTGAGAAACGAAAGGTGTGATCTGGTTGGAAAAGCCCTCAAATGCGCAGCACTTTCAGTACACGTTTGAAAGGATTGAGCAAAAATATGTCATCACGCGTGAGCAGGAAAGCGCACTGATCAGCAATCTGCAATCGAGGATGCGTCCTGATGAATTTGGATTGCATAATGTCGCCAATATCTACTATGACACGCTGGACTACGCGCTGATTCGCGCTTCTGTCGAGAAGCCAGCCTATAAGGAAAAGTTCCGTCTGCGTGGGTACAGCACGCCAGGGGAAGAGAATATCGCATTTGCCGAGTTGAAGAAGAAGTATAAGGGCGTGGTATATAAGCGCAGAATCGTCGCCAGTCCACAGGAGCTGACGCGTTTCCTGAGCGGCGAGATGATTGCACATGAGGATGTGCAGTCGCAGCGCGAAATCCACTATTTCCTATCAGAGCATCACATCATACCGCGCGTGTTCATCGGATACGATCGTGTGGCATTCGTGGGACGTGAGGATAGCGCGCTGCGCGTGACGTTTGATCATAACATTCTCTGGCGGAAGGAACGTCTGCACCTGCGCGGCGGACGGGACGGCGAGTTGGTTTTGCCTGAAAATCCTGTGGTCATGGAGATCAAGATCGCGGGCGCGGCGCCGTTATGGCTGGCTCACATGCTCAGCGAGGCGCACATCTATCCAACGTCATTTTCAAAGTATGGCACGTGCTATTTAAAACATATCGCGCCACATTTTCAGCATGTGCTGTCAGTGGGCTGCAGCCGTCAAAGCACAGGATCAATCGATGCATGGGAAAGGGGGATCGACTATGCTTGAGAGCGTTTTGACGGAGCCTGTTACACTTTCTAAACTGCTCCTCTGCTTGGGAACCGCTGCGCTGCTGGGTATTTTGACCTCACTGGTCTTCACCTATCGCAGCCCGCACACGGCGAGTTTCGCACTGACGCTCGCGCTGCTGCCCATGGCGGTAGCGGTGATCATATTCATCGTCAACGGGAATGTCGGTACCGGTGTCGCGGTTGCGGGCGCGTTTGCGCTGGTTCGCTTTCGCAGTGCGCCTGGCACAGCACGTGAAATCGCCGCGATTTTCACGGAAATGGCGCTTGGCCTCGCGCTTGGCATGGGTTATATCGGACTGGCTGTGCTGTTCTTCGCGCTGTCTGCCCTGCTTACGCTGGTGCTGACAGCATTGAAGTTCGGTGCGCCTCCCGCGAGGGAAAAACAGATGCGCATCACGCTGCCCGAGGACGTCGATTATGAACACGTATTCGATGATGTGTTTGAGCAGTATCACGTACACGCTGAGCTGGAACGCGTGCGCACGACCAATATGGGCACGCTGTTCGAACTGACTTATCGCTTGACGTTCCGCGATGGACAGGTGCCCAAGGCGTTCCTTGATGAGCTGCGCATAAGAAATGGAAATCTCAATATTGTGATCGGCGTCCCGAACGAACACGAAGCGCTGTAATTCCGCCTGCAATCGCGGATGTTCGTCATGCGAGATCGATATCAAGCCAAGGGAATCATATAGCATTACCAATCACATCAAATCTCATCACGACAAAGGAGGATGGACTTAGCCATGAAAAGAACCATAAAGGCATTCGCTGCTATGATCTTCTGCGGGGCGGTGCTGCTGTCAGGCACGGCGGCGCTTTGTGAGACCATCACGCTTCAAGATCTGTCCGCTCTTCCGTCGGGCGTGCGCGCCGAGGGCAGCACCCTCATCATCGAAAGTGCCGGCACGTACACATTGACCGGCACGCTTGAAGAGGGGCAGATCCTCGTCGACGCGGACGGCGAGGACGAGGTGACCTTGATCCTGGATGGTGTCACAATATTCAACGCGTCACAGCCAGCGATCATGGTCGAAGACGCAAAACAGACGACGCTCACACTCGCCGACGGCTCACAAAACAGCTTGCAGAGCGGTGAAACTGCCGCGCTCGACGGCAGCGCCATCGATCCGGACGCATCCGGCGGCGCCGTTTATGCCAAGGATGATCTGATCATAGAGGGAAATGGTACGCTGTTTGTCGGCGGCTATCTCAACAACGGCATTCACACTTCCAACGCATTCATCCTTCGCGGCGGAGAACTTCAGGTTGAAGCGGTGAACAACGGCGTCAAGGGCAAGGATGCCGTCACCATAGGAGGCGGCAGTCTACATGTGATCTCCGGCGGCGATGGCATTGACTCCGATGATGAAGCGGGCGTCGTGAGCATTTTGGGCGGAGACGTTGATGTCGTCAGCACCGAGGATGGCATACAGGCTGAAACAACCATCGAAATTGCGGGCGGCACGATCAGCGTCGTTTCAGGCGGCGGCAGTCAAAACGCGCCAGAACAGGATGACGGCTTTGACGATCCGTTTGGTGGACATGGCGGTGGCTTTGGCGGTCCGTTTGGTGGGCAGAACGGCGGCTTCGGCGGCATGGGTGGTGGCGGCAGAATGCCTAGCGGCTTGAGCGGTACGGACGAGCAGACAGAGGAGGAGCCGTCCGGCGCAAAGGGCATCAAAGCGGGAACGCTGCTTCGTATAACGGGCGGTACGATCGATGTCGATTCTTCGGACGATGCGCTGCACTCCAACGGCAGCACGGAGATCAGCGGCGGTGAAATGACGCTCTCCACAGGGGATGACGCCATTCATGCAGATGACAGTTTGACGATCGATGGGAGTACGATCCGCATTCTCACCTCCTATGAAGGGCTTGAAGCGAATCAAATTCTGATCTCCGGCGGGGATATTGATGCGATCGCATCCGATGACGGCATCAATGCCAACGGCGGTGCGGGCACGTGGGGCCCCTGGAGTCCCATGACATGGAACGCCGAGAGTGATGGCGAGATGCCAAATCTGATTGTCACAGGCGGTACAGTGTACGTCGACGCGCAGGGAGACGGCCTCGATTCCAACGGGAACATTCTCGTTGAAGGCGGTTATGTCATCGTCGATGGTCCGTCCCAGATCGCGAATGGTGCGCTCGACGTCGGCATGGAAAGCGGCGGCACTTGCATCGTTCACGGCGGAACCGTGCTCGCGATCGGCAGCGCTGGCATGGCGGAATCGTTCGGCAGAGAATCGACGCAGGTCTCCTTCTCGTACACGCTTGGTCAGACGGCACAGGCAGGGAGCGAATTGGTCATCACAGCGACGGATGGGACGGAGCTGATCCGTCATACAGCAAGCCGAAATTTCCAGTCTGTTGTGTTCAGCTGTCCTGAGATGCAAAAGGGTCAGACGGTGACCCTCAGCGTAGATGGACAGAGCGAGCAGATAGAGCTGACAGACATCACAAACTCGAACAGCATGTGGCCAGGCGGAGGCGGATGGGGCCGCTGGTGAATCAGTTCAATTAGCGAACCACACGCAGATCAAAAACCACAGCATTTTGAACGGTTCCCCGTCGGGCTGATGATAAAACCATAAGCAAACATAAAAGAAAGTTTATATATTAGACAACGCCAAGGACACAATTACAACCACAGATTCAGGAAACACTTCTGCAGGCGTCCTGAATCTGTGGTTTTCATTTTTCGGTAAAAGCAAATCGCGATTCTTCATCGGGGTTAGCACACCGAGTGTATGCTAAAACCTGTGAGTATTGCGGCCGTGGATATCATTTTCAATTTGGCGGAAACGTTGTTGCCTCTTTTTCAGCGTACAGCTGCCGCACATCATCTCCTTGGCGGTATCCGCCAGATGAGGCTTCCAACTGCCTGATCTCGCTTTTAGGCATGCATATGATTGCGATTTTTCCTCTGCAGGCAACTTCTTTTTTGTGACAGTGTTATGCTCCCTCTATCTCGAACAGCTCTGTTTTTCTCTGTCCGCTATGGAGGGAGCGTATCAAAAAGGATCGGTTTTTTCTGCTGATCTCAGGACGTATGTACACTCAGAGCACCTTGCTCAAAAAATCCTGTGTGCGCGGGTTTTTCGGGTGATCAA
>CAYUZP010000093.1:0-7413 GCA_964449655.1 uncultured Oscillospiraceae bacterium
ATTTTACATCATTTCTCCGCACTTTGCACTCCCTTTGTGCGGTGTTGCCTTAGCATAAAAATCCGTCCAAAATTGTAAAAAAAGGGTTGCATCAAAGCGATAATGGGGTTATAATAGGGAAGGTCAAAGAAAGTTAAACATGGCCCGAGGAGCGGGCGGCACGAGAGGTGATTCACATGAGACTGTTGAGCGACGCGATAGAGGATTTCATCAAAGCGCTGATGGATGGCGAGACGTCTGAAGTGGAGCTGCGGCGAAATGAGCTTGCGGAGCATTTTCAGTGCGCCCCTTCGCAGATCAACTATGTGCTGGCGACGCGTTTCACGCCTGAGCGCGGTTACGTGATCGAGTCGCGGCGAGGCGGAGGCGGGTATATTCGCATCATGCGCATGGCGTCGACGAGCCGCGAGGAGCTGCTGCAGTCGCTGTATCAACGTGTCGGCGTGTCCATCAGCGCGTCGGATGCAGCGAAGATCGTGCATCATTTGAAGGATGAGGAGATCGTCACGGCGGATGAAGCCAATTTGATGCTTGCCGCGCTGTCACCGCAGGCTGTTCCGCTGCCGCTGTCGATGAAGGACACGCTCTGTGCGGGGACGCTGCGCAGCATGCTTCTGTCGCTGGCGAAGCGGCAAGCGCATGGATAGCGGTGGTTTTGACGCAATGTGCGGCGTAGATGCGTGAGCGCGTCAACAGATCGCATGACATGAACTTTTTCGATCGGTTCACAGAATCGATTTTACGAATCAGACTGGAAGGTGAAAAAATTGTTAAATATTCCAAAAGCATTCACACAAGGCGCGACGCGAGCCATCATGCAGGCGCAGATCAGCGCGGCGAGCATGGGCCATGAGAAACTCGGCACCGGTCATCTGCTGATCGGATTGTGCCGCTGCACGGACGATGTCACGCAATGCCTCTTGGGAGATCTCTCCGAGCAGCAGGTCGAGCGCGCTGTCTTTGAACGCTATGGTCGCGGCGAGGTCGGCTTTTCCCGTGTCACAGGGCTGACAGCACACGCTCAACGCGTGATGATGCGCGCCGTCTCTTATGCCAATCCCGAAAAGAAGACGCTCGCAGGTGTCGCGCACATCTGGCAGGAACTGCTCTATGAGGAGCACAGCACAGCGGTCGATGTCCTGCTCTCGCTGGGCAAGACGGTCGAAGCGCTTCGAGCGGCGCTCAGGGATGCCGTCGGCGAGATCGAGCGCCCCGCGAACGCCAAGCGCATACAGGCATCCAGCGAACCGGTCTCCCGCCGCGAGGTCGAACGCGTCTCCAATGCGCAGGACAACGATCAGCGCGACGCGCTTGAGCTCTATTCCCGCAACCTCACAGAGGCGGCATCGCTTCGCGAATTGGAGCCAGTGATCGGCAGGGAAGCGGAGCTGGACGCGATGATCCGCGTGCTCGGCAAGAAGACCAAGAACAATCCGCTGCTCGTCGGTGAACCGGGCGTGGGCAAGTCCGCCTTGGCGGAAGCGCTCGCGCAGCGCATCGCTGCCGGCAATGTTCCGCCTAGTCTGCGCGGCATGCAGGTCTGTGCGCTTGATCTCGCGCAGATGATTGCGGGGACGAAGTTTCGCGGTGAATTCGAGGAGCGCATCAAAAACGTGCTCGAAGAGGCGCAAAACCGCGGCAATGTGATCCTGTTCATCGACGAGATGCACACGCTCATCGGAGCGGGCGGATCGGAAGGATCCCTGGATGCGGCTAATCTGCTCAAACCCGCGCTTGCGCGCGGAGAGGTGCGCGTCATCGGCGCGACCACCTACAAGGAATATCGAAAATATGTCGAACGGGACGCAGCACTCACGCGCAGATTTCAGAAGATCGACGTCGGCGAACCGGATCCGGAACAGACACTGCAGATCCTCGACGGCCTGCGCGAGCGCTACGAGAACTTTCATCACGTCACCATCGCGGATGACGCGCTGATCTCGGCGGTCGAGCTGTCCGCGCGCTATGTGACTGACCGCTATATGCCGGACAAAGCGATTGACCTGATCGACGAGGCCGCTTCGATGGCCCGGCAGGAAAGCGTATCCGGCGCGATCATGCTGCCGCCTGTGCGCGAGCAGCAGCTGGAGCCGCCCGTCTCGGAGCTTCCGCAAATCGAGGAAAACGTGCCCGTCAATAAAGCGCTGGTTTCGTGTGAACAGGCGGCGAGTATGCCGGAAATCGTGATCCATTCAAAGGAAATCGCGAAGGTCGTCTCCCAATGGACAGGGATCCCGCTGGAGCACGTCGGCGCGGACGAGCAGGAGAAGCTGCTTCATCTCGAAGAGCGCCTCAGCCAACGCGTCATCGGGCAGGACGAGGCGATCTCGACCATCGCGCGTGCCATTCGCCGTTCCCGCGCGGGACTGAGCGATCCAACAAGGCCGATCGGCGTGTTCATGATGCTAGGCCCCTCAGGCGTGGGCAAGACAGAGCTGTGCAAAGCGCTGAGCGAGGCGCTGTTCGGCAGCGAGGACGCGCTTGTGCGCATCGACATGTCCGAGTACAGCGAGGAATACACGGCCTCGCGCCTGATTGGTTCCGCGCCCGGCTATGTCGGCTACGGCGACGGCGGCCAACTCACGGACGCTGTGCTCAAGCACCCCTACAGTGTCGTGCTCTTTGACGAGATCGAAAAGGCACACCCGAAGATATTCAACCTGCTGCTGCAGCTGCTGGATGACGGACAGCTCACGGACAGCGTCGGCCGCAAGGTCAATTTTAAAAACACGATCATCGTGATGACCTCCAATACCGGCGTATCCTTCGATATGGACAAGAAACTCGGCTTCACAAACGGCGACAGCGCTTCCGGCGATGAAACGATTCGGCGCACGATCCTTTCACAGGCCAAACTGACCTTCCGTCCCGAGTTTCTGGGCCGCATCGACGAGATGGTCGTCATGAACAGCATAGGCGAGGAAGAAGGAAAGCGTATCGCCGAACTGATGCTCGGCAAGGTCGTGCAGCGGCTCGCCAAGCAGGGTGTTCTCCTCGAATACGACGAGGACGTTCCCGCGTTTCTCGCTAAAGAAGGCATCGACCGGGTCAGCGGTGCGCGCAATTTGAGGCGCGTCATCGTCAAGCAGGTGGAGGATCCGCTCAGCGAATGGCTTCTCAAAGGCGAGAACAGCGGAACCGTGCATCTTCGCGTCGACGCCGACGAAATCAAGCTGACGAAGGAAGAGCAGGAATGCGTGCCCGTGTAAATGGGCGCCCTGCCTAGCAAAAGACGTAAATCAAATGGGACCGGACATGGGGAATGCTTTTGTCCGGCCCCATTTTTCGTCTGCAGTCCAATGGAACACAGCGATGGGTTCTTTTCAATCCTTGAAAAGGGTTGACAGACAGATCATAGGCGACGTTTGATGCTGGGTCAAACTGATTTGTTCAGTTTCATTTTACAATCTCTAATGCGCTCCGGTGAGAATATTGGGAATGCCTTTATAGATGATGTTGCACCATACCGTATGGCACGAAGCTGCTGAATCGTAAAATCGTCCACACCACTAACAAAGGGAATCGACCGGAATGGATCGATTCCCTTGTTTTATGGTTAAACATTGAAACGATATCATGGTGCAGCACTTTATGCTAGGGAGGACGCACAGCAAAGGGGGTGGCAGCGCTGCATTCATGATGGCTGATGAAATGCGTACTATCTGCCGAACAGGACAAACGAACTGCCGGAAGGATAGGCCTGCACATTATAATAATAGCGTTGGCCGCCGCTGACGACGCTGCCATCGTAATATCTGCGCAGGTATTGGTACAGTTCGCTGAGCGAAATCTGCTGGTCATAGTTGCTGTCCGCGGCAAGGGTTGAAAGCCAGCTTGAGGTGCGTTCATTCCAGCCGCAGCCTTCTGTAAGCGCAGAGGTGAAATAACCAAAACCTCGGGATTCCCAGGAGAGCTGATTGCCTGCGCAGGCACAGAGCACATAGTAATTCGAAGCAGCTAGATTGGCTCGACTTCCACCAGAGAAGCCCTCCATGAAAGCATCGACAAATTCGGCAGCACGTGCCTCGATTTCGCGATCGCTCAGATTGTCTTCTTCCGCTGCTACGGTTACAGAACCATCCTTGCCGATCATGTAACCGCTGTGGCAAGCGTCGATGATCACGATCTTCTTGCCGGGAATTTGATCCAGCCAAGAACGCAGGGTCGATGGACTGACATACCGCATGTCATCGCCAACGAGTGAACCATTGGACGTGCCGTGACCGGAGTAGTAGAACAGGGAGACATCATTGTCCTGTGCACCGTTGAAGGCGTAGGAAATTTTGCTTTGGATGTCCGCTGCCGACAGATCTGTGAATCTTCCGATATTGTATGCGCTTGCGCTCATGTAGTTGAGCATGTATACCATCGCGGCACTATCGTTGCCTGGACCAGTCAGTGCGCTGCTCGTGCCGGTGTATGTGTTGCCGATCACCAGTGCCCTATGGGTATACCCTGTGACGGTGAACCAGTCGCTGTAAGCGCTGTACCAGTTCATACCATCGTATGCCAATACATTGACAACCAGCATGCAGCTGTAGCTAGGTGCGCTATAATAGATTGCACTCATGGTCGTATCAAACAGCCCAACTTGAGTGCCGTTGCTGTCATAGATGATGTAACGATATAGGGAGAATGGATTGCCCCAGTATTGTGTTGTACTGATGGTGATTTGATCACCGCCTGAGAAGCTCGAACCGGACAGCGATACGTCGAAGGGCACAGAAGGACGCAGAACGCTGAACCAGTCACTGTAGGCGCTGCACCAATATGTGCCGTCATATGCCAAGACCGTAGCGATAAGCGTGCAGTCGTAGCTGGGCAGTTGATAGCTGATGGAGGACTCAACGGTGTCATAGATTGCAATGGTGTTGCCGTAGCTGTCGCTGATGATGAAGCGATACCATTGAATTGGATTGCCCGCAAGCTGTGTTGCGCCGATCGTGATGAAGTCACCGTAATAGAAACTTGTGCCCCAGAAATAAGCGGATATCTGTGGTGTGACTGCATAACCACTTACGCTGAACCAATCACTGTTTGCGGAAACCCATGTACTTCCGTCATATGCCAATACAGTTGCGATCAGTGTACATGGATATGACGGCGTTGTGTAATTAAAGATGTTGCTATTGGTATCATAGACTGCGATCTGATTGCCGTTGCTGTCCGAGATGATGTAGCGATACATCTGAATCGTATTGCCCGAATATTGCTGCGTTATAATCGTGACTGTCTGCCCTGAGATAAAGCTTGTGCCTGACAGCGTAACGCCGATACGGGTTGGTTCGCTGGAACTGACATTGAACCAAGATGATATAGCCTGACTATAGCTGTAACCATCATAGCCGACTGCGACGATGGCATAGGTGCCTGTATGAGATGGTTGGAATGTGTACTTCCAGTTGCCATTGGTGATCTGTGAAACAGCCTGCCCGCTCGAATTGTACACGGTCCATTGGTAGAACTGCATCGGGCTGCCGCCGTATTGCATCAGCTCCACATTCACAGAGCCGCCCAGCGTGATGCTAGTGGGCTGCGTGCGCACGTCGATGGCGTTCGCAGGATAGGCGTTGCTTGTTACGCGCGTCACAGCGTAGCCGTAACGACTGATGGAACCATCTGTAACCAGCCTAATGATGACCGTATCACCTGGGACATAGATCGTTTGGCCAGCAAGTTGGCTTCCGGTATACGTACCAACCAGTGAGCTGCTGCCGGTCAGAATGTAAATCTTATCATACATGTTTTCCACGTATGTGTTGGAAGAGAACGTCACATAGAGGTATGACGCGCCGGGCACGACGAAGCGCCGTCGCTCATCGGTATAGTTATTGTAATTGTGATCGCTTTGCAGCGCCGCCACATCATAGCAGATGTAGCTCTCCGCTTTTGCGCGAATATTTGAATCTGCGTCAGGCTTGACGGGCAGGTTTGGATTTGGCGTTTCTATATCATCCAGATCGAGATTTTCAGTCACGGTCACATTGCCGGAGTACGGCATGACGTCCGGATCGTCCCTGTAGGAGATTTCGGGCGAAGCTGAAGGTTCCGGATTCGGCTTCACGGGCGCATCCGATTCCAGGCTTTCTGGCGTTACGACGGTAACCGCTTCGGGTATCTCATTCAATACAGGCGGTTCGGACTCATCTGTCTTTTTCTCCGTTGCAGCGGATTCGACGATAGACGCTGAAACTTTACGCAGATCAATAGAGAAAGATCCGGTGATGTCTTTTTTCACTGCGCTGACAGCGAAGAGGTATGAGTGGCCGAGTTCAACTTTAATCGTCGCTTCAAGTGGGAGATATGCATCATATTCATCTTGCTCGGGCACAAACGTCTCACTGAAGCCTGTGCTTTCGTCCTTCACCTCAATCAGAGCGGGAAAATCTGCACAAAAAAGCGTCAATTCAGCATTTTCGTCCGCAGATAGCCGGAAGTATAATGTTTCAAGCGCGCCGGTGATTTCGCCACGCAAGCATTCACCGACTGCCGTCATGATGGCTGTCTCGGGTGTCGCTCCTTCGATGATGGGTGCGGGAGTCACAACTGCGACGGGTTCCGGTGTATATTCGATGACAGGTTCCGGTTCAGCCAACACAGGGGGGATGTCGGTTTCAGCGGCAGGGTCGGATGAGGGTTCCGAGACAGACTCAGGAACAAGGATCAGGTCGGGTGGTTCTGGTTCGTCGCTCAGTATCGGAGGAGCATCTTCCTCCGCGAAAGAGGGAATTTGTATGAAGAGCAACAGAAGCAAACTTAACCCGATGGTGACATAACGCTTCCAACAGTGCATATAAGAAGCCTCCTTTCAAGGTTTAAAAAATTAGGAAAACGCCGATTGAATCAACAGGAGTCAGTCATAAAACGCCTTTTGATGCAAAATAGAATGATGGTACAGGAGGGTATCGACAGGCACAGCGAACATTCAGCGGCCTCGAATGCTCAATTCGCAAGCGCAAAACCAAACGAGAACTGTCTCATAAAATTGATTTCCACCCCTTAAAAACTGCACCAGTATTGCATCAACAATGCATATATTATTTAATTTATTGTTTATGTGATACAATGAACTTTTTATTATGCTTTCTTTGTTATCCTTTGAATCGTTCAAAATGCCAAATTTCATGTCGCTTTTTAAACAGATGACACACGATTATCCATTGTGCGGTACATCGTTCCCATATTTGTGTGCCCTGCCGCCTTCGCTGTCAGTGTCAAATCCCTCGCCTGGTTCATACAGGTCCGTCAAGGTTGTACAGCGGAAACGCCTGCCTGAAATGCCCTCGCTGAAGCCTGTTTCATGCTTGATTCTCTTGTACATTGCCTTCACTTCTCCTGCACTCTATAGCGTGTTTAAACGCGCATTGTAAAATGAACGTGAACACCTGAACACTAAAAATCCATAGAGACACT
>CAYUZP010000094.1:0-7348 GCA_964449655.1 uncultured Oscillospiraceae bacterium
CTTTCCTTCGGAGAGTCCCATTTCATGGAGGGTGTCAATGATTTCTTCGGCTTTTCCCGAACCTCGTTTAACAGGGAGACATCTGTCGGAAACCGGATGTTCTGCGGTGCGCAGGTCGCGTCAAGGACATGGTGCCTTTGTTCTTCCCTCGGGAGCATCGTCGTCATCCTTGCTTTCCTGCTTCAGAAGTTTTCGGCATACTTCCGATTGAGCGGCAAAGCGCCGAACATTTCGGGTGATTCCAGCATGGAAACTATACCATGAATCGCCCTGGAAACGTTGATTTCCCAATGTGTTTTGATTTAAGAAGGAGACACCAATATAAAGACCCGTCTAAAAACGGCTATTCAAAGCGTGCTATCACCAGAGTGATCGGCTGCGTGTCGGCTACAATCTATAACAGGATCAAAAGGGGAACCCATGGCGACGACAACGAAAATACCTTTCGATTCACGCCGACTGCTTCATGATCATTGAATTCTTGCTGTCTGTGCTGGAGGAGCGCTTATTGACGATGTCTTCATGCGAGACCCAACTGTCCAAAAACGGCTGAAGAAACAAGCGCATCCTTGTGCGCAGCATTGAAGAACGGCCAGCATTCGTTGATACACGTGAAACGTTCATCGCTGGGAATGTGATCTTGTGATCGGATCCAAATCGGGTGACGATGTGCTGCTGACCCTAACTGAGCGCAAGATCCAAGAATAATGAGATTCCAATAAGCGAGCATATTGGTAAGGTCGCCAAGACCATAACGATGGACAACGGTTTCAGAGTTCGGCGGATCTGGAGAAGACAATGAAAACGCTGGTTTACTTTGCGCAACCTAATAATATGTTCATGAATAAAGGAGGAAAACGGATCGATAGTTACACGGATGAACAAGCTCATCGAGTTTGAGATTTGGACCAATAGCCTGCTGAGAGAGACATAGAACCACTGATGAAGATGTAGAGCGGAACAGGCTAAGATTTCATCGCTGCTGCTTAAGGGTGTACGGGCTGCAGATCGTCAAGACGGCCTCTGACAAGCGCCTACGGCGGTCTTGACTGTTTGCTCGCTTCTTAACTGAAAGCCTTCAAGGGCAGCGAGCAGCACATCTTCTACGGAGCGCTCTGGATGATTCAAATTTCAAGGTTTAGCAGTCAAGTGTTCGACTTAATTTTACAACTTACCAGTGAAATTTGACTTATGTGGATATGTATTTCTGCGCAGCCATACTCCTGCCCCCTGTATCACACCGCGTCAAGACATCAACTGCAGTCCTGAGCAGACGATCAAGCCTCTCAAAAGTCATGGCATTTGCTGAGGAAAGTAACGAGTATGGAACCATCCGCTTAGATGTTCACTTCTTATTTTCCCATCTCTTCTGTGTATTCTTCCAGACACCAGTCATGATATGTCATGACCGATGCGGCTTCCGTCCCGACATAGCGAATGTGCCATGGTTCAGCGAGAAAGCCTGTGATCGCTTCCTTTTCCTTTGTGAAGTGGATGATGAAGCCGTATTCATAGCAATGCTCGTGAAGCCATATCTGCTGCGGCGTGCCGGCGAAGCTGACGCCGGGCACGGTGATGTCAAAGCAAAGGCCGGTTTGATGCTCGCTCGCTCCGGCAGGCGCAATGGTCTGATAGGTTGCGGACAGGCAGCGGCTTGTCGACCAGCTCGGATTGCGCTCTTTATAGCCTGCCACGGATTCGTCCACCATGTTCTGCTGCTCGGCATATGTGCGATACGCGGAGGATACCTGCCAGTCTGTCACGCCATCGTCAATCGCGTCCTCTATCATGTTCGACAGCGCTTCGACAGCGGTTCGATTGGCCTTTGTGCCTTTGTATTTGACCTTGATCACGTCGGGTGGAATGATGCTCTCAATTTCAACCAAATCGCTTGGGATGAATTCCATCGGCAGCTTATTTTCACGGTTCACAAGCATCACAAAGTCCATCTCAGGCACATCTGCCGCGGATAGCGCGCTGCCGCTGAAGAGTGCTTCCTGCGTCTTTTGGCCCGCGATGCCGTCTGCGCTCAAATTGTTATTGGATTGAAAAGAGATCACCGCGTTGACCGTTTTGGGTCCGTAATCACCGTCAGCCTCGCTGTTTAGATAACCCAGTTCAATCAGTGCTTCCTGCAGTTTCACGACATCCGGTCCCTTTGAACCGCGGGCGAGCGTCGTATAATAGATCTGCGCAGGCGTTGGTGTTGGGTCAAGCGAGATGATGTCGGGCGTGGCGGTCACAACGGGCACGAGCGTCACAAGAGGCGGCGTCGGGGTCGGTGTGGGCGTCGGGGTTTCGGGAAGCAGGTCCTCTCCGCCGTACCCATACTGCGCGCCGAAAGGAGCGTAAACGGCCGGCGTGGGCGTGGCGATGTTCGGATCAGGCGTAGACTCAGGTGTGCTTTCAGGCACAGGTTCTGGCGTGAATTCCGCGATGTCGACAGCGCTTTGATCTGCATCGTTTCGAGGTATCAGCTTTGTGGCAAGGATGCTCAGCGGCACGATAAAAGCGATCACGCAAATCATGAGAAGCAGACGAAGCAGCGGATGGGGACTTCCCTTTTTGCGATGGCTGGAACCGGACATGGCGATCTCCTTTCAGCAGAGCGGAATCGGACGGCGATTGTGGAAGGATACGTGATTGCTTCGGCAATTTCATGATTGCAATTGAACAATCCGTTTTGCCGTAGCCATCGGTCAGAATTGGCGTCGTTTTTTTACTGCGCAATGCCTGTTTCCTGACGGCTGCGTCAATCCCTGCAGCCAATTAGTGAAATAAGACATGTCAGATGAAAGTTTACAAAAATCCGAAGCGCGAATAACGCTTTCAGCCGACCACCGATCCTTCCCGCTGTGATTTGAGATGCTATTCATCGTTACGGGAATATCATGCACGAAGCGACCGTTTGGCGCGCGGCTCGGCATGATGCAAAGGAAATTTTTTAAAAAAACCATCCACCTGCCTCGACCAGCGCACGCCCCCACTGTCGAAGTTGTTCACTGGCAGCGTCGAGCGCCTCACGATCGCATACGATACCGTTTCTATTCGCGATGCAGGTGGCTATTTCATCGTTGATCCACGCGCCATAGTGCAGCGTGTCCTTATAATTGCTCA
Organism: uncultured Oscillospiraceae bacterium; assembly: GCA_964449655.1. Classification (GTDB taxonomy): domain Bacteria; phylum Bacillota; class Clostridia; order Christensenellales; family Aristaeellaceae; genus Ventricola. The sequence goes on from CAYUZP010000094.1 coordinate 3,118, forward strand.
AATCCGTGACCCAATCCGCACGCGCGGAGAAATCATAGATCGAGACGTTTTCATATCCGTTTAGCCGGTCAAAGCACAGACCGCGCAAGGCGAGCAGCGCGTCGAGCGTGCCATTGCTCTCCATATTCGACCATTCCGCGGCGGAATAGGGCGGAAAGAAAAAATCGAACTTCGTCTCAGGGTTTGTTTCGACGAAAGGGATGATATGCGTCTTTAGATTGGCATCGGCGAGTTCAAGATACGCATCCGGCGCGACGCGCGTTTTGGGGGGCGTGAAGATGGCATTGTAGAGTGCGGCGTTTCCGTATTCGTCATCTTCATCCGCCCAGCGGTACATGCTGTCCCGTAGGGTGTCATCCTGTCGCTGTCCCCATGCGCGCAGGCTTCGCGGCAGAAACACGCCGAGCACAGATCGGTTTAGCCAGTAACGCACGTCATTGAACAGGTTGTCATCGTAAAGATAGAGGGGCGTATTGGATCCCGTCTCATCCAGATCCGCGATCATCGAGTACACGTCGATGCCGTAGACAATCCGACGCATCTCGTGTGTCTTGAACGCGAGACGGAGCAGAAGCGCGTGATTATAAGCGGTTCCAGCGGATGTACAGAGTTTGATGAATCGCCCGCCGAACAGCTCATCCATCTGTCGAGGGCGAAAGTTCTCCGTGACCGACGTGCCGACGATGGCGCTGTCATAATCATAGCTGCGCACGATGCCCGCGTTGGAATAGACCTGCGTGTGACGATCGATTGGCGGCATAAACCGCGTCGCTAGCCGGTAAACCTGAAACGGATCGATCGTGATCACGAGCGCGCAGATCAACCCCATAGTGCCCAGCAGCGCCGAGAGTGTCAGCAAGGACCAGCGTTTTCGCGTCATCGCGGTTTTGCGCGGTTTTTTGCCTTTCGTTTTTTTCGCCGTCCTTTCCGTCAGTGTCTTTATAAAACGCGCACCGATAGTCTGCTGCTTCGACGCCATCATTTTTGAAAGTGACGATCATTGAGTGATGAAGCAATAGACTGATTGGCGGTCGATTTGCTAAAAGTTAAAGTACAGGAAAACGCTGACATTGGAAAGGGAGAGCGTGCAGTACAGTATGATCAGCACAGTCGACATCGCGTTGAGCAGCGTCGGTTTGAAGCTCATCGTCTTTTCATAGGTATTGCGTGTACCAAGACATGCAAACAGCGAAATCGCGTACCATGCGAGCATGTACAGCGCGTTATATCCGGGGTGAAAGCCTCCTGGGAGCGCAAATGCAGATGTGATGCCCTCGCGAAGCGGGCCGAAATTCATCGAAAACATCGATCGTACGATGGCCAGCGCATCGCTGAGATTCTCTGCACGGAAAAACACCCATGCGATGACGACGAACCCGAACGTCAGTCCCCATTGCAGCGCGGGATGCAGCGCGTCATAGCGTTTGCGCGTCAGACGGTAGAGCACGTTCGCCACGCCATGCATTAGACCCCACATCAGGAACAGCCAGCCCGCTCCGTGCCATAGGCCACTCACCATGAACACGATCATCAGGTTCACGCACGTGCGCAGCATGCCCTTGCGACTGCCGCCCAGCGGGAAATAGAGATAGTTCGTCAGGAAACGGGAGAGTGTGATGTGCCAGCGCTGCCAGAACTCGCGTATGTTGAGACTTTTGTAGGGCGAATTGAAATTGATCGGTAGGCGGATATTGAACATCAATCCTACACCGGTCGCCATGTCACAGTAGCCGGAGAAATCAAAGTAAAGCTGCAATGCGTAGCCGATGGCGACAAACCATGCTTCCGCTGTGTTCAGCGTCGCCGCCGCACCGAAACCCGTCTCCACCGCCGCTGCGAATGTATCCGCAACGACGACCTTTTTGAACAGGCCGAGCGCGAATGCGTACAGGCCAGGCGCGAAGTTGTCGAAATTGAAATGGCGGTTTTGGGGATCAGCGAACTGCGGCACAATCTCGCTGTGCAGCACGATCGGCCCTGCGATGAGCTGGGGAAAGAACGTGACGAACAGCGCGTAATCGAGGATATTGTAGCGCGGCACGATCTGCTTGTAGCTGTCGATGACGTAGGAGAGCTGCTGGAATGTGAAGAATGAGATGCCCAGTGGGAGCATCAGATGGTTCAGCGTCCAGTTCAGACCGAAAGCCCGATTCAGATTTTCCACGAAAAAATCGTAATACTTGAAGTAGAACAGTATGCCGAGGTTGAACGCTAGGCCCAGCAGCATCAGCGGCAGACGGACGGCTTTGCGCCTCGCGCGCAGCATGAACTGGCTGAGGACATAGTTGATCAGTATGCTGGAGACGATGATCGGCACATAGCGCGGATTGTTGTAGCCGTAGAATACAAAAGACGCCAGCACAAGAAAGAGTTTACCAGCGGGGATGCGTTCAGGAAGCCTGCTCAGCAGGAAATAGACACAAAGCGTTATGGGTAGGAATGCCAGCATGAATACGTAGGAATTGAACAGCATACAAATGCCTCGCAATGCAAAAATGGAGTGATGACAGCGCGGTGATCGATGTCCTAAAAATGTGCCCTTCGCTGCGGCCCTTCACATGTCGCAAATAGAAAATGCGTCAATTCATTAGCTATACCGTGTTTATGTCACGGGATTCTTTGAAAGCGCGATGATTCAGTCGTGATGCGATTCAATGTGTGGAATTTTGTCACGCGGGAGTGGACAGTAACCCACCAACGCCAGAAGCGGAAACAGAAGAGGGCCAACAAGAGCGTGATAGAGCGTTCTGTCGCGTGCAGACGATGTGCAAGGGTCTATGGACAGCAGATCATCGAGCAGAGCGGAAAACATGACTCAGCATTGTCCGCCGCTTTTTGCTCTGCGAGCCCCACCGCGCCCGCCCAAGCCGCTTTCCATGCTCTGCCGTTGGTTTTGTAATCCCTCATTTTTGCCGACGCCATGATTTTGAAGAAGCGCATCGAAAAGGAAGGAGTTTACACATGTATCGTCAAATGTGAGCGGGAACATCGCGTTGTGTTGCCGTAGATGATTCCTTTAAGGATCGAGCCATCTTCCAGCGAGCGCAATCTCCTCAACGCGCGCAAGCAGAACCTCGTCGTTTGTCCGCGCGTCCTCGAGGTCTACAACGCGGTAGCGATCTTCGCTGATCGCGACGGCGATCTCATCATTGATCCATGGTCCGTAATGGCTGGCGTCGATGTAATTGTCCAGGTCGGTGATCCACGCCAGTTCCGCCTGAAAGTCATAGATGCGCACGTTTTTAAACGGCAGCAGCGCGGCAACAAGCGCTTCCTTCTGTGACAGGTGATAGCCCATAGCTCCCTGCGCGTAAAACTCCACCCACCGCGCCAGGGAATACGGCGGAAAGAAGAAGTCAAACGCTGTATCCTGATGTTCCTCAAGATATGGCAGAAGATTGTGCTCCCAGTTGAGCTTGGTCTGCTGCGAAAAATATGCCTCACCAGTAAAATTCATCACATTTAACTGCGTCACAAGTCCCTGTGGGAATTCGACTCCGCGCAACGCGACTTCCTTGCCATACGGATACAGGTCGCCCCACATGTACATCGTATCGCGCAGATTCGGATCGCTCTGCCCGAGCGTACGCAGACATGCCGGAATGGTGCGCGCAAGCACGCTCTTGTTATACCAGTAATGCACGTCATTGAACAGATTCGCGTCATAGAGATAATCCGGCATATCGGTTTTCGGTGTCGTATAAAAATACGTCATCGCCTCGATGTCCACGCCATAGAGCACGCGACGCACATCATGCGTGGCAAATGCCATATCCATCATCTGTTTGTTGTTGTATGGCGAACCGCCGCTGATCGGAAGCTTTACAAAGGTGCCGCCAAAGAGCGCGTCAAGCTGGCTTGGTCGGAAATTCTCGGTCATGGATGAGCCGATCACGATGCTGTCATATCGGTAGGATTTGGCAATACCCGCGTTGGAATAGTTCTGCGTGGAATTCGTGATGGGCGGAATGAACGCAGTCGCCTGATGGTAGATCTCAAACGGATCGATGAGCGCGACGACGGCGGCAATCCATACGAAAGCGGAGATCAGCAGTCCAAGTGCCAGAGTTGACCACTGTTTTCGAGTCATGAAGAGGCCCCTTTCGCGGGAGATGGCGCGATGGTACACGTGAGATTCACGCGTATCACGTTCTGATGTACTTAGTGTCTCCTGCACAAGCAACGTATTGAGGCGAGTGCAAAATCCGTTCCTACCGGCCAGCCATTCGGA
>CAYUZP010000095.1:0-7317 GCA_964449655.1 uncultured Oscillospiraceae bacterium
CAGATTCCTTGCTCAGTTCATAACAAGGAATCTGCTTTATTCATACCGTGAGTTTGTGGAGCGCTTACGATGCGGAGGGGTTCATTGCGCTTTAATACTCCTTGTTTTCGTATCGGCGACAATACGTGTACTTGCTCACGGCGCTTCGCTGCGCGGTGATGCCGCTGAGCACATCCTGCAAAAAGCTGGGCAAGAATTCATCGTACTTGACCTCGAGGATCTCCACGGGATGGTCAAAGACGGGATACGTGGGCAGCTGTGAATCGAATAGATCCACGGCACCAAGGCCTGTGCGGAGCTGTTTGTCCAGCGTGATGCGCACGCTCTGCGCCGGATGGGTGTAGGCCTCGCGGACATAATCGACGATCACGACGGGGCGAAGCATGCGCGTGCGCATCTGATAGAACATCTCGTGGAAGAGCGGGTGACGCATGCGCTGAAGGCCCTCCGGATCTCCGGCGATCAGCTGCTCGGCGAGTTCGCGCGGTATGGAGACGGATTGTTTGGAGATCAATTCGCCGTACTTGACCTTGCATTCGAGCTGTATGAAGCGGTCAGAGCCGTTATAGATGCGGATGCGGTACTTGCGGCGCATGCCGACGCCGGCGATTTTTTCATTCAGCGCGTCGTCGGTGATCGTATCGAAGTAGAGCGAGCGAATCCTGTATTCGTTGCGCTCGTCCGCGTTGGGATCGCCAAGGAGCAGCGAACTGAGTATGCCGCGCAGCACGGTCATCTCAGCCGGCGTGATGAAATATTTCAGCTCATGGCGCATCGGAATGTTGCGAACGACCGGCATAACCGTCCCTCCTCATCCTGCTCAGGCGCTTAATTTCCCGCCTCTGACTGGCAGGCGATCAGCGTCGCGTTGTGCACGCCTTCGATGTCCAGGAGCTTATTGACGATATCGAACCGCTCACGCAGCTGCACCTCGACGGTCAGCTCGACGCCGCCGGGCGTGACGGCCTTGCTGCGCAGCCGCTGCACCTTGATCCTGCGCACGAACGCGAGCACGTCGTCCTCGACAGCCGGATCGTAGTGTGTGACGAGCAGGAACGTGTTGGGCGAGCGGAGCCTAAAGAAGGACAGCGCGAGCATGGCCACAGAGATGCCGGCGACGACGATGAGCGCGATGGTGTAGAGCTCCGCGCCGAGCAGTATGCCCATCGTGAGCGACCAGAACATATACGCGGTGTCCATAGGATCCTTGACGGCTGTGCGGAAGCGCACGATGGACAGCGCGCCGACCATGCCCATCGACAGCGCGATATCGGACTTGATGCACATGACGACGGGCGTGGTGATCATGCACAGCATGATGAGCGTCGTCGAGAAGGACGGCGAATAGAGCACGCCGCGGAAGGTCTTGCGGTAGACCAGCGCGATGATGAAGCCGACAAAGAAGCCCAGCGCGATCGCGAGCAGCATTTTCATCGGCGTGAGCGCGGCAAGCTGTTGGGCGAACCATTCGTTGACGCTGGCATTGTTGATGAGATTTTGCACGGGATTCCCTCCTCACGATATTCAATCCGCGGGCGTCGGCGGGCAGGGACCGAAATACCCTTCCATCTGCTCGGTGGTCAGCCCAAAGTACTGCTGAATTTCCTGCCAAATGTAGTAAGGCCGACGCGGAAAGATGCGGTTCACCGCGCGCTCGCAGCGCTGCACCCAGTAGTTATAGCCGCCGTCCGCGTTTTTGGGCTGCTCCATGCTCAGTTTCGGGTGGATGAGCGCGGCCCAGCGGATCATGTGCAGCCGCATCTCCGGCTGAATCATCGCGATCATCTCGTTAAACAGGTTTGTCATGTACTCGGTGGTCAGCACGGTTTGAAAGTATTCCCCGTAGCGCGTGAGGAACCTGTCCTGAATCTCGGGCACCTTGATCAGCTTGCGGATGAACACGTTGGAAGTGATGTGCTGCCCGCCCATGCCGCTTTCATTGAGCACATACGCGACGCCGCCGGCGAGCTTCCCGCTCTCGTTGAGCACGTTGAACAGCCCCCAATCGCAGTCATAGAACAGATAGCGCCACTTGCCGTCGCCCGTCTGCGCATTGCGGTAAAAGCGGATGTTGCCCGGATCGGTGTTTCCGAAGAATGACTCGAAGATGAAGTAATCGAGCATGTTGTCGATGTCGATCTGCGAACAGACATAGTCAAACGCTTCCCTGTCGTTGACCACGTCGTGATTGTTTACATATTCGACCAGCGCGTTATAGTCGTCGTTGGAGCCGGTGACGATGTTGCCAGGGCGGATGCCGCTGCCCTCCAGCAGGTCAACCTGATTGACGTCCATCCAGCCCTCGTGCTGCGCGACCATATCGACGCCCGCGCGCTCGCGCAGGTTGTATTGACCCCAGTACTCGCCGTTGATGTAGACGATCACGGGCCGCCACGCCTGTGTGACGACGCTGGAGCCTGACGCGTCGATCAGCTTTGCCTGCAGCCCGTCGATCACGCGGGTGTACAGCCCGTCCTGTCCGCCATTGCGCAGCACGAAGCTCGCGTATTCGGTGTAAGGCCTGTCCTCGAACATCGCGTAGGCAAACGTGCCCGGCCCGTACTGTGAATCCGCCCTGATGTAGAGGCTCTTTTGCGGCATATCCAGAGAGAACTGTCCCATCGTGCGGAAGGTCATGCCCTGACTGAACTGCTGCACGCCCATCTCGTCGTAGTATTCGACCCAGCCTCCGAACCAGTTTTTCTGCCAGTATGTCGCGCTCTGCCACGGTGTAGACTGCGTCTCGCGATCGAGGTTCGGGCCATCGGCGAACATGCCGGTCTCCTCGTTGTAGAGGTTGTCCGGATCGGTGGTCAGGCAGATGACCGGCAGCGTATGATAGACGGAGATCAGATAGGTCTGCGATACGATCTGCGAGGCGTGCACGCCGTCACGAAAAGCGCGCGCGCGCAGCGTCGTCGTCTTCTCGATATCGATGGGCCCGGTGTACAGTGAAGAAAACTCCGTCGGATCGCTGCCATCCGTCGTATAGCGGACGGTGGAATGCTCAGGCACCAATAGGGTGACGGCCGTATCGCCCGTCAGCGGACGCTCATAAAGCCCGCCCGGCACGAGCACTTCAGGCATCTGCGCAAAGCCCGTGAAGCCCGCGCGGTTTGGTTCGCCCGGCGTCGGCTCGTCGTAATAGAAAAAGCCGGCCTGACCGATCGTCCGCCCGTAGGAGATGTCGTCATAGAGCTGCGGCACGGCGATCTTGTCCAGAAGCGTGCCGTCCGGCATCGACAGGCAGACGATCTCGCCGGACTTTTTGAGATTGTAATTCGTGAACGTATACTGCCCGGCTTTGGAGGTCTGCGTCGTATCGCAGTAGATGACGATATAGCCGTTGGGCTGTATGGTCAGGTCGGGCATGAGCCACTTGCGCGGTTTTTTGATGTTGTCTGAAAGGCCGTAACCCTTGAGGTTGACGGCCTGTTCGCTCATGTTGTAGATCTCGATGTAATCATAGAAATAGGTGACGCCGGGACCATGCGTGTAGCGGTTGCCGGTCATGACCTCGGTGATGTACAGTCCGGACGGATTGGCGAGGATCAGCGCCGTGTCCATGGCGATCTATCCCGTGCGCGTGTTGGGCAGCCCGGGCGTCGGTTGATTGAATATGAGGAACGAGCCGTCCCCCTCCTCATTTCTGCCCCAGGACATATCGGCCTCAAGCAGATCGTAGGCGACGACGTCGACCATGCGGCCTTGGATATCGGAGAGGATCACCGTTTCTCCATTGGAGCGCAGGCGGAAGCTGGCGTGCGGCCAGCCCCCATTTGTGCCGGCGCGATCCTTTCCCGAGGCGTAAACGACATAATACGCACCGGGGTCTATGACAGTTCCCTGCGGGAAGCGCCACTTGACGAGCCTGTCCGAATCGTCGCTGAGCGCGTAATTGGACAAGTCGATGGGCAGCGCGGACGTGTTGTGCAGTTCGATCCAGTCGGGATATTCGCCGTCCTCATCGCGCAGCGTGCTGACCGAAGATGCACAGATCTCATTGATGACGAGTGCGCCGGGTTCCAGCACCATCGACGCGCGGAAAGCGGCGTAGCCCTCCTGCGTGTTGGCGTAGCCGGGGGTGTACTGCTCGGTGATGATGTAGTCGTCCTCGCCGATTAAGCTGTAGCTCATGTCCCTGTTGAGCGCGGGCACGGGAAGCTGTGAAAAGGAGATGCCGTCTGTGCCATAGAGATAGATCGTATCGGTTCCGCTGGAGGAGATCTTGAACTGCGCGTGCAGCGGCAAGCCGGCGACATTGCGGTTTTGATCGGAGGCGAATACGACGATGTATTCTCCGGGATTCAATGTGATTTCAGGAAAGACGAACGAGATTCGATCGGAACGGTCGCTCATGCCGTAGCCCGCCAATTGCAGCGGTTCATCGCCTGTATTGGTCAATTCGATCCAGTCCGGAAAAGCCCCGTTGTCATCCGGATAGGCCGTGCGATTGGAGGACATGACCTCGGAGATGCGCAGATGGATATCGCCCAATGCCGCTGTTTCAGGATCGACCGGCGTGCCGGACGTGTTGGCCGCGGGTGTCTGGCTGGCGCCGGGCGTGAGCAGCACGACCACGACGATCAGCGCGAGGAGCAAGAGCAGCATGGGCCATGTGCCGCGCCTCGGTTTTTCGCGCTGCAGGGCGCGTCGCTTTCTCTTCTGATCGGAGTTCGAAGCTCTATACATCGGACAAAACTCCTTTGATGAACAAGTATGCCGCGCCCATTATAGCACAAAAAAAGCGCGCTGCAAAGACCAAGCGAAACTTTCTGCAGACATCATGCCTGTACGGAAAACGTGAGCAGGACCGCCCGAGATGCCATCGCGATGAATTCAACTTGAAAAAAAGAGGACTGCCCGTCCCGCTTTAAGCGTTCAGGACAGCCCTTGATTTGACAACCGCTTATTTCGCTGCCGCGACAGGCGCTTTCTTCGCCTTGTCCATCTTGTTGCGCGGCGCGCGGCGTTCACGCATGGTGATCGCCTTCTTGGGGCACTTCTCCGCGCAAAGTCCGCATCCCGTGCAGGCACCCAGCACCTTATGCGGCTGCTTGAGCACGCCCTCGATCGCGTCAAACTTGCACTGCTTGGTGCACAGCGTGCAGCCCACGCACTTGGACGCATCGATGTACGCCTCTTTGCGCTGCTCGTAATCGGCCGTCATCGCGCCCGTCGGGCAGGCATCGGCGCAGGCCATGCAGCCCACGCACTTCGAATAGTCCACCTTGGGCACGCCGTTTTCCATCGACAGCGCTTCAAAGTTGCAGGCTTTCACGCACGCCTCACAGCCGATGCACGCGCGGTCGCACTTCTCCTTGAGCGCGATGCCCTTTTCGGGATTGTGACACAGCACGGTGACCACGCGCTTGTCCGGCTGCATGCTCAGCACATGCTGCGGGCAGGCCGCGACGCACTTCTTGCAGCCCTGGCACTTGTCCCGATCGACCACGGCGATATGCCGCTCAGGGTCGATGTGAATCGCGTCAAACGGACAGGCGCGCTCGCATGTGCCCAGCCCCAGACAGGCATATGGACAGGCCTTTGTGCCGCCGTTGACCAGCGAGGCCGCGCGGCAGTCGCTGATGCCCTGATACTCATACTTGGGCGCGCAGTGATCGCCGTAGCCCTGACAGGCCACGGTCGCGACAAGGCGCACGCTCTCGCCCGCCTCGACGCCCATGATCGCGGCCATCTTCGCGGCGACGGCGGGACCGCCTACAGCGCATGCGCCAACCTCCGCTTTGCCCTCGCCCACGGCAGCCGCGTAGCCGTCACAGCCGGGGAAGCCGCACGCGCCGCAGTTCGCGCCGGGCAGGCATTCGCGCAGCGCGTCGACGGTGGGATTGGTCGGCACCTTGAACACGCGGCCCGTCACGCCGAGCAGCGCGCCAAAGATCAGACCGAGCACACTCATCACGAGCGCGGCGATCAAAATAGCAGTGATACTCACGTTATGATTCCTCCCTCGCTTGCGCTCAGATCAGTCCGGTGAAGCCGTTGAACGCCACAGCCATCAATCCCGCGGCGATCATCGCGCCGGTGAAGCCCTCCATCCACTTGGGCAGAACGCTCAATTCCAGCCGCTCGCGTATGCCCGCGAACAGGCAGATCGCCAGGGTATACCCAAGAGCGGAAGCCACGCCGTTGACCACGGACAGAATCAGGTTGTAGCCCTCGGTCACATTGAGCTGCGCCACGCCGAGCACCGCGCAGTTGGTGGTGATCAGCGGCAGATACACGCCAAGCGCCTGATACAGGGCAGGGGACATCTTCTTGATCGCCATTTCGACGATCTGCACCAGCACCGCGATGACGAGGATGAAAGCGATGGTCTGCAGGTATTCAAGGTCTAGCGGGATCAGCAAAAACTCGTTGACCAGATAGGAGACCAGAGACGCGACCGCCATGACGAACGTGACGGCCATGCCCATGCCAAACGCGGTCTCCAGCTTCTTGGAAACGCCCAGGAACGGGCAGATGCCGTAGAAGCGGGACATCGCGAAGTTGTTGACAAAAATGGAGCCAATCAGGATCGTAAGAACCGCATTCATTGTCTTTCCTCCTTACGCCTTCTTCGGCAGCAGCTTGTTCATCACCGCAAGCGTGAGGCCCAGCACGATGAAGCCGCCCGCCGGCCTAATCAGGATATCCATCGGCATATAGCTCGCCGGCATCACCTGCACACCCAGCAGCGTGCCCACGCCGAACAGCTCGCGTATGGCGGAGATCAGCGTGATGGCGAGCGTGAAGCCGATGCCCATGCCCAGGCCGTCCGCCATCGCCAGAAGCGGCGGGTTCTTGAAGGCGAACGCTTCCGCGCGTCCAAAGATGATGCAGTTGACGACGATCAGCGGGATGAACACGCCGAGTGCCGCGTCAAGCGCCGGGACGAACGCCTTGATGACCAGCTGCACGATCGTCACGAACGTCGCGATGACCACGATGAACGCGGGAATGCGGATCTGATCCGGTATCGCTTTGCGCAAAAGGGAGATGACCAGATTGGAAAAGACCAGAACGAACGTCACAGCGAGACCCATGCCAATGCCGTTGCTCACCGCCGTCGTGATGGCCAGCGTCGGGCACATGCCCAGCACCATGCGGAACGTCGGGTTCTCGTCGATGATGCCATTCATGAAGGTTTTGCGAAGCTCTTTCATGTTCATGCTTATTGCACCTCCTCAGCGGCCTGCTTGAGGGCATCGTTAATCGCGTTGCTGGTCAGTGTCGCGCCCGCGCGCACATCGATCTGCGCTGTCGCGATGTCCTGACCCACGAGCGCGTCAAACACGGCGGTATCGGCGATCAGAT
>CAYUZP010000096.1:0-7233 GCA_964449655.1 uncultured Oscillospiraceae bacterium
TGCCCGCGGACTACGTGCCGGATGACCGGCAGAGGCTTGAAATCTACCGGAAAATCGCGTCTATATCGACCAGCGCAAACCGGGACGACGTCGAAGAGGAGCTGCTCGACCGGTTCGGCGAGGAACCGAGGTGCGTCGCCAATCTGGTTTCAGTGGCCTATCTGAAAGCGATGTGTCAAAAGCTCGGCATAGACCGCGTCGTACAGACCGATGGGCGGCTCGATATGCGTTTTGACTCCAACGCGCAGCTCGATGGAAAGAAGCTGTTCCTCGCGGTCTCAGCGCTTGATAAGCGCCTGTCGCTCAACGTGGCGCCCACGCCGATGCTCGTGATCCGCGAACCCAAATGGGATCGCGAGTCGATGCTGGACGGCAGCATTCAGCTGATGGAACGGCTCATAGCCAAGATGGGGATGGCATGACACGCTCACATGAGGAAACCCCGCAAGGACGACCCGCGTTTCAGAAGACGCGTTGACGTTTCAAAAAAGTTTCACGATTGAATTGACGCACAGATAAAGCCGGAGTAAAATATAAAGAAGAGAGACTCAGGTTTTAGTGACGAGACAGGGAGGATGAATCAACATGGCACAGGAGATTCGTTTGGACGTCAATCCGATGATGGCAGACATGCTCGGAGAGGAATACGGCATCACGCGCGCTCAACTCGAGGCGATGCGCGAATCCGCCGCCGCCGCACAGCATGCTGTCGAAAAGAACCGCGGCACGGGCTGGCTGGGCTGGACCGAACTGCCCTATAATCAGGAAGAAATCGTCTCGCGCATCGAAAAGGTCGCCGCGCGCGTGCGGGCCAACTATGAATCGCTGGTCGTGCTCGGCATCGGCGGCTCCGCGCTGGGCCCCATCGCTGTGCATCAGGCGCTCAATCACCTGCATTACAACGAGCTGCCCGCGGACAGGCGTCCCGGTCCCAAATTCTATGTCGAGGACAACATCGATCCGGAGCGCATGGCCGCGCTGCTGGACGTCATCGACATCGCGAAGACCTGCTTTTGCATCATCACCAAGTCTGGCGCGACCGCCGAGACGATGAGCCAATATCTGATCATCTCCGAAGCGCTCAAAGCGAAGGTCGGCGAAGGCTGGGCCAAACAGGTGATCGCTATCACCGACAAGGAGAAGGGAAACCTCATCAAGCTGGCGAAGGAAGAGGGCTTTGAGACGTTCACGATTCCGGATGGCGTCGGCGGCCGCTTTTCGGAGATGTGCCCGGTCGGCCTCGTTCCGGCAGCCTGCTGCGGCATCGACATCCGTGCCATGCTCGCCGGCGCGGCGGCGATGGATGCCCGCTGCAAGAGCGACGACATGATGAAGAACCCCGCGCTGCTGGAAGCTGTGCTGCAGTATATCGCCTGCGAACAGATGGGGCGCAACATACAGGTCATGCTGCCCTACGCCGATTCGCTCAAGACCATGGCGGACTGGTTCTGCCAGCTGTGGGCGGAATCGCTGGGCAAAAAGGTGCGCCGCGACGGCACGCCCTGTCACGCGGGACAGACACCGGCGAAGGCGCTCGGCGTCACCGATCAGCACAGCCAGCTGCAGCTCTACAACGAAGGCCCGTTTGACAAGGTCATCACGTTCATCAAGGTCGAAAAATTCCGCGCGGAGACGAAGATACCACACGGCTGTGAACAGTTTAAGGACGTCGCTTTCCTCGGCGGCATGACGCACAACACGCTCATCGAGGCCGAGCGGCAGGGCACAGAGTATGCGCTGTACGTCAACAGGCGCATGTGCCAGACGATCATCATGCCCGAGGTCAACGCGTACACGATAGGACAGCTCATGTACTTCCTGGAGATGGCGACCGCATATGAGGGCGAACTGCTCGATATCGACGCGTTCAACCAGCCGGGCGTTGAGACCAGCAAGCGCGCGACATACGCGATACTGGGCAACACCGATGCGAAATACGATGCGGCGAGGCAGGAGATGACCGGCCGGCCCGCGTATAAGCCGGAGTACATCCTGTGAGCGTATGAACCGCTTCGGGATGGGACGCGTGAAGAGGCCGTCTGTGCCGTTTTCTTCCCGTCATGACTGTCAAAATGGACCGAACAGTGCGCGAAGGGCTGAGCTTGTTCTCAGTCCTTCGTTTTGACATGGTCTCGGAGAACATCATGAAAAAGCTGCTCGTTTACCTCAAAGGCTACGCGCGCGAATGCGTGCTGGGTCCGCTCTTTAAGCTGCTGGAGGCGACTTTCGAATTAATTGTACCGCTCATCGTCGCGAAGGTCATCGACAGGGGCATTCTGGAAAACGACACGGGCTACATCGTTCGGCTGTGCCTGCTGCTCGTGCTGCTTGCGCTCGTCGGCCTTGCCAGCTCGGTCACGGCGCAGTACTTCGCTGCGCGCGCGGCTATAGGCTTTTCCGCACGGCTTCGGCACGCGCTGATGGAGCATATCCAGGAACTCGGCTACACGGAACTCGATGAACTCGGCACCTCGACACTGCTCACGCGCATGACGAGCGACATCAATCAGGTTCAGTCCGGCGTCAACATGATGCTTCGTCTGCTCCTGCGTTCGCCGTTCGTCGTGTTTGGCGCGATGGTCATGGCGTTCACCATCGATACCCGCTGCGCGCTCATCTTCGTGGGCGTGATCGCCGTGCTCTGCGTCATCGTGTTCTCGATCATGCTCATGACCATTCCCATGCACAGCCGCGTGCAGAGCCAGCTGGATGCCGTGACCTCCGCCACGCGCGAAAATCTGACAGGCGTGCGCGTGCTGCGCGCGTTTGTCAAGGAGGACGATCAGATCGAACGCTTCGCCCGTAGGAACGACAGGCTCACGCGCATGCAGCTCGCTACAGGCCGCCTCTCCGCGGCGATGAACCCGCTGACATATATCGTCATCAACCTCGCGGTGATCCTGCTCATACGCGGGGGCGCAATGCGCGTACAGCTCGGCGCGCTCTCACAGGGGCAGGTGGTCGCGCTGTACAACTACATGAGCCAAATCCTCGTCGAGCTGATCAAAATGGCCAATCTGATCCTGTTGTTGACCAAGGCCGCGGCGTGCGGCAGACGCATCGCCCGCGTGCTCGATGTGCAGCCTGGCATGATCGATGGCACGAGGACGCCCGGTCCCGACGCACCGCGCGGAAGCGTCGCGTTTGAAGCGGTCGGTATGCGCTATAAGGGCGCGTCCGAACAGGCGCTTGAAGGCGTGACGTTTTGCGCGAAACCGGGACAAACGGTCGGCATCATCGGTGGAACGGGCAGCGGCAAGACGACGCTGATCAACCTCATCCCGCGCTTTTACGATGTTGAAACCGGACGCGTGCTCATAGACGGCCTTGATGTGCGGGACTTTCGTCGGGATGAACTGCGCTCGCGCATCGGCGTCGTGCCCCAGCGTGCCGCGCTGTTCAAGGGGACGATACGAAGCAACCTGCTCTCGGGCAACGAGTGCGCGACAGAGGAGGAAATGATGCGCGCGCTCGGCATCGCACAGGCGCTTGACATCATCGCTTCAAAGGAAAAGGGCCTCGATGAACCGGTCGAGCAGGGCGGCCGCAACTTCTCCGGTGGACAGCGGCAGAGACTGACCATCGCCCGCGCGCTCGTGCGGAATCCCGAAATCCTCATCCTCGACGACAGCGCTTCGGCGCTCGACTACGCGACCGACGCCAACCTGCGCCGCGCCATACGTGGGATGGAGAACCCGCCGACGACGTTCATCGTCTCCCAGCGGGCGGCCAGCGTGCGTTTTGCCGACCTGATCCTGGTGCTCGACGATGGACGCGTCGTGGGCATGGGCACGCACGAAGCGCTGCTCTCTTCCTGCCCCGTCTATCGGGAAATCTATGCCACGCAGTTCGCGGGAGGTGCGGCGCAATGAGCGATAAGGGCAAACGCACGGACAAAAAGAAAACCGCGGGTCAAGGCGCCGTGCTCCGCCGAATCCTGCGCTATATTCGCCCGCACATGGCGCATGTGGCGCTGTCGCTCCTGCTCGCGCTGATCACGGTTGCGCTGACGCTCTATGTGCCGATACTCGTAGGCCGCGCAGTGGACTGCATTGTCGGTCCGGGTCAGGTGGACTTTGATGGAATAGCGCGATGCCTTGCGCGGCTCGCAGGCTGTGTTGCGCTGACCGGCGCGGCCCAGTGGGTGATGAACGTGCTGAACAACCGCGTCACATACGACACCGTGCGAGACATCCGCCGCGACGCGTTTGAACACATACAGCGTCTGCCGCTCCGCTATCTCGATGCGCACCCGACAGGCGATATCGTCAGCCGCATGATCGCGGACGTCGATACGTTCGCGGACGGGCTGCTGATGGGCTTCACGCAGCTCTTCACCGGCGTCATGACCATCGTGGGGACGATCGGGTTCATGCTCACGCTGAGCGTACCGATCACGCTGGTCGTCGTGCTGATCACGCCGCTGTCCCTGGTGGTTGCCGATCAGATCGCCAAACACACCTATGCCATGTTTCGCCTTCAGTCGACGACGCGCGGCGAGCAGACCGCGCTGATCGACGAGGCCATCGGTGAACAGAAGCTCGTGCAGGCGTTCGGACATGAGCGCAGGACGCTCGACGCGTTCGACGAGGTGAACGAACGCCTCAGGTCCTGTTCGCTGCGCGCGGTGTTCTTTTCATCACTGACCAATCCGTGCACGCGCTTCGTCAACGCGCTCGTCTATGCGGGCGTAGGGCTGGTCGGCGCGCTTTCTGCGGTTCATGGGACGCTGACGGTCGGCGGACTTTCGAGCTTCCTGTCCTACGCGAATCAGTACACAAAACCCTTCAACGAGATTTCCGGCGTCATTACGGAGCTGCAGAACGCGATTGCCTGCGCGGGACGCGTGTTTGAGCTGATCGACGAGCCGGAGCAGACGCCTGACCCTGTGAATGCGAGGGATCTGCATCGCGCGCAGGGCGAATTCGAGCTGCGGGACGTCGCGTTCTCCTACGTGCCGGAGCGCCCGCTGATCGAGGATTTCTCCCTGCATGTGCGGCCGGGACAGCGCGTGGCCATCGTCGGCCCGACGGGCTGCGGCAAGACGACGCTCATCAACCTCATCATGCGCTTTTACGATGTCGACGCGGGCGAGATTCGCGTGGACGGCGTTGAGACGAGAACCATGTCACGCGCCGGACTGCGCAGGCAGATCGGCATGGTGCTCCAGGATACATGGCTGGCGTCGTGCACGATCCGCGAAAACATCGCCTTGGGCAGGCCGGATGCGACCGACGAGGAGATCATCGCCGCAGCGAAGGCGTCCCACGCGCACGGCTTCATCCGCCGCCTGCCGGAGGGATATGACACGGTCATCAGCGAATCCGGCGGGCAGCTCTCACAAGGACAGAAGCAACTTTTATGTATCGCACGCGTCATGCTCTGCCTGCCGCCGATGCTCATACTCGACGAGGCGACATCCTCCATCGACACGCGCACCGAGATGCACGTTCAGGCCGCGTTTGCGAAGATGATGCAGGGAAGAACGAGCTTCGTCGTCGCGCACAGACTTTCAACCATACAGTCCGCGGACCTGATCCTCGTCATGCGCGAGGGCCGCGTCATCGAGCAGGGGACACATGAGACGCTGCTTGAGCGGGGCGGATTCTACGCCGCGCTGTATCAGAGCCAGTTTGCACAATAATAATGAAGGGATCGCTCGCTCGGACAAGAGACCAGCATTGCGCGCGATACGCGCTTTCCGCTGTCGATGGAGATACAAAAGCCGCTTTCTGGTTTGAAAGCGGTTTTTATATGCGGTGGACGCATCCGGCGATGTTTGACTTTGCCGAAACGGTCATTTTTTTATGTGCTCAGCCTTCGTTTGCTTCCGGCTTTTCGCGCGTCAGATCCTCATCGGGAATCCTGTAGAGCTGCCGGTTGTCAAGCCCCCAGACCTTTTCGGAGAATCGGCCGGGCATCGCGCGCGATATCGCCTCGTCCATCTCATAGAGCCGCGCGTCCAGCGTGTCCAGGGTATGCAGCACCTCCGCTTCCGGAAATTTCGGGGGGATCGGGCTGCCGTAATCCGGTATGCCGTGATGGGACAACACCATGTGCTGAAGCAGCAGCCCCTTCGAGGCGCTCGCGCCTGTCCTTTCACAGGCGGTTTGAATGTTGATCACGCCGCGGACGATGTGCCCCAGCAGCTTGCCGTCCGTGCTGTAATCTGAAATCAGGCCCAGCGCGTCTTCATCCATCTCGTCGATTTTCGCAAGGTCGTGAACGATCACGCCCGCCGTGAGCAGGCTTGGATTGAGCCGAGGGTAGACCGTCATCATCGCGTTTGCCGCGCGCAGCATCGTCACCGTGTGGTGCAGGAGGCCGCCCCGTTCCGCATGGTGCATCTGCTTGGCCGCGGGGAACGTGAGCAGCTTGTCGCCCGCGCGGTCGAGAAGAAAGCATGTGATTTTGCGCAGATCATCATCCGCAATGCGTTCCGCCGCCTGCACAATTTCCTCGAGCATGCGCTTGGGATTTTCCGGCGCGCAGGGAACCAGGTCCGACATGTCGATTTCCTCCTGGTTGTCCACGGCGCGAATGCGTTCCACACGAAGCTGCATGCGTCCGTTGTACTCATTGCCCGTCGCGCGCACGCTGACGATGCTTCCGGCTTGTGGCGGCTGAACCGTGCCATCCCACATCTTGGCAGCGATGGAACCCGAACGATCCGCGAAGATCATGTCGAGATAGTTTTTGCCCGAGGCGGAGGTGCGCTGTTCGGCGGAGCGGACGATGAGATAGCCCTCGAATCGATCGTCGCGCCTTAACTCGGATAAGAGCATCGAATTCATCGGTCATTCCTTTCTTGGCGGCCGCTGTGCCGTCACGGACAATCGGATTTGTCTAGCCATATTATTATGACGGATGTGAGCACGGTTTGCAAGCGAAAGTTGAGCAAAATGGATCGGAAGATGAAAATGTCGGGCGCGGCTTCCTGTACGGGCGTAAGTGAAAAATTTTGCGGGCGATCTGCCGCATCCGCCACGGGATAAACAGAAATGTGCGCCTACATCGGAAGAATACAATAAATTTATGCAACAATGTTTATAGTGCATTAAACGCGGGAACAAAATCATGGGAAAAGAGCGACAGAATATCTTAAAATCCCTATTGACATCTGTAAAAAGGTTGATTATAATAAATCTGTCAGTGGCAGGTTCGACGAAAAAGAACGCTTCGAATCGTCTATTCGGACGACCTGTCTATTGCGCAACTCAACGGATGGATTTC
>CAYUZP010000097.1:0-3274 GCA_964449655.1 uncultured Oscillospiraceae bacterium
TTCAAAACGATGTCTCATTTCTGTTTACAATTTATTCATTCATGCGGTTGTCCTGTTCCCCTCTTCTTACGCTCTTGCGCGCGCTGATTTTTTCAGCTATAATGGAATGTTGGCGCAAAATGGCGAACTGCGCATGTGCCTTAGCGCCTACAGACAGGTTCACAGCGACGTCGGGAGGAGAAGAAACAGATCATGGAAAGAAAGAATGTATTTAAGGATAAAAGCGATGCTGAAATGAAGCAAGTGGAGGCGTTTGGCCAGGCGTACTGCGATTTCCTGAGCCGCAGCAAGACGGAGCGCGAGTTCGTCCGTTCATCCGTTTCCATGGTGCGCTCGCACGGCTTTCGCGATCTTGACGAGGTGATCCGCGCGGGGGAATCGCTACATGCGGGCGATCGCGTCTACCGCAACTGGATGGGCAAGAGCTTCATGGCATTCATCGTCGGAAGCGAACCGCTTGAGCGCGGCATGAACATCCTGGGCGCGCACATCGACTCGCCGCGCCTTGACGTAAAGCCAAATCCTCTGTTTGAAAACGACGGCCTGGCGTACCTTGACACGCGCTACTATGGTGGCATCAAGAAATACCAGTGGCTGGCCCTGCCGCTCGCGCTGCACGGCGTGATCGCGCGCAAGGACGGCAGCACGGTTGACGTGTGCATAGGCGAGCAGGACAGCGATCCGGTCTTCTGCATCTCCGACCTTTTGCCACACCTGGCGCGGGAACAGATGAAAAAGAACGCCGCGGAGCTGATAGACGGCGACGCGCTCGATCTGATCATCGCAAGCCAGCCGGACATGGGCGCGGAAAAGGAACCCGTGCGCGCTATGGCGACCCGACTGCTCTGCGAGCGCTATGGCATCGAGGAGGAGGATCTGCTCTCGGCGGAGCTTGAGATCGTCCCCGCCGGCCGCGCGCGCGACATGGGCATTGACCGCAGCATGATCCTGGGCTACGCGCACGATGACCGCGTGTGCGCCTACGCGTCCTTGGCGGCGCTTTGCGATATCGAGGGCGTGCCCAAGTACACGCTCTGCTGCGTGCTGACCGACAAAGAGGAGATCGGCAGCGTTGGCGCGACGGGTATGCTGTCCAGGTACTTTGAGCTGGCGGTCAGCGAGCTGTACAACTGCGTTTGCCCGTATAGCGAATTGGGGCTTCGCCGAACGCTTTCGTGCAGCCGCATGCTCTCCAGCGATGTCAGCGCGGGCTACGATCCGGGTTTCCCGAACGCGTTTGAAAAGAAGAATGCCGCGTACCTGGGCGGCGGACTTTGCCTGAACAAGTACACCGGCAGGAGCGGCAAGGGCGATTCAAACGACGCGAACGCCGAGTTCATCGCGCAGGTCAGGCGTGTGTTCGACGAGGCGGGCGTGACATATCAGATGGCCGAACTGGGCCGCGTCGATGTCGGCGGCGGCGGGACCATCGCCTACATCTGCGCGCTGCTCGGCATGAACGTCATCGACTCCGGTGTCGCCGTGCTGTCGATGCACGCGCCCTGGGAGATCATCAGCAAGGCGGACCTCTACGAGGCGTACAGGGGCTACAGCGCGTTTTTGCGCGGGATCGGCTGAAAACTTTACGGCACAGCGCGAAGGAGGACGGCATCTTTCGCGCTGTTTTTGAATTTTCAATCCATACAGTCTTGCACAAAAGAGAAGTTCGCGTTATAATAGGAACTAAATTTGAATGGAAAGGGAGGGTTACCATGGAAAAAGCCCGACGCGTGATGCGCGTGGTCGTGGCGGTGCTCAGCGTCGTCGTGTGCCTCGCGCTGTGCGTGCAGGCCATCGGCATCTACATGGAAGGGAATGCGCCTGAAAATTTCAGCTCGCCTGGCGTGCGCATACACCCCGTGTATTCAAGGGAAATCGTCTCCGCGCGGCTCAAGCAGCTGATGCCGCTGTTCATCGCCTATCTGGTCGTGCTGATCGCGGCCGTGTGCATCAAAGCGTGGCGGCGCCCCAAGGAACGCCTGCAGATCGGCGTAAAGCCGGTCGTGTATCATGAAATGCGCGGCAAGAACGTGCTGCGCGCGGTGCTCTATGTCGGCGCGGCTGCGCTTGTGATCGCAGGCATCGCCAACGGCGGCATGCGCGACGTCCTCATCAAAGCCATCAACATCTGTACGGAGTGTATCGGCCTTGGATAATAACAATCAACAAAAAGCGAAACGCGGCTGGTTTCCCTCCCGCCGCCGCCTCATTCAGCTGTACGCCGCGCTGCTGTACAACGCCCAGCTCAAGGGATACATCACCGGCGAAATCTACACGGGCAAAGCCAAGAACTTCTGCGTGCCCGGGCTGAACTGCTACTCCTGTCCGGGCGCTGTCGGCGCCTGTCCGCTCGGCGCGCTGCAAAACGCGCTCGCTTCCACAGGGACGCGCGCGCCATATTACGTGCTGGGCATTTTGCTGCTCTTTGGGCTGACCTTAGGGCGCACGATCTGCGGCTGGATCTGTCCGATGGGCCTCATGCAGGAGCTGCTCTACAAGATCCCGACGCCCAAGGTGAAGAAGAACCGCGTCACGCACGCGCTCACCTATGTGAAGTACGTGATATTGGTCGTGTTCGTCATCGCCATTCCGCTCTATTACTCGTTGCAGCATCTGCCCATGCCGGGCTTTTGCAAGTTCATCTGCCCTGCCGGCACATTTGAGGGCGCGATCGGGTTGATGGCCAACCCCGCCAACGCCGAGAAGCTCTCGATGCTCAACATACTCTTTACGCGCAAATTCGTCATATTGGCGCTCTTCGTCTGCACGTCGATCTTCGTGTTCCGCTGCTTCTGCCGTTTCTTGTGCCCGCTGGGCGCGATCTACGGCATGTTCGCGCGGATCAATCTGGTCGGCGTAAAGGTCGACGCGGACAAGTGCACGAGCTGCGGCCTTTGCACAGGCCATTGCAAGATGGACATCAAACGCGTCGGCGATCACGAGTGCATACACTGTGCCGAATGCGTGGACGTCTGTCCGACGAAAGCCATCGCGCTCAAGGCGGGCCCCATCGTGCTGAAAGCCCCCGCTGAAAAGGGCGAGGAAGGAAAGAAGAAGTCCCATCGCACGGAGATCATCGCCTGGACGCTGGCGCTGATCGTGTTGGCCGGCGCGCTGATCTACTTCAACTGGCCGGACAAGAGCGACACTGAAATCACGCCGGATACGAATACGGTCATCCCCGCCGTTCAGGAAGAGGTCGTCGAAGAGGTCGTGGAAGAGGTCGACGACACGCCCGTGGGCAACGAGGTCGGCATGCGCGGGCCGGACTTCA
>CAYUZP010000097.1:3374-7191 GCA_964449655.1 uncultured Oscillospiraceae bacterium
ACAAGGTCGGCTCAATGACCTACGAGCTGCTCGATTCGCTCGTCGCACCGCTGCTGGGCGGCGAGGTCGACGACACGCCCGTGGGCAACGAGGTCGGCATGCGCGGGCCGGACTTCACCGTTCCGCTCTATGGCGGCGGCTCCTTCAGCCTTGCCGAGGCCAAGGGCAAGCCGACGGTCATCAACTTCTGGGCCACTTGGTGCACGCCATGCTGCCAGGAACTCCCCTACTTTGATCAGGTCTACAATCAATACGGCGATCAGATCGCGTTGGTCGCCATACACTCGGATCTCGTGACCGACGATGTGGAGGCCTATCTAGCCAACTACGATTACAGCCTGCCCTTCGCTTTGGATGACAGCGGCGTGATCACCGCTTACGGTGGCTCGACGATGCTGCCGCAGACGGTCATATTGGACGCGGACGGCAAGATCGTCTACAACAAGGTCGGCTCAATGACCTACGAGCTGCTCGATTCGCTCGTCGCACCGCTGCTCGCGCAGTGACAAGGGTATAATCAAAATCCACCGCATGGGATCACGCCTGTGCGGCGGATTTTTGTTTTGCGGTTTTATGCCCTGCCTGTCGGGCGGGCGGGTGGGAGCCGAAAAGCCGCGTCGTGATCTGCCACGTTCTCAAATTATGCCAATATGGGTAAAAACAGTCAAATGAAATTGTCTATCTCTTATAGAAATAACAAAGCAAATCGTGATATCATTCATAAGTTTATGAAAATCGTTGACATTACAGAAATTTTCTGTCATAATCATGATCAGAAGGCTTACAAGCGCCGTCGCGGCTTAGATCTGTCACAAAGCGGGCAGAACCCGCTTGAATGAAGAAAGGAGCTTTCATATGAAGAGAATCCTCGTTTCCCTGCTGTGCATCGTCCTTCTGGCGACAGGCGTCGCGCTCGCCGAGGGACACACGGATGAAGAAGTGCAGGCGATGGTCGCACAGGAGCTCGCGCTGTCCCGTCAGGTCGCGTTCTATCCGGACGCGTTTGAGGGCGACTTTGAGCAGTTCTACGTCGCGTTCCACAAGCTGTCCCGCCACCAATACGAGGCTGTGGACGGCAAGGAACCCGGCATCACCGCCGATGACTACGATATGTGCGTCGATCTGACCGCCAAGCGCGAGGCGCTGACGCAGATCGTCGATGATCCGGAGACCACCGTGTGGAAGATCTGGGGCGAACATATGGCCGTGGAGGATCCGCTGCCCACCGAGGGCTGGGACATCTCCTACGACAACGAGGGCTTTGAACCGTTCCTCAACCCGTATCTGCTCGAGGACCAGAGCGCGGTCAAGGGCAATGTCATCATCATCGCGGGCGGCGGCAACACCCACCGCAACAACATCGTCGAGGGCTATCCCGTCGCGGAATTCTTCAACGAAAACGGCTATAACGCGTATGTGCTCCAGCGCCGCGTCAATCCGTATGCCGCCGTCGACCAATATCTCGATCTCGGCCGCGCCATCCGCTACATCCGCCACAACGCGGAGGAGAAGGGCATCGCCGCTGCGGACACCATCATCACCGTCGGCTTCTCCGCGGGCGGCATGAACATCATGCAGGCGATCTCCTACCAGTATGGCCATGTGACGCCGGACAGCGTGTACCCGGATTACGTCTGTGACGAGGTCGATGCCGAGAGCGCCGACATGACGATCGCGATCCCCGTCTACGGCCTGATGTCTATGGGCTGCGACTTCTCCACCAACGAGAATCTGCCCTCGCTCTTCGCCGTCGCCGGACAGCAGGATCCGCTCACCAGCATGATGATCCTGCCCTCGCTGACAGACGTCTACGAGGCCTTCCCGGACTTCAGCCTCTACATCGCGCCGGACGCGGTTCATGGCGTCGGTTTGGGCACCGGCGTGCGCAACTATGTGAACGCGTACACGCAGATCGCGCAATGGCCGCAGATGGCGATCAACTTTATCGAGAGCCGCCTGGGCCTTCAGCCCGCGGTATATGACCTGAACTCCGTCGAATTCTCCTGGTAAAGAGGACAAAACATCGGGGGCCACGCAAAAGCTGCGCGGCCCCTTTTGATATGCGGTTTTAAATTCAGTTTACCCGCGGCATTTTCGTCCGTCTCCTGCCACTCACGCGATGGAGACCACCTTGTAATCCTTGTCCTCGACGGCTTTCTTGAGCAGCTCGTCCGCGACAGGCGCTTTGAGCGTCACCACGGCGCTCCCCTCGACATGGCTGACCTCGGCGGAATCCACGCCGTCCAGCGCTTCCAACGCCTTTTTGACCGTCGACTCGCAGTGTTCGCACATCATGCCCTCGATCTTCAGTGTCTTCTTCATCGTCTTTTCCTCCCTTTGCTTTCGCTTTTTATCGTTCAAAGCCTTGGGGGCCTTGATCTTTTTATCGTGAGACGCGTCGTACAGCTTGAACAAATTCAGCCGAAGCGCGTTCGTCACCACACAGAAACTGGACAGGCTCATCGCCGCGGCGGCGAACATCGGGTTGAGCGTCAGCCCAAACACAGGGATCAGCACGCCCGCTGCCAGCGGTATGCCGATCACGTTGTAGAAGAACGCCCAGAACAGGTTCTGATGGATGTTGCGCAGCGTCGCGCGGCTGAGCCGTATCGCGGCGGGCACATCGACAAGCGTGCTCTTCATCAGCACGACGTCCGCTGCATCGATGGCCACATCCGCGCCCGCGCCGATGGCGATGCCCGTATCCGCGCGCGTCAGCGCCGGCGCGTCGTTGATGCCGTCGCCGACCATCGCGACCTTGCCCTGCTCGCGCAGGCGGCGGATCACCGCCTCTTTCCCGTCCGGCAGCACACCCGCGATCACCTCGTCGACGCCCGCCTGCGCGCCGATCGCGCGCGCTGTGCGCTCGTTGTCTCCGGTCAGCATCACGACGCGTATGCCCATGCCGCGCAATTCCCGAATGGCCTGCGGGCTGTCCTCCTTGAGCGTATCCGCGACCGCGATGACGCCGACCAGCTCGTCGTTTTTCGCGAACAGCAGCGGCGTCTTGCCCTCCTCCGCCAGATGCTCGCACTGACTGATCACCGCGTCGGGCACGGCCGTCTGCGCGGACATGTAAGACAGGCTTCCTCCCTTGACAGTTTCGCCGTCCAGCACAGCCGTCAGGCCATTGCCGGGGAGCGCTGTGAAGTCCGTCACGTCCCGCGCGGTCACGCCGCCCTCCTGTGCGCGCTGCAATATGGCCTTCGCCAATGGATGTTCGCTGCGCGCTTCAAGCGAACAGGCGAGAGAGAGCAGCGCGTCCTCGCCCATATCCCCGCAGGGGAACAGATCCGTGACGCGCGGTTCGCCGCGTGTGATCGTGCCCGTCTTGTCCAGCGCGACGATCTGCGTCTTGCCGGTCTCCTCCAGAGAGACGGCGGTCTTAAACAGTATGCCGTTCTTCGCGCCCATGCCGTTGCCGACCATGATCGCCACAGGCGTGGCCAGTCCCAGCGCGCAGGGACAGCTGATCACGAGCACGGAGATGCCGCGTGCGAGCGCGAAACCGACCGAGCGGCCGGCCAGCAGCCACACGACAGTCGTCACGATGGCAATCACGATCACCGCGGGCACGAACACGCCCGATACGCGGTCCGCGATCTTGGCGATGGGCGCTTTGGTCGCGGCGGCATCGCTGACCATCTGTATGATCTGCGAGAGCGTCGTATCCTCCCCCACGCGCGTGGCCTCGCAGCGCAGGAAGCCGGACTGATTGAGCGTCGCGGCACAGACGCCGTCGCCCTTCGCCTTGTCCACCGGTATGCTCTCGCCGGTCAGCGCGGACTCGTTCACAGCGCTGCTGCCCTCCAGCACG
>CAYUZP010000098.1:0-5462 GCA_964449655.1 uncultured Oscillospiraceae bacterium
CTCGGCCCTTCTAAAATGCCTCCATCCACTCAATCGGGAGGAGAGCCAAAAAAAATAGTGCTCCAACTAATCATGTTATAAAGCAGTGGAATGTTACTTTGACTGAATGTTCGATAAAAAGTGCTCGGGAATTGCGCTTTTTCAAGCCAGTTTTACACGCATTGACTTGAAAAAGCGTATTTTATCTGGTATAATCAGCATCGGCGAGAGAGCAAACGCGTTGATAGCAAACGGGAGGGCGCATGAGAATCATAGGCGGACAAGCACGTGGAAGAACGCTCATAGCACCGCCAGGAAAGAAGACGCGACCCACACAGGATTATGTGCGCGAATCGCTGTTCAATATCCTTCAGTTTGAAATCACAGACGCGCGAGTGCTCGACCTGTTTGCAGGGACAGGCGCGCTTTCTTTGGAAGCTGTCAGCAGAGGCGCATCAAAGGCTGTAATGGTTGAGATAGATAGAGCGGCGTGTGACGCCATATGCCGCAATATTCAGAACGTAAAAATGCCGGATAGGTGCAGCTTGATTGCCGGCGACTACCGACGAGCGATCGACATGCTTGCAAAAGCCGGAGCAACATTTGATATCGTTTTCATCGATCCGCCTTATCGAATGGAGAACACAGGCGAGATGTGCGATTTGCTTCTCAAAAAAGGTTTGCTCAGCAACACATGCCTGCTCGTTGTGGAACATAGACGCGGTAACCCCCCTCAGTTGGATAGGCAGCTTGAAGCTTATGATCTCAGAAAATATGGTGACACAGAAATAACCTTCATACGGTTGAAGGAAAGGGGGAGTGATATATGAGTACAGCGCTCTATCCAGGCAGCTTTGACCCGGTCACATTGGGCCATATCGATATCATTTCCCGAGCGTGCAAGCTTTTTGATGAGATGGTTGTAGCTGTGATGCATAATCCTGACAAACTTGGTACATTGGATGTCTTTACGCGTGTCGAACTGATGCGTCGTGCTTGCGCAAAATACCCTAATGTGCGCGTTATTGCGCATGACGGACTGCTCGTTGACTGCGCCCGAATGGTTAAGGCCGATACTGTGATACGCGGACTAAGGCCGATTGGAGATTTTGAAGCAGAGTATCAGATGGCACAGATCAACCGAATGCTCGGCGATGTGGAGACGCTTTTGATGCCGACTTCGTCGCATTTGGCGAATCTTTCTTCGAGCATTGTACGGCAGATTGCCAGCTTTGGCGGCAGCCTTGCAGGTATGGTACCGCCAGAACTGGAGCAGGATATACAGGCAGCGCTTTCACGCGGTAAAAGATAAAAAGGAGGACATGCATGGAGCAGAGAGAGCAAGCGGATCGCGTCAACCGCAGAGAGCAAGCCGTCGCGGGTGAGAGCATCGGTCAGGCGAAACGCGTGATTGACCTCATTGAACAACGCGTGAATGAAGCTTACAGGGTACCATTGAGGAAGGATATGTGCGTGATCGAGGCGAGCATGCTCATCGATCTCATTGGTCAACTGCGCATAGCGTTGCCTAAGACTGTCGTTCAAGCGCAGAGCGTCTTGGCTGAAAAAGAAAAGATCCTAGAAGATGCTCGCATAGAAGCGGATAAAACCGCGGATGCTGCGGATCAGATTTATAAGGATGTCGTAAAAAACGCCAATCAGTATCGGGACGAAACGCACCAGGAGGCTGAGAATTACCTCGCGCAGACGCATCAGAAGGCAGATGATGAAGCGAATGCTATCATTGAAGACGCAAAGCAACGCGCGGATCAGATTGTCTATGGGGCACAGCAACAGGCACAACGGCTTCTCAGTGAGCATGAGATTGTGCGGCGGGCGCAGGCGTTTGCACTGGAGGTTCAGGATACTGCGTCAAAGAATGCGGATAACATCTATCAACAGGCATGCAGCGAAGTGGATAGGATGCTCAGCAGCGCGGCTACGCTGTTCTCTCACAACGCGGATGATTTGATGGCCATGCGGGATCAACTTTTGAATCAGGGCGTTTGAATGATGGTTTTGATATCTTAAAGCCTTAATAAGATGTACAGAAAGGAACAACCGAATGCAGGAAAAAAATACGCTTTATATTGTCGTTCCGTGCTATAAAGAGGAAGAGGTGTTACCCGAGACGAGCAAGCGCCTTAGGGAAAAGGTTTGTGCGCTCAGACAACAAGGAAAGATCAGTGACAGGAGCCGCATCATGTTTGTCAATGATGGCTCAAGTGATGACACATGGCCGATCATTAGCCGCTTGCACGAACAGGAACCAGATTTTTTCTCCGGTGTAAACCTTTCCCGCAACCGCGGACATCAAAATGCGCTGCTTGCAGGCTTGCTCACAGCTGTCAATCATGCAGATATGATCGTCTCTATGGACGCGGATTTACAAGACGATGTCAATGCTATAGACGCGATGGTGGATGCATATCATGAGGGGTATGATATTGTCTATGGCGTGCGCAGCAAACGCGAGAAGGACACTTTTTTTAAACGGTTCACAGCGGAAGGTTTTTATAAGGTCATGAAAATGCTGGGCGTGGATATTGTATTCAACCATGCGGATTTTCGCCTGATGAGCCGTAGAGCTGTTGAGGGCTTGTCACAGTTTACGGAAGTCAATCTGTTTTTGCGCGGGATCGTGCCACAGATCGGATATCGATGGACAACAGTAACCTATGAACGTGCGGAACGTTTTGCAGGAGAAAGCAAGTATCCTCTCAAAAAAATGATCGCATTTGCAGCGGATGGCATCACATCGTTTTCCATCAAACCGATTCGTTTGGTGTTAGTTGCGGGCGTGATCGTATTTTTAGTGAGCATCGTGATGTTTTTATATGCGCTGATCGCAAAGATCAGCGGACAAACGACATCAGGATGGGCTTCTCTGATGGGATCCATATGGTTGCTTGGCGGCATACAGCTGCTTGGACTTGGCGTCGTGGGGGAGTACATCGGCAAAATATATAATGAAACAAAGCGGCGCCCACGTTTTATCATCGAGAGCGTGCTCGACAAGGCGGATTGATCATCCGTGTGAATGTGTATGAATCGACATATCATCACCATAGTGGCCCTTGGACCGGACAGTGCACAGCAGCTCACGCTTGGTGCTCTTGAGGCCATGAGAAATGCCAAAACGCTTGTGCTTCGCACTGAACGTCATGGCGTCAGCGCATTTCTGCGTGAACAGAAGATTGCATATGAAACATTGGATGCACTCTATGAAAAGAGCGAAGATTTTGATGAATTATGCGCTTTGGTTGCAAAAACGATAATCGAAAAAGCGCGCGATTTGGGAAGCGTCTGTTATGCTGTAAGCGATCCCGCCTGTGACGCGACTGTTCGCGTGCTCTCGCGGACACTACCAGATGACTGCACACTGCAAGTTGTCGGTGGCGTATCATATGCTGAGCAGGCGGCATGTGCTGTGCTCGCTTATGGCGTGGATACTGAAAATTTGCGTACGATCACGGCACTCTCTATAGACGCGCTTCGACCACAAGCGGATACACCACAGGTAATCGTCGAGATCAATGATCGCTGGATTGCTTCAGATGTTAAGCTGTGGCTTTTGGATTTATTCGACGATGATACGACGGTTTATTTTCTGGAAAATGCAGCAGAAGGTCGTGCGCAGCCGCTTCTCTTACGTGATATAGACCGGCAGCCGTATTACGATCATAGAACAACGATTTTCGTACCCGCTGTAAGTGTATATATGCGCAAACGTGCGAATTATGAAGACTTTGTGCAGATTGTAGCGCGTCTTCGTGCGCCTGATGGTTGTCCTTGGGATCGGGCACAGACCATGCATTCGCTTCGACGATACATGATCGAGGAAGCTTGTGAGGCTGCCGAAGCGATGGATGGGGACGATCCGTTAAAAGTGGCTGATGAACTTGGAGACGTGTTGCTGCAGGTTGTGTTAGTCAGCGCGATCGCAGCGGAGCATCGGGAGTTTACGGATCGGGATGTCACAAGTATTGTGACAAGAAAAATGATATTAAGACATGAACATGTGTTTGGCAATGTCAAGGCAAAGGATGCGAATGCAGTGACTTCGATTTGGGAAAATGCGAAGCGCAGAGAGAGGGGGGAACAAACGCCGTGGGAGCGCGTGATGATGTGCCTGTCACATTGCCCGCTTTAATGCGCGCGCAGAAGGTCATTAGCAGAATGACAACAGTACAAGCAGAACCAAATGCGCGTGATGCAGCGATTCTTCTTGCGCAAAAGAAGCTAACACAATTAAAAGAAGAAACTTCCGATCATGAAAAGCTGCTAGGTGAGTTACTGGAATCCTGTTGTGCATTAGCACATGCCCTTGATATTGACGCTGAAACCGCTTTGCGCTCTGCAACGGCAAATCGTATTGATGGTTTAAGAGGGCAGAGTGTAAAAAAGGATTGATATTTAAAGATTCTCGGAAAAAGAAAGCAGCTTTGCAGGAATGTAGAAAACAATGTAGAATATGCTATACTTGGCTGTGTATGATCGATGCACATCTTGTCATCATCACGCTCAGGCACAGCGGCGCTGTTTAAGGAGGATGCATTAATTATGAACAAGAATGAATTGAGCGCGGCAATTGCCGCGAAGGCTGGCCTAACCCGTAAAGATGCTGAGGCTGCTGTTTGCGCAATGAGCGATATCATCGCTGATTGCCTAAGAAACGGGGAAAAGGTGCAGATCGTCGGCTTTGGTGCCTTTGAGGTTAAAGAACGCCCAGCGCGCAAAGCGCGCAATCCCAAAACCGGCGAGGAGATTCAGATCGGCGCGCGTCGCTCTCCGATGTTCAAGCCTGGCAAAACGCTCAAAGAAGCCGTTGAAGGCTAAGTCATTCTCCCGGGGATCACCTGGGAGTTTTTTAAATGGTCACATCCCGTGACGAGGATGAAGAGCAAGACTGTTCAACCAATAACCGAATCGAGCTATAGAAGCAAAGCAAAGATCAGGAGGAAAAAATGGACAAAGCGAAGGTATATTTTACAGATTTCCGCACAATTGCCTTTGGTGATGGCTTACCTATAAAGCTCAAAAAACTTGTGCGCAAGGCTGGAATCGGAGCGATTGACATGGACGGGAAATTCGTCGCCATCAAAATGCATTTTGGTGAGCTGGGAAATATCAGCTATCTACGGCCAAACTATGCACGCGCGATTGTTGATGTAGTAAAGGAATTGGGCGGCAAACCATATTTGACCGACTGCAATACGATGTATCCGGGGAGCCGAAAAAATGCGCTGGAGCACCTCGCCTGTGCTTGGGAGAATGGATTTACGCCGTTGACGGTGGGCTGTCCGATTTTGATCGGAGACGGTTTGAAGGGAACAGATGATGTGAATGTACCTGTGCGTGGCGGCGAGTACATTAAAGAAGCAAAAATCGGGCGCGCGGTGATGGATGCCGATGTCTTCATCAGCCTGACTCATTTCAAGGGACATGAGATGACTGGATTTGGAGGAACTATCAAAAACATC
>CAYUZP010000098.1:5472-7123 GCA_964449655.1 uncultured Oscillospiraceae bacterium
CAGCATTCAGCAGGCAAACCGCATATCGAACCAGACATATGCCGTGGGTGCCGGAGATGCCAAAAAGAATGTGCCAACGGTGGCCTTGTCTTTGATGAGGCAAACCGGAAGATGCATGTCAATCAAGAGAACTGTGTCGGTTGTGGGCGTTGCCTTGGTGCATGCAATTTCGATGCGATCGTGTTTGATAATGACGCCGCGATTGCTGATCTGAACTGCCGCATGGCCGAATATGCCAAAGCGGTCGTCGATGGCAGACCTTGTTTCCATATCTCGCTTGTTGTGGATGTATCACCAAATTGTGATTGTCATTGTGAGAATGATGCCCCAATACTTCCTGATATCGGAATGTTTGCCTCATTTGACCCATTGGCGCTGGATCAGGCGTGCGTGGATGCTTGCCTATGCTCAAATCCTCTGCCAAACAGTCAACTCAGCGATAACCTTCGCAAAGCGGATTTTATCAATCAAGGCGATCATTTCCGCAATTCGACACCGGAATCTGAATGGAAAACATGTCTTGAACATGCGGAAAAGATTGGGCTTGGCACACGTGAATATGAGCTGATCAAGGTATAAACTCAGATTTTTAAATCGATCTATAGTGAAGAGCAGATACTTTATTGCTTGAAGCCTATCAAAAACCCTAGGTCGGAAGTGGCGTTATTGTTTTTCAAAGAACGAATGATGATTTGCTCTCTTGCTAGCAAAAGTGGACTGACAAGAGAGCGCAAGGCCTGATCTATTTATCAAAGAAGCATGTCAAAGCAGAAAGGTTTATTTCCAAACGAATGGAGAGCAGCAAAATGCTGAAAAAACGATGAACTTACAGAGCTGTATGTATGCTGGCAAGGTAAGTCCGGGAATGCAGATAGGCGCTATGCCGCGTAGAGTACTTATTGTGTTCGATCTTGATGGCACTGTATCGGACAGCCGGAAGCTGGCTCGTGAGTGTTATAAGCATGTTTTTGCTGTGCTGGGCTACGGCGAGATATCAGACGAACAGGCGGATGCTTTCAATGGTCCGGATGCGGATGAGATCTGCCGCGTGATGGGCGTGGGACCAGACAAACGACCATTATACGATGAGTTGATCGATAAGACTGCGGTTGACTTGGTGTATAAGGTTGGAAAGATGTTTCCCGGCGTCGAAAGAATGCTTGAAATACTCTCACCATATGCCATTATGGCTATACTCACCAATGGAAGCAATCGATATTGCGAGGCATGTATTGAAGCGTTTGGCATCTCACCATATATCGCGCTTCACAGCGGGTATGTTCGTGGCGTGAGTAAGGCTTCCCGGATTGGAATATGGGAGCGTGAATGTGGCGCGCGCATGGTCATCTGTGTCGGAGACAGAGGGACCGATATAGTCAACGCACGCAAAGCGGGAGCGGTTGCCGTCGGCGTGACGTATGGCATGGGCAGCCGTGAAGAACTCATAAAAGCGGACTATTTATGTGACACACCCGAAGAAGTTGCCCGTGTCTGCAAACGGCTCATAACATTTTGAAAAATTCAAAAATAATTAGCAATAAAATTTAATATTACCTGAATGAATAGTTTTCCACATTTCAACGATTTGAAAATAGTGCAAGGAAATATCCTCAAAAATAATATTTAACTCTCTTTCAGGTATTTTACTTTT
>CAYUZP010000099.1:0-7086 GCA_964449655.1 uncultured Oscillospiraceae bacterium
ACACCGCTAAGCAAGCGTGAGTCTAGGTTCACACACTTGCGCACTGATGATGTGTTTTAGTGGGTTTACAGCCGATGAAGCAAGCGGTATAATAGCGATATCTTAAAATGCACAAGCAGCAGAAATGGAGAACAAAATGCTTCGCATCGCCTTGTTTGAACGGGTTTCTCACGAGCGCTTTATCGCGGACTGGCTTCACGTCTTCCCCGCACAGACGGTCGAGGAGGCTCAACACGCTTACGACAAAATTCGCATTCCCTGCCGGGCGACGAGCGGATCGGCAGGATATGACTTCTTCGCGCCAGCCCGTTTTGAGATCTCCGCGGGCGATACCGTCACGATTCCCACAGGCGTTCGCGCCCGGATGGAAGAAGGCTGGGTACTCACGGTCTATCCCCGCAGCGGTCTGGGCTTTCGATACCGCTTTCAGCTGGACAACACAGTCGGCGTGATTGACAGCGACTATGCCCGCTCGGACAACGAAGGACACATCTTCCTGCGCATGACAAGCGACAGTCGGACAGGAAAAACGCTTTCGCTCGTTGAAGGCGAGGCCTTTGCGCAGGGCATCTTTCTTCCCTTCGGCATCACGGTGGACGATCAATCTTCCGGGACGCGAAACGGCGGCCTCGGTTCCACCGGAGGCGACGGCGCTGGCTTTTCCTTCATGCGTTAAAAAGGAGACCGTTCCATGTCTTATCAGATTCAGCACTATCCGCAGGACAAAGCGTCACGCTACGATGTACTGATAAAGGAAGCCGATGCGCTGACTGCGGGTATATCCCACCCGATCGTCCACTTTGCGAACATCGCGGCACTGCTCTGGCACGGCTTGCCGGACATCAACTGGTGCGGCTTCTACCTGCTGGACAGCGGCGCGCTGCTGCTCTCGCCATTCTGCGGACTGCCCGCCTGCATAAGCATCCCGATCGGACACGGTGTCTGCGGCACAGCGGTGTCGACTGGAAATGTGCAGCGCGTGCCGGACGTTCACGCGTTTCCAGGACACATCGCCTGTGACAGCGCATCCAACTCGGAAATCGTTTTGCCTATCCGATATCAAGGACGCGTGATCGGCGTGCTGGATATCGACAGCCCTTCTTTTGATCGGTTTGACGAGATTGACGAGGAAAAGCTCCGCCAACTCGTCGATCTGATCGAAACGCGCTGTGACTTTGAGCGCACGGGATACACGCTATGATTCACCGTCCAATCGCGCGGCAGGCCCTCGCTCATCAGCAATTCGTCATGGGTTTAAAATAACACAGGGCTTGAGCAATTGAACAGATGAATGGCCAAGTCATGAGTACGATAGTCTGCCGCGCTTTTTGCATAGATCCATACGCCGTCTTACATCGCCTGTGATTGCGCCCATCAAGCGCGCTTCTGACGAGAATGCGTTGAACCGATGGGCTTTTTTTCATGCCGCTGAGATCGCATCCGCAAGTGTCCCGCGAATCGATTTTCCGCGCTCAAACGCTAAAAAAGCTGGCAGACCGCCTTTTCAGCCTGACAGCTCGCGTTTATTTTTTATTGTTTGTGGTGTCAAATTTCTCTTTAAATCGCCCCGTATTGTCGCGGATATAATCGCGAACCTGATCGCCGAAACTCTTGCGCTTCTCATACTCGCGTCCGCTGAGCGAGTCCTCGAACTGGCGAAGTAGATCTTTCTGCTTTTCGCCTAGGTGTTTGGGCACCTCGACGTGGACGGTAAAATAGAGATCACCGCGCCCCGTGCCGCGCAGCTGCTGCACGCCCTGCGAACGAATGCGGAAGGTCGTACCTTCCTGTGTGCCGGCTGGAATATTGTAATTGGTTTTGCCTTCGAGCGTCGGCACCTCGATATCGCCGCCAAGCGCCGCCTGCGTAAAGCTGATTGGCACATCGCAGTTAAGATCGTAATGGTCGCGCTTAAATATCTTGTGCGGCTTCACCGTGCATGTGATGTACAGATCGCCCGCCGGTCCGCCGTTGCGTCCGGGTTCGCCTTCTCCGGGAATCGTCTTGAAGTTCATGCCATCTTCGACGCCTGCCGGAACGTTGAGCGTCACCGTGCGCGTCACATGCATATATCCCGTGCCAGCGCACTTCGCGCAGCGTTCCTTGATCACCTTGCCCTTGCCGCCGCAGGTTGGACATGTGCGCATGGTCTGCATCTGTCCAAACGGAGAATTCATCGCCACGCGTTGGTGACCTGTGCCATTGCATGTCGGACAGTTGAGCGGCTCTGTGCCGGCTTTCGCGCCTGTGCCGTTACATGCGTCGCAGACCGCCTCGCGCTGAAACTTGAATTCTTTGCGGCATCCAAATGCCGCTTCCTCAAAGGTGAGCGTCAGGTTATATTGCAGATCATTTCCGCGCTGAGGCGCGTTTTGACGTGTGGAAGAACGGTCTGAGCTGAAACCACCGCCGGTAAACATGTCAAAAATGTCCTCAAAGCCGCTGAATCCATTAAAGCCTCCCGTTCCGCCGGCGCCTCCCATGCGCGGATCATCGAATCCGTACTGGTCATAACGCGCACGCTTTTGCGGATCAGACAGTACCTCATAAGCCTCGTTGATTTCCTTGAAGCGCGCCTCGGCCTGTTTGTCGTTGGGATGCAGATCGGGGTGGCTGGCCTTCGCTGCCTTTCGGTACGCCTTCTTGATCTCGTCGTCCGACGCCCCTTTGGCGACCCCCAACACCTCATAGTAGTCTCTTTTGTCTGCCATCTCTGTCACCGCCTGTCTCCCTCTATCGCGCGACGCCGCCGCCACATCGTGACGGCGGCCATGCGCTCAAAGGGGTTTTAAATGCTCGCTTCAATCGCTGTTCTTATCAATTTCACACGCTTCAAAGCGACCGTCATGTCTGTTCATCATCTATGGACGTTCACACCGTTCAATGGACATCATAGTCCGCGTCGGTAGCGCCGTCGCTGTTCGGATTCTGATCGCCGCCGCCCGGATTGCCGCTGCCGCCCTGAGCATTCGGATCCTGCTGCTGATAGATCTTTCCAAACACGGCATAGACCTTCTGCGTGAATGATTCCATCGCATTCTTGATCTGTGTGGTATCATTCGTCTCGCGAACCTTCTTGAACTCGGCCAGCTCGTTTTCGACCGTCGCCTTGTCCTCGGCGCTGAGCTTGTCGCCCAGTTCACGCAGCTGCTTGTCGACCTCGAAGATCAGGCTGTCCGCGTGATTGAGCGTCTCAACCTCTTCCTTGCGCTTCTTGTCCTCGGCGGCATATTGCTCGGCTTCCTTGACGCGCTGCTTGATCTCATCCTCAGAGAGATTGGTGCTCGATGTGATCGTCACCTTCTGCTCGTTGCCGGTGCCCAAATCCTTCGCGGAGACGTTCACGATGCCGTTGCGGTCGATGTTGAACGTGACCTCAATCTGTGGCACGCCGCGCGGCGCAGGCGCGATGCCGGTAAGCTGGAAGCGGCCGAGCGTCTTGTTGCCCGCTGCCATCTCGCGCTCGCCCTGCAGCACGTGAACCTCTACGGACGTCTGGCCATCCGCCGCGGTGGAGAAAATCTGGCTCTTGGTCGTCGGAATGGTCGTATTGCGGTCGATCAGGCGCGTGAACACGCCGCCCATCGTCTCGATGCCCAGAGAAAGCGGGGTGACGTCCAGCAGCAGCACGTCCTTGACCTCGCCGCCCAGCACGCCTGCCTGTATGGCCGCGCCGACTGCGACGCACTCATCCGGATTGATGTTGCGGTAGGGTTCCTTGCCGGTCATCTTCCGCACGGCTTCCTGCACGGCCGGAATACGCGTGGAACCGCCGACAAGTATGACGCGATCGATCTCGTTAGCCGTCAATCCGGCATCGCGCAGCGCGTTCTGCATCGGCGCGACGGTCGCATCGACGAGGTCACGGGTCAGTTCGTCAAACTTGGCGCGCGTGAGCGTCACGTCGAGGTGCTTGGGGCCGGAAGCGTCCGCGGTGATAAACGGCAGGTTGATATTCGTGCTCATCACGCCGGAAAGCTCGATCTTCGCTTTCTCGGCTGCTTCCTTCAAGCGCTGAAGCGCCATGCGGTCGGACTTGAGGTCGATGCCGTTCTCCTTTTTGAATTCAGCGGCAAGGTAATCGATGATGCGCTGATCAAAGTCGTCGCCGCCCAGGCGCGTGTTGCCGTTGGTCGCGAGCACTTCGAAGACGCCGTCGCCGATCTCCAGAAGCGAGACATCGAACGTGCCGCCGCCCAGGTCATAGACCAATATCTTGTGGCTGTCTTCCTTGTCAAGGCCATACGCCAGAGAAGCGGCCGTCGGCTCGTTGATGATGCGCAGCACGTCGAGACCCGCGATACGGCCCGCGTCCTTTGTCGCCTGGCGCTGACTGTCGGAGAAGTATGCCGGAACGGTGATGACCGCCTGCGTGACGGTTTCGCCCAGATACGCTTCCGCGTCGGATTTCAGCTTCATGAGGATCATGGCGCTGATGTCCTGCGGCGTATATTCCTTGCCATCGATGGTGATGCGGCGGTTGGTGCCCATGTCGCGTTTGATCGATATGATCGTTCTGTCGGGATTGGTGACCGCCTGGCGCTTTGCGACCTGACCGACGAGACGCTCGCCGTTCTTGGCAAACGCGACGACGGACGGCGTGGTGCGCGATCCTTCAGCGTTGGGGATGACGACCGGCTCGCCGCCTTCCATCACGGCGACGCAGCTGTTGGTGGTGCCCAAATCAATACCGATAATCTTGCTCATAAATGTTTCCTCCTGCTTTCTGTTCTATATGGTGGGATCAATGTTCTTGTTGTATTTGAAATGTTCGGCGCGAGGCGCTTCCCATTGCCGGCGATGGTCGTGAGTGAAAGATTTCACGGATGCGCTCCGTGGAAATCGCTCTGCGCTCTCAGCCGGCAACCACTTTCACCATGGCGTGACGAATCACCCGTTCACCCAGTTTGTAGCCCTTTTGAAGCACCTGACAAACCATGCCCGGCTCGCCTTCCTCTGCCGTTCCCTGCATCACGGCATTCATCAGCGTTGCGTCAAACGGCTGTCCCGCGGGATCGATCTCCTCGACCCCCATCTTTGCCAGCGCGTCTTTCGTCTGGCGAAGCACCATCTCAACGCCGCTCTTCAGCGAGGATTCCTCCTCCGCAGCGGTCAATGCGCGTTCAAGGTTGTCCACCACCGGCAAAAGCTGCTCAATCGCATCCCTTCGGCCATCGTCGTAGGCCTCTTTGCGCACACCCTCCGTGCGGCGGCGATAGTTGGC
Source organism: uncultured Oscillospiraceae bacterium (assembly GCA_964449655.1). Lineage (GTDB taxonomy): Bacteria > Bacillota > Clostridia > Christensenellales > Aristaeellaceae > Ventricola. The sequence goes on from CAYUZP010000099.1 coordinate 5,225, forward strand.
GAACTCCGCCTGCTTGCGCTGAGCGAGATCGAGATACTCGTCGCGTTCAGCGATCGCCTTGTCTAGCGCTTCCTGCAGGGGATTTACGCTCTCCTCGGGCGTCTGCTGCGCTTCTTCCTCCTTCGGCGGTTCCGTTTCGCTCTTCTCGACGTTTTCCTCTTTATCCTCGTGATCCTCTTGCTCGACGTTCGTCTTCTCTTCGCCGTTCATGCCCTTCGCCCTTTCTTTAAGGCCGTCCGCCGCGCGTCTGATTCGGCCGTGCGGCCTTCTGTGCCTCTCTTTCTCTGTGTCCTTCTTCATGGCTATCGCTTCCTGTCCGTAATGCCGTCGCGCCCGTCGATCAGCTCGTGCAAAGAGCAACCGACCTGCTGCAGCACGGAGAGCGCTTTGCCATACTGCATGCGTGTCGGTCCGATGAGACCGATGGTATTGACCGTGCCGTCGCTCATCCTGAAGCTGGCCGTGACAACAGAGCAGTCCTTCATCTCTTCCATTCCGGTTTCTGGCCCGATGCGCACCGAGATCTCCATCTCACCGCCCTGCGAGAGCAGTGAAACCAGTTTCTCGCGCGTTTCCAGCACGCTGAGCAATGACCGTGCCTTATCCACATCGGAGTATTCCGGATAGTCGAGCAGGTTGCTGCGACCGCCGACCGCGAGCGCAGCCACGTCGCTGTCGTCCTTGGGCCTCTGGCGGAACATCGCGCGCATCACGCTGCGCGTTTCCTGTGAGGCGACGTCGATCTGTCCCAATGCCCGACCGATCTCGCTGACCGGACAGCCTTCGAGCTGTTGACTGAGGATGCGCGAGATGCTGTACAGATCATCGGACGAGAGTGTCGTATCATCGATGTTAAGGACATTTTGCTGAACCGCGCCGTTTTGCATCACCATCACCAGCAATACGTTGTGACCGGCAAGCGGTACGAGCTGCAGGTGGCTTACAATCTGTTCGTCCTTGGGTCTGCGCGCAACCACGGCGGCTGTATAATGCGTCATGCTGGAGAGCGCTCTGGCGATGCGTGTGCTCATCTCCTCGACCTGATGGAACCGGTGGTCAAAGCAGCTCTGTATGAACGCCGTCTCCTCCACGCTCAGCGGGGTGGGCCGCATCATATGATCGACGTACAGCCTGTACGCCTTGTAGCTCGGCACGCGGCCCGCAGAGGTGTGCGGGGAATCGAGATAGCCCAGCTCTTCCAGATCGCTCATCTCGTTGCGGATGGTCGCCGAGGAGAGCTTTTGTTCATACTTGCGCGAAATCGTCCGTGAACCGACAGGCAATGCAGTGAGGATATAGTCGTCGATGATCGCCTGCAATATTCGAAATTTGCGATCGACGAGATCCATGGTCCGCTCCCTCCTTTCGGCGTTGTTAGCACTCAAGCAAGGCGAGTGCTAATCCGTGTGATAAAGATACCACTCTTGACAGCATTTGTCAACCATCTTTTTAAATCTTTTTAAAATAATTTTACTTTTACGGTTTTTGGTTCCAATATTGACACGAAAAAGGCATCATGTCGCTGCGAAGAGACATTTTAGCGTTTAAATGCGGTTTGATGAGCGCGCCTTCACGCTTTTCAGCGCCGAGGTAACCGCTGTCACCATAAACGGTTTCCTCTTCTCCTGTCAACAATTCCGGCACCATGCTGACCCATGGACATTTGCCCAAGTCACTTTCACCGAATGCACATGCCCGCTGTCCTTGTCAACGCTGATATGCGCTTTGTATCCGAAATACCAATTATTGCCCTTTTTCATCTAACACGCCTGCGGATCGCGTTCCTTCTTCGTAAGCGCTCCACAAACTCACGGTATAAATAAAGCAGATTCCTTGTTATGAACTGAGCAAGGAATCTGCTT
>CAYUZP010000100.1:0-7084 GCA_964449655.1 uncultured Oscillospiraceae bacterium
GGAAACGAAATAGTCGCGCAAGCGCTCCTTTTCGTTTCCGACGTTCCGCCTGCCTCTTTTCCGCCACTGGCGGCGGCAGGCTCCAGTCCCTCCCGCCCACGGTACAGGCTTTCACCGTAACCTTCCCTGTTCAAACAATTTTCTCGCATATCGCCGCATAAACGCGCGTTTAGCCCCGCACGCGTTGGCCGCTTTAAAAAAAGGCGTTGTCAGCGGGCGGTTTTCCGTGTATAATGAAATGTCTATGATCTTGCCTTTTATGCGCTCAAATGGCCTTAAACGCGGGATGACCTCCGCTTTTCAGGCGTAATATAAATCAACATAGAAAGGACCATGTTCGTGTCAGATAACGATAAGCAGAAAAACAACCCACGCAATGGACAAAACGAACCCCCGAGACAGACGAACGAACCCCAGCCCCGCGCGCCGGAAAGCGGACAGCGCCGCGTCGCCAACCGCCGCGCGCCGATTCGCAAGATACCCGCCTCGCAGCCCCCGCAGCAGAGCGCAAACCGCCCCGCCGCGCCCTCGAATCGCCCGCCTCGCCGGACGAATGACAGCAAGCCCGCTCAAAATGCGCCAAGCCGCGCGCAGCAGTCGGGAACGCCCTGGCAGCCCACGGCCCGCCCCAATTCGGCATTCAAGACGCCGCAGCCCCGCAAAAATGCCCCGCAGCAGCCTACAAAGCCCGCGCCAAGCCCCGCCAAGCGCCCGCAGTCGGGCAAGCGCCGCGTCGCCCCGCCCGTGCAGCACGCCGAAAAACCGACGATTTCACAGATGCTCCAGCTTGTGGGCAAGCGTCCGCCGACAATGCGCTCGCGCGCCACGCAGCACCCCGCGGCAAACACATTGCGCGTGATCCCGCTGGGCGGCATGTGCGAGATCGGCAAGAACATGACCGCGTATGAATACGGCAGCGACATCATCATCGTCGACTGCGGACAGAGCTTTCCGGACGAGACCATGCCCGGTGTGGACGCCGTGATCCCCGACTTCACCTACGTGCTTCAAAACCGCGACCGCGTCCGCGGCATATTCCTGACCCACGGCCACGAGGACCACATCGGCGGCTTGCCCTACCTGCTTCAAAAGCTGAAAGCGCCGGTCTATGGCGGACGCATGACGATCGAATTGCTCAAATACAAGCTGGACGACCGCGTCCCCGGGCTGACCAAGAGCTGCGAACTGCACGAGGTGCTCCCGGGCAGCGTCGTGCGCGCGGGCTGCTTCAGCGTCGAATTTATACACGTGAACCACTCCATCGCCGACGCGTTCATGTTCGCGATACGCTGTCCGCTCGGCGTCGTCATACACTCCGGCGATTTCAAGATCGACTACACGCCCATCAGCGGAGAGATCATGGACCTGCGCCGCGTCGCGCGGTACGGCCAAGAAGGCGTGCTGCTCTTCGTCTGCGAGTCCACGAACATCGAGGTGCCCGGCTTTTCAAAGTCCGAGCGGCATGTCGGCGAATCGATGGCCGAGATGTTTGAAGGCGCGAAGGGACGCATATTCGTGGCGACTTTTTCCTCCAACGTGTCCCGCCTGCAGCAGATCTTTTCCGCCGCCGAGCAAAACGGGCGCAAGGTCGCTTTGGTCGGGCGCAGCATGCTCAACGTGTTCAACGCGGCCAATGACCTGGGGTACATCAAGATGAAACCTGACACGCTGATCGACGCGGCACAGATCGGCACCCTTCCGCCCGAGCAGGTCGTCATCATATCCACCGGTTCACAGGGCGAGCCCATGAGCGCGCTGACGCGCATCGCGTTTTCGGCACACCGCGAGATCGAGATCATGCCTGGCGATACCGTGATCATCTCCGCAACGCCGATCCCCGGCAACGAAAAGCCCATCTACAAGGTGATCAACGAGCTGTACAGGCGCGGGGCGAAGGTGTACTACTCCGCGCTGGCGGATGTGCACGTCTCCGGCCACGCGTCACAAGAGGAGATCAAGCTCGTTCACGCGCTCGTCAGCCCCCGTTACTTCATCCCCGCGCACGGCGAGACGCGTATGCTCTACCAGCACGCGGAACTGGCGCACAAGCTGGGCGTGCCCTTTGAGAACATATTCATCCTAGCGAACGGCGATATATTTGAGATCAACCCCTCCGGCGCGCGCGTGAGCGGGTTCACAAAGGGCGATGCCGTGCTCATCGATGGCGCGTCCTCCGGCGAGATCGACAACAGCGTGCTCCGCGAGCGCAAACTGCTCTCCGATGACGGCGTCGTCGCTGTCGCCCTGGCCGTAAACCGCAAAACCGGCGCGCTGCTCTGTCCGCCCGCCGTCAGCGCGATGGGCTTTCTCTATGACAGTGAACACGCGCGCATAGAGTCCGCCTGCCGTCAGCAGTTGACCGGCGCGGTCTCGCACATCGTCGCCTCCGGACACAGCGTCCGCGAAAGCGTATCGACAGGACAGCTTCAAAGTCAGCTTCGTTCCTTCCTCTATGAACGCACAAAGCGCCGTCCCGTCGTGCTTGTCAACCTTCTGGAAGTGGGTTAAGCATGGGACGCCGGCTGTGATTTGGCCCTTTTTGACACAGGAAACGACTTGACCGAGAGGTGAACGCCATGGCTGATCTTCCCGTCGTGCACGTGCTCAACGGACGGCAAAAAAAGCTCTCGCGCGGCCACCCATGGGTGTATGGCAACGAGATCGAACGCGTCGAGGGCGAGCCTGAGGACGGCGCGCTGGTCACCGTCGTCGATTTTCGCGGACGATTCATGGGCACAGGTTTTTATAACAGTCATTCGCTGATCACCGTACGGCTGCTCACCCACGGCCGCGAGGAGATCACGGACGCGCTGATCACAAAGCGTGTCGCAAACGCGTGCGCGTATCGCCGCTATGTGCTCTCCCGCGAGGGCACCGATTCCTGCCGGCTGATCTACGGCGAGGCGGATCTGCTGCCCGGCGTCATATGCGACAAATACGGCGATGTGATCGTGCTGCAGATATTGTCCCTGGGCATGGAGCGCTATACCGATGTGATCGCAAACGCGCTGCTCGCGCTCTTTACACCGTCCTGCCTGCTTTTGAAAAACGACGATCCCATACGCCTCAAGGAGGGCATGACGTGCATGACGCGCGTGCTCTACGGCGCGCTGCCTCGAGAGATACTCATCCTTGAAAACGGCATCAGAATGCGCGTTGACCCTTTGGGCGGGCAAAAGACGGGCTGTTTCCTGGATCAAAAGGCAAATCACCTGTACCTGCGCCAGTTTTGCAAGGGCGCGCGCGTGCTGGACGGCTTTTGTTACGCGGGCGGGTTCGCGCTCAACGCGGCATGTGCGGGCGCGCGGGAAGTGACGGCCGTGGACATCAGCGATTCGGCAATCGCGCTGGCACGGGAAAACGCCGCGCTCAATGGGCTGTCGCTTCAGACGGTCTGCGCCAACTGCTTTGACTTCCTGCGCGAACAGGTGCGCGCGGGCGAGCGCTTTGACGTGGTGGTGCTGGATCCCCCCGCGTTTACGAAGGCGCGCGCGAACATCGAAAGCGCCAAGCGCGGCTACAAGGAGATCGCGCTGTGTGCGATGCGCTTATTGCCCGCGGGCGGCATTCTCGCGACGCACTCTTGCTCCTATCACATGCCCGAGGACGCGTTCGTGGACACGGTGCTTGACGCCGCGCGGGATTTGCGCAGACCCGTTCGCGTGATCACACTAAGGCGTCAGGACATCGATCATCCCGTGCTCGCCGGCTATCCCGAGAGCCATTACCTGAAGAGCCTTTGGCTGCAGATGCTGGGATGATCTCCGCGCGGGCGTCCCGCATGAATCGTCTCTAAACCACTGTACACCTTGTGCAATCAATGGGGGTTCACATGGGAGAAGAACTGGATCTGCTCCGGCGGATCACGCCGGAAGAGGAATATGCCGCCGCGCAGACGATCTACCGCTGTGGCGGTGTGCACCCGCTCGGCGCGGAAAATGGCGCGCTGCGCTATGCCGTGGACGCCGAACCCAGACGCGTCGTGCGCATCAGCACGGGCAGTCAACTGGGCGGGCGCTGCTCATGCGATTTCTTCGTCAATGTCCATAAACCCTGCAGGCACCTGGCCGCCGCGATGATGCAGGCGGTCGCGTCGGGCACGATCGAGGAGATGCGCCGCCGCCGCGCGCGGGAGAACGCGGATAAGCTTTTAAACACACTGCAGAGCGCGCTGCCTATGGAAGAGCCTTTGAACCTCGAGCTGACGCTGCACGTGCTGCCCGATCAGCAGCTTCGCGTATCGCTTCGCGTGGGCCAGGACCGCATGTACGTCGTCAAGTCGATGGCGCAGTTCTTGCAGACATTGCGCGAAAAGGGGACGCTGTCCTTTGGCAAGGGCTTTACGCTCGAGGCGGCATGGATGGGGTTTACGGGCGTGGACAGACAGCTGATCGCGCTGCTTCAGGATGCCGCGTATATCGCGGGGCTTGAGGGGCATATGGCCAACACGGGCCTTGACGCCAAATACCTGACCCTTCCCAGGCGCTGCGTATTGAACCTGCTGCGGCTGCTCATGCACAAGCCGTTCCTGCTCGTGACCGGTGAACGCACACAGCGCATACCCTGCGTGTTCGACGGACAGATCGAGTTAAACTTTGGCATAGCGCTCAGCGGCCGCGAATTGGAGATACGCGCCGAGATGCCCAAATCCGTCCGCCTTCTGGATCCGCAGGGCGCGTTCGTACTCTGCGAGGGCGATGTGCTGCGGCTTTCGGACGCGCAAAAGGGCATTGTCCGCGTGCTGTGCGCGTGCGCCAGGGGCGGCCAGGCGAGTTTCCGCTTTGACATGGAACATGCACAGCGCGTGATCAGCGAACTGCTCCCCGCGCTGGAGCGCGCAGGAAGCGTCACACTGGACGGCCCGCTCGCCGAACGCATCGTCCGCCGCCCGCTGACCGTCAAGGCGTATTTTGACCGCGACGAACGCGCCGTGCTCTGCCGGATGATCTTCCGCTATGGCGAGGAGGAGATCAACCCGTTTGCGCCGCAGACAGGTGACGCAAAACACGTGTTCCTGCTGCGCGATGCCGAGGGCGAACACCGCGCGATGGACCTGCTCGCCGCGTCGGGCTTCAGGATGCTCCACGGCAAGATCGTGCTTTCAGGCCAGGAGGAGATCTATCAGTTCCTGACCAAGGGCATATACGCGATGCAGGAACAAGCCGAGGTCTACTGCTCTGACGAGTTTCGCAGGATGACGCCGCGCAAGCCGAATTTTTCAGGCACGCTGCGTATGCAGGACGGCGCGCTGCAGCTGGAGATGCAGGAGAGCGGTGAGCCGGTGCCGGAGATCGAGGCGATACTGCAGGCCCTGCGCGACCGCAAGCGCTATTTCAGGCTGAAGGATGGCACATTCCTCGATCTGACCGACATGGGCGATTGGCAGGAATTCGCCGAGGCCGCACAGGACGCCAAGCGCGCGGGGGGCGAGGAGTCCGCCTCAAGCAGCACGCTTTCATTGGCCTCGACCCGCGCCGCGTACATGCTCAGCCTGCTTGAACACTGCAAGCTCCCCGTGACGGCACATCAGTCGGTCAAACAGCTCGTGCTGCGCATGAACGAGGACGGCGATCCCTGCCCATCCTCGCTGCGCGGCCTGCTTCGCCCCTATCAGGAGCGCGGCTTCATGTGGATGCAGTCGCTGACAAGGCTGCACATGGGCGGTGTGCTCGCCGATGACATGGGCCTGGGCAAGACGCTGCAGACCATCGCGCTGCTGCTGTGGGCCAAGGAAAGCGGCACGAAACATCTGCCTTCGATCGTCGTCGCGCCGACATCCCTCATCTATAACTGGATCGCGGAGATCGAGCGTTTCGCGCCTTCCCTTCATGCCGTCGCGGGCGAGGGCACACAGAATACGCGCGCGCAGCTGATCTCGCGCCTATCCCAGCCGGACAGCGATATCGACGTCTATGTGACCAGCTATCCGCTGATCCGCCGCGATATACAGTCGCTTTGCGATATTGAGTTTCAGTTCGCCATACTCGATGAGGCGCAGTACATCAAGAACGCGATGAGCGTCGGCGCGGGTGCCGTCAAGCAGCTGCACGCGCAGACCCGTTTCGCGCTGACCGGCACGCCGATGGAAAATCACCCGGGCGAGCTTTGGTCGATCTTCGACTTCGTGCTCCCGGGATATCTGCTCTCCTTCGCGCAGTTCATGCATCGCTTTGGCAACGGCGAGGATGTCGAGACCCTTCGCCGCAGGATACGCCCCTTCCTGCTTCGCCGGCTCAAGGAGGACGTGCTGAGGGAACTGCCCGAGAAGGTGGAGATCCGTCTGGTGGCCGATATGACCGAGGAACAGCGGCGCGTCTATCAGGCGAGTCTGCAAAGGCTGCGTCCTCAGATCGACGGCGGCAAAAATCAGATCGAGATGCTCGCCGCGATCACGGAGCTGCGCCAGATCTGCGGCCATCCCTCCCTCGTGCTCGAGGATTACGCGGCCTCCAGCGGCAAACTGGATCTGCTTCTGGATATACTGCCCGGGGCGCTTGAGGCCGGCCATCGCGCGCTGATCTTCTCGCAGTTCACTAGAATGCTGCGCATACTGCAGCGCCGTCTTGAGGCGGCGGGCATCACATGCCTGTACCTGGACGGCGATACGCTGCCCCGTCACCGCATCGAGCTGGTCGAGCGCTTCAACGGCGGGGAAGGCCAGGTGTTCCTGATCTCGCTCAAGGCGGGCGGCTCCGGGCTGAACCTGGTCGGCGCGGACACGGTGATCCACTATGACCCCTGGTGGAATCCGGCGGCCGAGGAACAGGCGACGGATCGCGCGCACCGCATTGGGCAAAAGCACACGGTGAACGTGATCCGCCTGATCACGCGCGGGACGATCGAGGAGCAGGTCGTCAAGCTCGGCGAGCGCAAGCGTGAACTCTTTGAACAGATGATCACGGCGGGCGAGACGATGCCCACGCAGCTGACGGCCGAGGATATCCGTTCGCTCTTTGACTGACGACATAAAAAAGGAGGCCTCTCGGGCCTCTTTTTGATTGCCTTTGTCTGCTTATGCCAGCACGCACAAATCTGCTCACAAGTGGCAGGCTGAACTCTTACCTTGCCGGCATTGACAAGCTGG
>CAYUZP010000101.1:0-7017 GCA_964449655.1 uncultured Oscillospiraceae bacterium
TGAACATGAAGCGACGGGGACGCGTTTCTTCGGTAACATCCAGATGCGGGGCGCGAAAAGTCGCTGTCCCGTTCTGTGCCAATGACGGCGATAGTTTGGCCATGACGCCAAATGCGGTTCTAAGATTCTGCTGTCATGCGTTCTAAACACCGCAGAAAACGTGACATTCGCTTGTTGCCAGATCGAATACGAGGTGAGGATGCATGGAAGAAACGGTCAAGCGCATTTGCGCGCCGATGAATAAAGAGCATGCCGCTTCACTGCGCGCTGGAGACACTGTGCTGCTTTCCGGAACGATTTACACAGCGCGTGATGCTGCGCATAAGCGGCTTGTCGCGCTGCTTGAGGCGGATGAACCGCTCCCGTTTGATTTAACGAATCAAGTGATCTACTATGCGGGTCCATGTCCGGCTAAACCGGGGGATCCGATAGGCGCGTGTGGCCCAACGACGAGTTATCGAATGGATGCCTATGCGCCAGCGCTGTGTGATCATGGATTGATCGGCATGATCGGCAAAGGGCAGAGGAGTCCTGCTGTGATCGAGGCGATTCGTCGAAACGGCGGTGTTTATTTTGCCGCGACGGGCGGTGCGGGCGCATTGATCGCCGGGTGCGTCAGGAAAGCGCGCATCATTGCGTTTGACGATCTGGGCACAGAGGCGATTCGCTTGTTGCAGGTTGAGGATTTGCCGCTGATTGTGGCGATCGACTGCGCAGGCGGAAATCTCTACGAGACGGGTCCGATGCAGTATCGCCGTTGATTGTACGGGACTTTTAACGGTCTCAAAAAGATTGATGTTATTTTGTTCTTTAGGCAGGAATTGAAGAGGATGAGAAGAAATTTAAATAGAAGTATGACAATGCAAGTGCTGCAAGTGCGATGGACTTTTATTCACAACCAAAGCGATTCGCGGCGGGTCATGAAGACAATGAGAAGTCCTTTGCGATCGTGATACATTTGCTGCGGCATATCATCGTCCCAATGCGCCGTGAAAAAAGCTGACTTTGATGAGAATGGCAGCACGGGCGCGGAATGGGCGATTACAAATCGTCGCTGTCAGTCCCTTTCTTATCGGTTGTTCCATCTACCTGTTATCTGTCCATGAGACGTCTGGCTGAATGCACAGACTTCCGGCTTGATGAACGCTAGTTCATCACCGGGGCTTCGCTCTATGGATATGGCAATTAAGCGCATTTGGGCGCTTAATGAATAAGAGATTGACACAGGAGGGTACCTTGCAATGAAGAAACTTGTCACCCTGCTCGCTGCGGCTGTCCTGCTGCTCGCGCTGTGCGCGAGTGCCAGTGCCGCGACCACCATCACCATCTGGCATACCTTTACCGATGATCAGCAGGCAGCGCTTGACGCTTTTGCCGCTGAGTTCAACGCAAGTCAGGATGAATATGTCGTGGACGTGCAGTCTCAGGCGTATTCAGGATTTCTTGACAGCGTGTTCATGGCTGTCGCCAATCAACAAGGCCCGAATATCATCATCAACTATGCTTCCGAAGCGGCTCGCTATGTGCCGGACGGATTCGTAGTCGATCTTGCGCCGTACGTCAACGATCCCGAGATCGGCATAGCGGATATCTACAATACGCTGCCTGAAGCGATCAAGGACGAGACAGTCGGCTTTGAAGACGGCGGCATGCACGCGCTTCCGGCTGTGACGACCGGCCCGATTCTCTTTATCAACAAGACGCTGTTTGACGAGCTGGGGCTCGAAATTCCGACCACATGGGAAGAACTGGCAGCGGATTCAAAGGTGATTTACGAGGCAAAAGGCATCGCCGGATTTGCCGCCGATTCCAAGACCGACCTGCTCCAGTCTCTGTTTATGCAGAGCGGTGCCGGCTATATCGACATTGAAAACAAGGAAGTCCTCTTCAATACGGAGGAGTGCATCAAGTGGCTTGACTGGTATGGCGAGAACATTCAGGCTGGCTATTTCAAACACATGCCTGAGACCGGCGACTATATCTCCAGCGACTTCAACGCGGGCCTTGTCGCCTGCTATCTTGGCTCCTGCGCAGGCTATCCCTACATCGTGCCGGACGGCTTCGAGTTTGTGATGGCGCCTATGCCCAACACCATTGAGACCTCTTGGTATCCGTCTTGGAACCGTGGACCGATCGTGTTTGATAAAGGCGAGGATGCCAATAGGGGCGCATACATGTTCCTCAGGTATTTCTTCCAGCCTGAGGTCAATGCGCGTTGGGCCGCGGCCATGAACGCGCTGTCTCCGTATGGCACCACGCAGGAGACCGAGACCTATCAGAACTTCCTCGCCGAGAGCGACGAGCTGCTGCGCTCGTCTCTTGACGCTGTTTCCGCGAACCTGAGTGTCGCCGGCGCGCTTCCGTCCGTGACCGGTGCTAGCGATGTCCGCAACTTCTTGAGTGATGCTGCGACCAATGTGGCGGGCGGTATGTCCGGCGCAGATGCGATGGCGATCCTCGTCGAGGACAGCAACAACGCGCTGAAGAAGTAATCATGATGAGCCTATGGAGGGTCGGCAGTGCGCTGTCAGCCCTCCTTTTCTTCAGGAATTCTGGAATAATTGGAGAAACGCATGGCAAAACAAAAATTGTTCGTCTTCATGATCGACGCGCTGTGTGAAACGGATGTCGATTTCATGCGCACACAGCCTAACTTTGGATGGATGCTCCAAAACGGTGCGCTTGTCAAGGAGATGCTTCCGGTCTATCCGTCCTTCACGTATCCCTGCCATGTTTCCATCATGACGGGCTGCTATCCGGATAAGCATGGCATCCCACACAATGAACAACTGAAAGCGGGCGTATACCCCGTACCATGGTACAGGACGCGCGACCTTGTCAAGAAAAAGTTTTTCGCTGAATATGCGAAAGACGCAGGATATAAAACCTGCCTGATCAATTGGCCTGTTTCCGCCGGCGCTGATGTGGACATCAATCTGCCCATGTGTATGCCGATGCACTATCAGGGCGATCATCCGGAACAGTTCTATGAGGGTGTCGCCACGCAGGAAGTGTTTGACCGCTATTTCTGGAAATATGGTTACATGCTTCGCGGGCTGAATCGGGCGGTCAACGGCAGCCTTGACAGCTTCACGAACGCTGTATCGCCAGATATCATCCGCGACTATGGCCAGCCGGATGTGATGTTCGTCAAGATGTGCGATTTGGACACCATACGCCATCGTCTCGGCGTCAACAGTGAAGCGGCTGATGAGCAGTTGAAAAAGCATGACTGTGAGCTGGGCGTGCTGATGGAGTGCATCCGCCGAGGGGGTGATATTGAGAACACAAATTTCGTCGTCATGGGCGACCATGGTCAGACGGATGTGACGCGAGTGCTCAATTTTAATCGTGTATTTCAGCAGGCAGGGCTTCAAACGCTCGATGAGCATGGGCAGCTCAAATCGTTTGACGCTTACTGCCATTCGACGGGCGCGAGCGGTTGGATTGAGCTGCGAGACCCAAAGGATGAGACGCTCCGTGCGCGCGTCTATCAGCTTCTCCTGGACGCGAAGGAAAAATATGGCATTGGCTATATCTTTACGAAGCAGGAGGCAGAGGAACAGTTTCACCTTACCGGTCCGTTTGACTTCATCATCGAAGGGAAAGAGCCATTTGGATTCAGCTTCAGGCCGGATGCACCGCTTGTCGCTGAGACCGATTCCGGCGACTACAAAACAGCGCATGGGACGCACGGCGGTCTGCCGTGGCGTGATCATCGCACGACGTTCTTTGCCTGCGGTCCCGCGTTTCAGCCAGGCGCTGTCCTTGAACGCGCGTGCATTGTCGACGAGGCTCCGACTATGGCGCGTATCCTTGGATTCGAGATGGAGGATATTGACGGACATTGCCTTGACGCATTGCTCAGGCAGGAGTATCAGCTTCATTGACATCACGGCTTGGTTCCTATGACCCTTCGGCTGGCGATCATCTCAAATCGACAGGATCTTCATCGAAAAGAAAGCAAGGGAGATAAAAATTATGCGCGTTGTACTCGATCATATCACAAAGCGCTTCGCGGATGTCACAGCGGTCAACGATTTCAGTGCGACGCTGGAAGACGGCGAACTGGCGTCCCTGCTAGGCCCCTCGGGCTGCGGCAAGAGCACGCTTCTCAACATGCTTTCCGGCATCCTGCCGGTCAGCGGTGGAAAGATCTACTTTGACGACGATGATGTGACCATGCTTCCGCCGGAACAGCGCGGCGTTGGGCTGGTATTCCAAAATTATGCGCTCTATCCGCATATGACGGTGTTGGGAAACATCTGTTTTCCGCTGGAAACGCAGCATGTGCCCAAAGCGGAACGTTTGGAACGGGCAAATGAAATCGCAAAGCTTGTGCATGTCGAGACGCTGATGAACCGCCACCCCTCGGAACTCTCCGGCGGTCAGCAGCAGCGTGTGGCCATCGCCCGCGCGCTGGTCAAAAATCCCCGGCTGCTTTTGCTCGATGAACCGCTTTCCAATCTAGATGCGCGGCTTCGTCTTGAGATGCGTGAGGAGATACGCCGCATTCAGCAGCGCACAGGTGTCACGACCATCTTTGTCACGCACGATCAGGAGGAAGCGCTCTCGATCTCCGATCGTATCGTGCTCATGAAACTGGGCGTGCTCCAGCAAAACGACCTGCCGCAAAGTCTCTACAATGAACCGGCGAATCAGTTTGTCGCCGATTTCCTGGGCAATCCGCCGATCAACAACATCCCAGGCGTTGTGAAAGATGGAACGTTTTTCACCGAGGATGGCAAGGGCCGCACAGCGCTGGAGCTCTTTTCGGGCATAGAAAGCGGGCGCAAGATCAACCTGTCCGTCCGCGCGGAGAGCTTTGTATTGGATCCGGATGGGCCGATTGCCTGCGAGGTCACACGCATGTATCAGATGGGCAAGGAAGAGATGGCCTATTTAAAGATAGGCGAATGCGATTTCCGCGCTTATATCGACGCGGATAAGGGGCTGAAGGCAGGCGACCAGATCCACTTGAGCCTCAAGAGCCGAGGCGTGTTCATCTTTGATCGCGAGACGGGGGAGAGGATCAAATGAAAAGAGATAAACAGTTAGCCGAACGCGAACTGATCGATCGCGGACGTTTCTCGCGGATGGAACCGTATCTCTATTTGCTGCCGTTCTTTCTCGGCATACTCGTGTTCACGCTCTATCCGGTCATCAACGTCGTGCTGATGTCCTTCAAGGAGGATTACAGCTATCTTTCGCGCAACTTTTCGGGCTGGGGCCTTGGCAACTACGAGACCGTCCTCAATAACCGCTATTTTTCACAGGCAGTCTCCAACACGATCAAGTATGTGCTGATCGTCGTGCCGATCTCCACATGCATCGCCATCGTCGTCGCTTATCTGCTCAATCAGAAGCTGCGTTTTTCGGCGCTGTTTCAGACGGCTTACTTCCTGCCCATGGTCACGTCAGTGACAGCCGTGGGTCTGGCATGGAAGCTGATGTATAACAAAAACTTTGGCATCATCAACTATCTGCTGTCCTTCTTTGGCATAGATCCGATTCCATGGCTGGTGGATGCCAAGTGGAGCCTGCCGGCGCTGGCGATATTTGGCATATGGAACATTTTGCCGTTTACCATCATATTGCTGCTGAGCGGCCTGCAGAACATCGATCCGCAGTACTACACCGCCGCGCGCGTGGATGGGGCTAAGCCTCTGCGCATATTCTTCCGCATCACTGTACCGCTGTTGGCGCCGACGATCTTTCTGGTCTGTATTGTCAACACGATCTCCTGCTTCAAGGTGTTCTCGGAACTGTACCCGCTGTTCAGCGGCAATCCGGGTCCATATAACAACATGTATACGGTCGTCTATTTCATCCGCAGGATGATGCAGGACAGCAAGTATGCGATCGCCGCGGCAGCTGCAATCATACTGTTCCTGTTTATCTTCGTGTTTACCATGATCCAGACTGCCGTGCGCAAGCAGATCGAAAGGAGGAGCTGAGCGGATGGCTAGAGGAAAGATTGCGAGATTCTTTGTCTATTTCTTCCTCACGATTGGCGGCATCATCATGCTGATACCGTTTTTCTGGATGTTTACCTCGGCATTCAAGACAACGCAGGAAATCAACCGCTTTCCGCCGGATCTGTTTCCCAGCCAACTGAACTTTGACAACTTCAGACGTGCATTTGCGATGGCGCCCTTCGCGAGGTACTTCATGAATTCCGTGATCGTCATGGTCTGTTCCGTGGGTCTGACGACGCTGACGTCGATTCTCGCAGCGTTTGCGTTTTCACGCCTGCGCTTTCCGGGCAGGGAGACCATCTTTGGCCTTCTCGTTTCGCTGATGATGATTCCGTTTGAGATGTTGATCATCACCAATTATACGACGATCGTTCAATTGCATCTGCTGGATACGCTTCCCGCGCTGATCCTGCCGTTTACCAGTTCGATCTTCTACACCTATATATTAAAGAACTTTTTCGATTCTGTGCCGGACAGCCTGTATTGGTCGGCGCGAATCGATGGTTCGAGCAATTGGCGCTACCTCTGGAAGGTCATGGTGCCCATGGCACGTTCCTCTCTGACGACGATCATACTGCTCAACGCTCTGGCAAGCTGGAATTCATTCATGTGGCCGATGTATGTCATCTACAGCGACAAAAACCGCACGCTGCCGTGGGGCCTGCAGGTCTTTACGACAGAAGCCGGCTCCTATCCGGAACTGCTGATGGCCGCGTCGACGGTCGTCGTCATCCCCGTCATATTGCTGTTCCTGGTCGCTCGTAAGTATATTGTTCGCGGCGTAGCGCGCGGCGGTTTGAAGGGCTGAGCGATATTGCAAGCTCTGACAGAGACTTTCTCGGTATGCCGAAAAACGGCAAAAGGGAGGGTCTCTTTCATTTTGTGCTGCATTGTATTTTTATCCGTGACGTGATGAAGGACGTGCGCTTTTTGAATCGGGAGAATTAGAAAAAGTACACTGATCTTTTCGTGCTGTTTTGAAGCGGTTGCACAAAGATCATGGCTACCTAGACCGACGTGTTGGTCTTTGGGGTCATCT
>CAYUZP010000102.1:0-6856 GCA_964449655.1 uncultured Oscillospiraceae bacterium
TTGACTGCCTTCTTGACCCTTCCTTCATTTTGCGCGTTCTGATGAAAAATTGATTGCCGTGGTAGAGCCTCTTTTTTGGATTGCAAGCGCGGCTTAAGTATGTTAAAATACTCCCTGATGCCATGAACGGAAGGGGTGCCAAGAGATGCCGTTTTGCTCGCTCGATGACAGCGCAGCGCTGTTTGATTCAACGCCGGTGGAGAATATGTGGATCACGGAATACATGCTCCACGCACCCGGTGATTATGTGAAGGTCTATCTCTATGGCCTGATGCTTTGCTATCATGATGCGCAGCGAATGAGCTTGTCTTCGATGGCACGTGATCTGGACATGACCGAGGAAGAAGTCGTGCGCGCGTTTAAGTACTGGTCACGGGATGGACTGGTGCATCAGACGGGCGACAATCCGATCAGTTTCTGCTTTTGCAACCTCAAACAGCTCACGCTGACCCGCACAGTGAACCCCGCAGAACAGCTCTATGACCGCTCATTTACGGATGAAATACGCCGGACGCTCGAGGGCTATACCCTCAGTGACCGTGACTATCAGACCATTTTCGATTGGGTAGATCAGCTTGAATTGCCTGAAGAGGTCGTATTGATGCTTCTGCAGCAGGAAGTCAAGCGGATGAAAAAGCATGGCATTGAGCATTTTTCCTCCCGTGTTGCTGATAAAATGGCGCAGGAGTGGGCGCGCAGCGGTGTGCGCACGGTTGAGGATGTCGAGCGCCTTGTCATCGTGGATAAGGAGCGGGAACTCGAACTGCGCAGACTTCTCGCGCGTCTGGGACAGCGTCGCAACCCAAGCGAAGACGAAAAGGCGATGTACAACAAATGGCGTGATGAATGGGGCTTTGAAGCCGACGCCATTCAAGCGGCTTGTCAGGAGACGACCAAGGGAATCCCGACCATGGCCTATTTAGACGGCATTCTTCAGCGTCAACATCAGTTAGGGCGGCATGAAGCGCAGGCACTGTCAACTGGCCTAAAGCATGACGATGATGAAAGGGATTTTGTGCGCGACATCTATGCCGAATTGGGGCGCACAGGCATCTCGCCGACGAGCGAGGATCTTGGAGCGATCACCCGCTGGCGAGAGGAAGGATACAGCGACGATATGATCCTTCTCGCGGCTTCAGAAGCGCACAAGCGAAACGGTAACATGGAGGATGTGCAAAATACGCTTGATCGCTGGCACAAGCTCGGACTGACGACTGTGCAGCAAGTGAAGGCTGAACGCACGCGTGCGCAGTTGCTCAACGAGCAGCTTCAAGAGGTATATGCGCAGGCAGGCCTTAACAAGCCCGTCAGCGCAGCGGATCGCAGCACGATGAATAAGTGGCTGGGCGAATGGTCGATGAGCTTCGACCTTGTCTTGCTTGCGGCGCAGTATGCGCGCGGGAGCGCTTCCCCGATTGCGGTGGCTGACAAGATCTTAGCGGACTGGCATCGCGCGGGCATTGCGACACAAGCGGATGCGAGCGCTGAACATGAGCGGCATAAGCAATTTAGGGCGTCAGGCTCAGAACCAGCGGCAAATGCCGGTTCATTGCTGCGCCATTCTCCCGAGGACCGCAAAGCGACATACAGCGCGGCGGTGGTCGATCTCGATCAGGAGGATGACGAATGATCAGTCGGGAGAATGTAACGCGCGAGGCATTGTCCCAGCTAGAGGCACAGCGCGCACAGAATCTGCAGGCGGAGAAGGAACGTCGAGAGGAAGCTTGCGCGAAGAGCGCTGTCATCAAGACGCTGCTGGATCAAAGGCAGCAGCTGTTCTTTTCCGGTGTGCGCGAAGCGTTTGCTTCTCCCGAAAAGGCGCAATCCATCTCAGGCACCATGGAGAAAGAGGTTCGGCGCATCAATGCGAACCTGCGTCGCGCGCTCATAGCGAGCGGTTTGCCGGAGGACTATTTACAGCCGATATACCATTGTCCGATTTGCAGGGATACGGGATATATCGGCGAACCGGTGCATGAACAGTGCGTGTGTCTTAAGCGCATGGTGATGAATCGTTTGTATCAAAACGATGGCATGCAAATCCTTGAAAAGGAAAATTTCGCTGCATTTGATGAACATATATTCCCTGATGAGCCGATTCAGGGCAGAAAGCACACACAGCGCGAATATATCTGCCGTATCCGGGAGCGGTGCGAGCAATATGCCGACAGCTTTTCGCCGGGCGAGGGCAAGGGATTGCTGCTGTGCGGTAAATCTGGACTGGGTAAGACATTTCTTATGAATTGCATTGCACAGCGCGTGCTGGAGCGCGGGTTTTCCGTCGTATTGGTGTCGGCATATAAGCTATTGGACGCGATGCGTCAATACCAATTTCACGACGATCGGGCGGCGCAGGTGGAGGACATTCTCAGCTGCGATTTACTGGCCATCGATGATCTGGGCAGTGAGCCTGCGCTGCGCGGGGTGACGGTCAGCGCACTATATCATGTGATCAATGAGCGTCGAAATGAGGGACGGGCTATGGTCGTCACGACGAATCTCGACAGCGAAGGCATCTATCAGCAATACGATGATCGGATTGGCGCGAGGTTGACCGATCCTAGCCGGATGAGCGTGCTGGAGTTCGTTGGAATTGATGTGCGTCGTTTTCTCAAAACGACATGAGCGTCTGTTCCCGCAAGTTTCATTAAACCTGTTGCGATGACGTGAAAATCGGACATAGCAAAATGGACATGCGCGGCTATTGGAAGATCCTTGTATATCATCGAAAAAGCGCAAGAACCTGAAACGTGAAACAGGGGGTTGCAGCGCATGGTCTATTTAGAGACATTCTCCTTTCCTGACGAAGATCAGGATTGGAATTTTGTGATGAAGATAAAGCGCAAGTGTTATACGTCTAAATATCCGTTTCAGGTTTTATCAGCGCATCATTTTGAACGGATCGACTTTGAACCGGTGACGATTCTCTACGGCGGAAATGGTTCAGGCAAGTCGACGGCGCTCAATGTGATCGCATATAAACTGAAGTTGACAAGGGATGCTGCGTTTAATGAAACCTGTTTTTTTCCGGATTACACAGCGCTTTGTCAGATGCGGCTGTCCTGTGCTTTGCCGCCAGATAGCCGCATGATCACCAGTGACGATGTCTTTGATGTGATGCTCGGTATACGCGAACTGAACAGCGGCATCGACCAAAGGCGCAATGAACTCTTTGAAACATATCAGGAGATTCATCGCGAGGATTTCCATTTTCAGCTTCGCTCGATGGACGATTATGATGAGCTGGTGCGCGTCAACCGCGCAAGGAAGCACACGCAGTCACGCTTTGTCCGCGAGGAGGTGGGCATGGAGGTGCGCACATTATCCAATGGCGAAAGCGCATTTCAACAGTTCAGCAGGAAAATCGGCGAAAACGCGTTATACCTGCTGGATGAGCCAGAGAACAGCCTCTCTGTCAGCCGTCAGCAGGAATTGGCGCGGTTTATTGAGGACAGCGCACGGTTTTATAACTGTCAGTTTGTGATTGCAACACATTCGCCCTTCATCCTCGCGATTCATGGCGCGAAAATATACGACCTTGACGCAGACCCTGTGGATGTGAAACGCTGGAGCGAGCTGCCAAGCATTCGCCAGATGTATGCGTTTTTTAGAGAACATCGGACGGAGCTGGAGGGAGAAACCCTGTGATCGGCGGTGTTAGCAGAGAAAGACGAAGCGGCTTGTTTTATGCAGAACAGCGGTGCAGCATGGCGCCGCGCTCTCTACACACTGAATGTTGCAAAAAAGGCTTATCATTGTCAGCTCGCTGCGAGAATGAGATTTAAACTTTGAATATTGGATTTGCAAACCGATTGAGCGCAGATTACAGGGATGTTCCATTCAAAGATCATGAAGTGATTTGCACGCTGAAGACATTGAAGTGCTTGAAAGATGCAAATCTTTATTATATTACATCAATTACATGCTTATGTTCAGATGACGAAAGCTTGTCAATCACCACTATATGCTGTATGTAAATCACATCATATAGTGTCAGATGTGTTTTCTTGCCATGTGGTCGATGATGCGCAATGGGGGGAACTAAGATGCCTGACTTTATCACAAAGCGCGATGGGCGGAAGGTTGCCTACGATGAGCAGAAGATTGTCGATGCAATCCTGCGTGCATTTCATGCAGTAGGCAGCGCGAAGGGAATACCCGAAGCTGAATCCATTGCCCATAAAGTGACGCGTGATCTCGATCGTGACGAGACCGTTTCAACACCGACTGTAGAAGGTGTGCAGGACAGAGTAGAGAAAGCGCTGATCGATGAGGGATATGCAAAAACCGCCAAAGCGTATATTCTCTATCGCGCAGAGCGCAGCCGCGTTCGGGAAGCCAACACTCGCCTAATGCATATCCTTCAGGATATCACCTTTAAAGATGCGGCTGACTCCGATGTCAAGCGGGAAAACGCGAACATCGACGGCGACACAGCGATGGGCACGATGCTCAAATATGGGTCGGAAAGCGCAAAACAGTTCTACGATATGTATGTGCTCAACCCAGAGCACGCGCGTGCACATCGCGAGGGAGATATCCACATTCATGATCTTGACTTTTTGACTTTGACGACGACTTGTACCCAAATCGATCTGACGCAGCTCTATAAGGATGGCTTTTCAACAGGCCACGGCGTGCTTCGTCCGCCGCAGGACATTGGAAGTTATTCAGCGTTAGCCTGTATCGCGATTCAAAGCAACCAGAACGATCAGCACGGCGGACAGGCGATTGACTATGACATGGCCCCGGGTGTGGCGAAGACCTATGTGAAGGAATACCGCCGCGCACTGGGCGCAGCGCTTGAATTGCTGCTCAATCGAAGCGGGGCGGACGATGAAGCGAAGAGCTTGATCAGACAGATTCAGGCAGAACAGGATGTCCAACCGACACTGAAACCGAATTCACAATTTAATGATGCTTTAAGCGAACGGCTACTGCAGATGACAGACGAGGCGACGTGCGCGCGCATTTTGCTGTATTGTGAGGAAAGGGGCTATCGCGAGACAGAACGGCGCACATACCAGGCGATGGAGGCATTCATCCACAACCTGAATACCATGCATTCAAGAGCAGGTGCTCAGACACCGTTTTCTTCCATCAATTATGGCATGGACACATCGCCGGAAGGACGCATGGTGATGCGCAATCTGCTGCTGGCCACCGAAAGCGGCTTAGGCGCGGGAGAGACACCGATTTTTCCCATACAGATCTTCCGCGTGAAGGAAGGGGTCAGCTATAACCCGGGCGATCCGAACTACGACTTATTCCGATTGGCGATGCGCGTCAGCGCAAAAAGACTCTTTCCCAATTTTTCATTTGTCGATGCGCCGTTTAATCTGCAGTATTATAAACCGGGCCATCACGAGACAGAAATCGCATATATGGGATGCCGCACGCGTGTGATTGGCAATATACACGATCCGACACGCGAGGTCTGTAACCGGCGCGGCAATCTTTCATTCACATCGATCAACCTGCCTCGCATCGCTATCGAAGCACAGGGCAGCATCGATCGGTTTTATGAGATACTGGATGAACGGATGCATCTGGTCATTCAGCAGCTCGATGAACGTTTTGAGATCCAAGCGCGCAAAAAGGTGCGCAATTTCCCATTCCTGATGGGCGAGGGCGTCTGGATGGACAGCGAAAAGCTTGGATGGAACGATGAGGTTCGCGAAGTGCTCAAACACGGAACGCTATCCGTTGGTTTTATTGGCTTGGCTGAAACCCTCGTGGCGCTGATCGGCGAACATCACGGGCAGAGCGAACGCGCGCAGCAATTGGGACTTGAAATCATAGGGTACATGAGGCATATGCTTGACAGGGTTTCACAGGAACGCAAGCTGAATTATACCCTTTTGGCAACGCCTGCGGAAGGACTTTCTGGACGTTTTGTAAAGATCGATCGCGCGCGTTTCGGGACGATTCCCGGTGTGACCGATCGCGAGTATTATACCAATAGTTTCCATATTCCGGTTTATTTCCCGATCAGCGCCTTCGAGAAGATTCGCCTTGAAGCGCCGTATCACGCGCTGACCAATGCTGGGCACATTTCCTATATCGAGATGGACGGGGATCCATCGCAGAATCTCGATGCATTTGAGGCTGTCGTTCGTGCGATGCATGATGCAGGGATCGGTTATGGTTCCATCAATCACCCCGTCGATCGCGATCCGAAATGCGGTTATAACGGTATCATCAAGGACAGCTGCCCTAAGTGTGGAAGACAAGAAGAAGAGGTGCATTATGAGCGGATACACCGCATCACCGATTATCCATCTGGCGCGATCGACAAAGTAAACGAATCAAGGCGCAATGAAGTCCGCGACCGTGTATATTTGCGCATGAATGAACCTGCCCCCGAAGGCGCGGACAGATAGGAGGCGTCGGTTTTGCAAATTCGCATTGCGGGCATTGAACCGGAGTCCATCGTCGATGGGCCAGGATACCGGCTGACCATTTTCGTTCAAGGCTGCCCGCACGATTGTCCCGGCTGTCATAACCCACAGACGCATGATTTTCATGGCGGCACGTTACGCGATACGGCTGAAATCATTTCTATGTTAGGCAAAGATCCGCTCGTGCGGGGCATAACGCTGTCAGGCGGCGAGCCGATGATGCAGGCAGCCGCGCTTTGCGAGATCGCCCATGCGGCAAGAGCTAAACATTTAAATGTCTGGTGCTATACGGGCTATACATTGGAGGAACTGCTTTCCCAGAATGATCCCGATCGCATACGGTTACTCCATTTGATCGATGTCTTGGTGGATGGCCGATATGTCGCGCAGGAACGGTCCTTGGAACTTTTATATCGCGGCAGCAAGAATCAAAGGCTCATCGATATGCCTGCGAC
>CAYUZP010000103.1:0-6835 GCA_964449655.1 uncultured Oscillospiraceae bacterium
ATTTCTTTGATAAGGTTAATTTCTGGCATCTGATATTCTACGATTCGACTGTCTGCATGTCTTTACGTGATGATATGCAGCGGTTACCATCTGAATGCAGGTAGTCTGAAAATTGATGAGTTATCTACCCCATTTTCGGTCAAAAAAGGACAAAAAACCGGGAGTTCCGTCTTTGGGACTCCCGGACTTTCGTTTTGATGCAGTCATCTGGCAGCGCATTTTCGCGGGGCTAATCGTGCGACGATATGAGAGCCTAGAAGACTCGCCGTTTCAAACGATCTGCGCGCTTGAAGTACTGTTCGGTGATCAGACCACACCCTGCGCTTCCATCGCGTTGGCGACCTTGAGGAAACCGGCGATATTGGCGCCCGCGACATAGTTGCCTGCCAAGCCATATTCCTTCGCAGCGTCATCGATGTTGTGGAAAATGCCAACCATGATGTTCTTGAGCCTTGCATCGACCTCTTCAAAGCTCCAGCTCAAGCGCATGGAGTTTTGGCTCATCTCAAGCGCGCTTGTCGCGACGCCGCCGGCATTGGCCGCCTTGCCCGGCGCAAAGAGCACGTGATGCTCGCGGAGATAATCGGTCGCTTCCTGCGTTGTGGGCATGTTCGCGCCCTCTGCGACGGCGATGCAGCCATTGGCAACAAGCGCTTTCGCGTCCTCCAGACGAAGTTCGTTCTGCGTCGCGCACGGCAGCGCCACATCACACTTGGCGGTGAACACACCGCGTCCTTCATGATACTGCGCACTCTTCCTCTTCGCCGCATATTCGGTCAGACGCGCGCGCTTGACTTCCTTGACGTCCTTGAGCAGCGCGATATCAATGCCATCCGGATCATAGATCCAGCCGTTGGAATCGGATACGGTGACGACCTTCGCGCCCAGCTGCTGCGCCTTTTCGACGGCGTAGGTGGCTACATTGCCGGAACCGGACACCGCGATCACCTTGCCCGCGATGTCATGACCATTGCAGCGGAGCATCTCCTGCGTCAGATAGAGCACGCCATAGCCTGTCGCCTCTGTGCGCGCCAACGATCCGCCATAGGTGAGTCCCTTGCCGGTCAGCACGCCCTCGTACCTTCCGGTCAACCGCTTGTATTGTCCATAGAGGAAGCCGATCTCACGCGCACCCGTGCCGATGTCGCCTGCCGGTATGTCGATGTCCGCGCCGATATATTTATAAAGCTCGGTCATGAAGCTCTGGCAGAACGCCATGACCTCTCGGTCGCTCTTGCCCTTGGGATCAAAGTCGCTGCCGCCCTTGCCGCCGCCGATGGGCAGACCGGTCAGCGAGTTTTTGAACACTTGCTCAAATCCCAGGAACTTGATGATGCTGAGATTTACGCTCGGATGCAGCCGAATGCCGCCCTTATACGGGCCGATGGCGCTTGAAAACTGCACGCGGAACGCATTGTTGACCTGCACCTGTCCTTTGTCGTCCACCCATGGTACGCGGAAGAGCAACTGGCGCTCGGGCATCGTAATGCGCTCCAGCAGCGCCTCGCGGCGATATTTCTCCTCATTGCGGTCAATGACGACACGCAGGGAATCGAGCACCTCACGTACAGCCTGGTGAAATTCCGGCTGGCTTGGATTTTCGCGAACAACGCGCTCGTAAACCTCGTCGACGTAAGACATAAGAAAGGCCCCCTTATCATCTCTCGATCTTTCTGTGATCATTCGCCCGGGTCACGGGCGCAATGTCACTCAGGCAATATAAATCATTATATGCAATTCACCTTCATATTGCAAGGCTTTCATGATATATTTTCTTTCTGATGCAGGTTTTGTGCTCGATGAACCTTTCATTTGAAAGCCCTTCGTTGCCGCCGTTCCCTTGCGGTTCACGGGAGGAAAGGCCACCCATCACGCCGTCGTTTGCGCGCATGCGCTTTTTACCGTTGAGCGCAAGACCGCGTTCTTCTTTTGAGTCCGTACACGCCAAGTTCACAAGATCAGATCGTGCAAGCCGAGCGGCGGCACGTCCTCCGCTTTCTTGCCCAGCTTGACGCAGCTGATCAGCAGCCTCGCGGTATCGATGCTCGTGATGCAGGGCACGCCGTACTCGACAGCCATGCGGCGCAGCCTGAAGCCGGCACGCTGAGGATCCCGTCCATGCGTGGGCGTCGTGATGATGAGGCGAATTTTTCCGGAATCAAGGAGCTTGGCCAGCGCGTCCGTATCCTCGCCAGGCCTCGGCACGCTCTGTGCGCCCACGTAATTGTAGTTAAACATGTGCGCTGTTCCGCTCGTCGCATAGATCTCAAAGCCCAGCGCGGCCAACGTCTCGGCCAGTTCGAGCGCCTCGTGCTTGTCGTGATCCGCAATGGAAAAGAGCACGCCGCCCTCTTCCGGGTGCGGAATCGCTGTCTTGGTCGACGCAAAGCCCTTTAGGTACGCTTCTTCCGCCGTTTCCGCCAATCCCAGCGCTTCACCGGTCGACTTCATTTCCGGCCCCAGCGAGACCTCGACCTCCGGCAATTTCTCAAATGAGAACACGGGCATCTTTACGGCAACCGTCGGGGAAGGCGGATACAGCCCTGTGCCAAAGCCCATCTGCGGCACCTTCTCCCCCAGCGAGGCGCGCACGCCCAGCTCGACGATCGGGATCCCTGTGACCTTCGAAATATACGGCACAGTTCGCGAAGAGCGCGGATTCACCTCGATGATATACAAATCTCCCGCGTATTCGATAAACTGTATGTTCACCAGGCCGCGCACATGCAAGCTGCGCGCGACATTGATCGTGTATTCCGTCACCATACGCTGAATGCGCGGCGCGAGATGCTGCGGCGGATAGACGGAAATCGAATCGCCTGAATGTATGCCTGCGCGCTCAATGTGCTCCATGATGCCCGGAATCAACACGTTTTCACCGTCGCAGATCGCGTCGACCTCGATCTCTCGGCCCAACAGATACTTGTCCACCAATATGGGATGTTCCTGCTCGTTCATGTTGATGATTGACATGTATTCGCGGATGTGCTTTTCATCATACGCGATCTCCATGCCCTGTCCGCCCAGCACGTAGCTAGGACGCACGAGCACGGGATAGCCCAACGCCGCCGCGGCTTTCGCTGCCTCATCCGCCGTAAAGACGGTCATGCCCTTCGGCTGCGGGATGTGAAGCCTTGAAAGCAGCTCGTTAAACAGCTCGCGATCCTCCGCCGTGTCGATGCCGCCCAAATCTGTACCCAATATCGTATAGCCTGCGTCGCGTACAGCTTTTGCCAGCTTGATGGCCGTCTGCCCGCCAAACTGACAGACCACGCCCACCGGTTTTTCGATTTCCAGCACATTGACGACATCCTCGGGCGTCAAGGGTTCGAAGTACAGCCGGTCGGATGTGTCAAAGTCCGTCGAAACCGTCTCAGGGTTGTTGTTGATGATCACCGTGTCAAAGCCCGCGCGCTTGAGCGCCCAGACGCAGTGCACGGAGCAATAGTCGAATTCGATGCCCTGTCCGATGCGGATTGGGCCGGAGCCCAGCACGACGACGGTCTTGTTTACGCTGCTTTTCGCCTCTGTCGCGACGCCGTATGCGCTATAGAAATATGGGCTGACCGCCGCGAATTCGCCGCCGCACGTGTCGACCATGCGAAATGACGCGCGCACACCCATGCGCTCGCGCAGTGCACGAATGTCACCCTCCGTCGATCCGACAAATCGCGCGATCGCCCTGTCCGCCATGCCCATCCGCTTCACGGTGAGCAGCAATTCACGCGTGAGCCCTTGTGCGCTGCCCAACGCGCGAAGCTCGGATTCCATGTGCACGATGTTTTGAACCTTTTTGAGGAACCAGATGTCGATCATCGTGATGCCATGGATGTGCTCGATGCTCACCCCTCGCCTTAGCGCTTCCGCCACGACGAACAAGCGCTCCGTGTCGATTTCATGCAGGAGGCATTCAATCTCCTCGTCAGGCAGCTTTTCCAATGCCGGCGTCGCCAGACAATCGCGCCCCATCTCCAATGAGCGAACCGCTTTGAGCAGTGCGCTCTCAAAGTTCAACCCGATGGACATGATCTCGCCCGTCGCCTTCATCTTTGTGCCGATGTGTTTGTCCGCGTAGACAAATTTATCAAACGGCCAACGGGGGAATTTCAGCACGACATAATCCAGCGTCGGCTCGGCGCAAGCGTAGGTTTCTCCGGTGACGCCGTTGATGATCTCATCTAGTGTATATCCAAGCGCGATGCGCGTCGTCACCTTGGCGATAGGGTAACCCGTCGCCTTTGAGGCGAGCGCTGAAGAGCGCGAAACGCGCGGATTGACCTCAATGACATAATAGCGCATGCTGTCCGGAGATAATGCGTATTGGACATTGCATCCGCCCTCGATGCCCAGTGCCGAGATGATGTTGAGCGAAGCGCTGCGCAGCATCTGATGCTCCGGGTCGCGCAGCGTTTGGCTCGGCGCGACGACGATGGAATCGCCCGTATGCACGCCGACGGGATCGAAATTCTCCATGTTGCAGACCGTGATGCAATTGCCCGCGCCGTCGCGAATGACCTCGTATTCGATCTCCTTCCAGCCCGCAACGCTGCGCTCGATCAGGTTTTCGTGCACACGCGAGGAACGCAAGCCATCCGCGCAGATCTCGCGAAGCTTTTGCTCATCATCAGCAATGCCGCCGCCTGTGCCGCCCAGCGTGTATGCCGGACGGACGATCACGGGGTAGCCGTATTGGTTCGCAAAGTCAACGGATGCCTGCACGTCATGGACGATCACGGAGTCGATGCAGGGTTCACCGATGGCGAGCATGGTGTCCTTGAATTCCTCGCGATCCTCGGCGCGGCGAATGGATTCGATCTTTGTGCCCAATAGCTGTACGTGATATTGAGCCAATATCCCTCTTTCGTCCAGCTCCATGGCGAGGTTGAGGCCGGTCTGTCCGCCGAGCGAGGCGAGCAAGCTGTCCGGACGCTCGCGTGCGATGATCTTTTCCAGCGAACCGACGGTCAGCGGCTCCAGATAGACGCGGTCAGCGATATCCGTATCGGTCATGATCGTCGCGGGATTCGAGTTGACGAGCACAACCTCGATGCCCTCCTCTTTGAGGACTCGGCAGGCCTGCGTGCCGGCGTAGTCAAACTCAGCGGCCTGGCCGATGACGATGGGCCCGGAGGCGATGTCCAGAACCTTTCGAATCCATTCCTTCTTAGGCATGCCGCCCGCCCTCCTTCTTGACCATGTTCAGGAAGTCGTCAAAGAGATAGCCCGTCTCGCGCGGGCCACCGCAGGCCTCCGGATGGAACTGGACGGAGAACGACGGTCGGTCGGTGTAGCGCACGCCCTCGACCGTCTGATCGTTCCAATTGACGTGGCTGACCTGCGCATGTGCGGGCAGTCGCTGTGGATCGACCATGAAACAGTGATTTTGCGCGGTGACATAGCATCCGCCGCGCGCGAGATCCTTGACCGGGTGGTTCGCGCCGTGATGACCATATTTCATCTGCACCGTATGACCGCCCATCGCCAGCGCCATGAGCTGATGTCCTAGACAGATGCCAAACACGGGCTTATGATCCATCAGTTCTCGAATGGCAGCGATCGCAGGCGGATTGTCCGCGGGATCGCCGGGGCCGTTGGTGAGCATGACGCCGTCACAGCCCGCGGCGAGGATGTCAGCGGCAGGCGTGTAAGCGGGGTAGACGCGCAGAGAGCAGCCGCGCTCATGCAGGCTTCGCAGTATGCCGCGCTTGAGACCAAAGTCTAGCACGGCAATGACCAGTTCGCCTTCGCCCTCGATCTCGTAGGGTGCATCGCACGTGCATTGGGCCACCTGATCATGCAGCTCAAAGGACTGGGCAAGTTTGAGATCCTCCAGTGACGGTTCGCCTTCCACAATGCGGCCGCGAAGGGTGCCATAGACGCGGACATGTCGGGTGAGCGCGCGCGTATCCACACCGCAAAGCCCCGTGACGCCTTGCGCATCGAGATAGGCATCCAGCGTCGTTTGGCACTGCCAATTGCTGGGCACATCGCAACACTCGGATACGACAAATCCCCTCATGCGCACATAGCCGCTCTCGCTGTCCACCGCATTGATACCCACGTTCCCAATCAGCGGATACGTCATGCAGACGATCTGCCCGCAATAGGAAGGATCCGTCAGCGTCTCCTGATAGCCTGTCATGCCGGTCGTAAAGACCACCTCGCCCGTCACCGGTGCTTTGTGGCCAAAAAGCTCACCCTCGTAGCGGGATCCATCCTCGAGAATCAAAGTTGCCATCGGCTCTCTCCTCATCGCATATCGGTTCATTCGTCAAACTCAGCAGACATTCCGCCACACTCGTTTTTTCCTTTTGAATCTTTGGGCTTCACAAGGGCTGCGGACAAGCAGCGCTTCTTTGGGCCTGTCGTCGCATAAGTTCTGCATATTTAATACATAATTATGAGATATCATTGCATAGTATACATCATTCCTCTCTTAGCGTCAAGTGAAGAAATCCGCACGGTTCTACTCCCATTATTGTAACGGGTTAGGGAAAGCAAGGGAGAATTTACCCGCCACCAGATAGATCATAGAAGAAAAACCTTTGAACGTATGGTAACCTCTAGCCTTACGCTTTGCCGCCTGAATCATGCTGTTAAGGCAACACCGCATAATAGCGTTCTATGGAAACTAAGCAGAGGTTATGTTGGCATCTGCCCTGTTTTGTGAGTGTAACTCCTGCAGTTTTCCGCTTGCGACGCACACCAAATCAGGCTGCCAGAGATGGTCTGTCAGCCAGTATCAGGTTTGCTATCGCACACATCATGTTAAGTTTGTCTGTCTGTTTTCGCAAGCCCCGGTATCGCGTCTTCCGATCATGCAGCCCCCTTTTAC
>CAYUZP010000104.1:0-6803 GCA_964449655.1 uncultured Oscillospiraceae bacterium
AGACATCTGTCAGGCGGATGGGTTTTACGTCAGCTACAATTGCAAATGGCAGAGGATTGCTGGGCGTAAATCGAGAAATTTGCAAGAAGCGAATGGCGGAAAAACACCACATGACACTCCGCTTATTTGTGCGGTGCTGCCTAAAAACATTCATGCGTATGTCCTGGGGAAAATCATCATTTTGCTTGACTTTTGATGCAATCGGTCTATACTGAAAAAGCCTACTGCTACTTTTCATCCCTCGTCATCAAGTTTCTTGAACAGGAGGAATTGGCTTGTCTTCTCATCTTCTCGATTCGCTGCATACGCTCACCTGTCCAAAGCAGGTCAAGACCAATCAGAATTCTGGGCTTATCAAGCTGCTGGCGTGTATTTTCATGTTCATCGACCACGCCGGAAAGATGCTATTCCCCCAATATCCCATCATGCGGGTGATCGGGCGACTCGCCTTTCCCATGTTTGCATATGGCATCGCGGTCGGCGCAGTGTATACGCGCGATCCCATACGCTATCTCTCCCGTATCGTGCTGCTCGCCCTCATCTCCCAGCCGCTCTACGCGCTCGGACTGGGGCATGAAAACGCGGCGATGTACGCCGTCCCATTCACGCGGAACCCGCTGCTTTCCATTTATACGTTCTATGTGAACAGCTGGCAGACGCCGAGCATACTGCTTTCCCTTGCCCTGGCGCTGACGCTGATCATCTGCCTGCGACAGCAAAAATACATCCTGGCACTTGGCGTCTATATGCTCTGCGTACGTTTTTCCGGCTCGCTTGACTATGGCATTCACGGCATACACCTGATGCTGCTGTTCTACCTGTTGTGTGAACATCCGCTCCTTTCGATGGCTGCGACGAGCGGTTTTTTGATCTGGTGGGCCCTGCAAGGATTTGGCGCATATACCCTCTTCGGCATACGGTTCGACATGCGGATCTTCGCCTTGCCCGCCGTCGTGTTTGTGAACCTGCCGCTGCGCAAACGGCTGAAACTGCCCAAATGGCTCACGTATGGCTTCTATCCCGCTCATCTCGCGCTTCTGGCTGTCCTCGTGCGTCTCACCTGATACGGCGGCGTCCGCTTTGACCAAAGAAACATAAACAATGGAAAAAAGAGATTTGTTCTTTTCATCATGTTTTAAATATGCTATAATAAAACCAGCGCACGCGATACACACGTGCAACATTTTGACGCATATGAAAGGATGATCAGGGATGTCCAATATTTCCCGCCGCAGCTTCCTCAAGGGCAGCGCTGCACTGGGCGCTATCGCCGCAATGGGCGGCATAAGCGTCTCCGCTTCCGCCGAGCAGTCAGGTCACACCTACGCGGATACCGTCCATTGGGATGCACAGTATGACGTCATCGTCATGGGTATGGGCGCCGCCGGCATGGTCGCCGCCAAGACCGCCGCGGACAATGGCGCGCACGTGCTGATCGCTGAGAAGATGAGCGAAGCGCTCGCAGGTGGCAACTCCAAAGTGGCCGGTCAGCTCTTCGCCTATTCCAATGGCGACAAGGAGGCTGCCAAGACGTATTACAACGCGCTGTCCGGCGGGCGCGAGCTGCCTGAAGCGATTGTAGATACGATTGCCGAGGGCGTTGCAAACATGGCGGACACGCTTTCCGATGAGTTTGGCTTCAACCGTGACGAATTCATGGACTGGACAGGCGTCAAGGTTGGCACCACCTATCTCGGTGCGATGAGTCCGGAATATCCCGAGATGCCTGGCAGCGACAAGATGGCGCTCTGGTCGACGCATCCGGGCGTGAGCGACAGCTTCATGTTCAACGGTTTCAAGCAGAACGTGCTCGACCGCGCTGACATGATCGACGTGTGGTATGAGTCCCCTGCCGTGAAGCTGATTCAGGATCCGCAGAGCAAAATCATCGTCGGCGTGCAGGTGCAGCGTGGCGGTCAGACGCTGAATGTGCGCGCTTTGAATGGCGTCGTCATCGCGACGGGCGGCTTTGAGGCAAACAAGGAGATGGTTCAGCACTATCTGAACGTCATCAACTACGCGGCGCGCGGCGGTCAGTACAACACGGGCGACGGCATCCGCATGGCACAGGAGGTAGGCGCGGATCTTTGGCACATGACCTGCTACGAGGGGCTGTTCGGTCTGGGCGGCACGGTCTGGCCAGTTGAGCTCGGCACGCCTTGCTCGCAGCTCAGTACGCTCGGACAGGACGCGCTGAACACCGGCGCGAGCATCCTCGTGGGCACAGACGGCAATCGCTTTGTCAACGAAGCAGAGATCGTCCGCCACGGCCATCTGTACGAGAACGGCATCTGGGAGAACCCGAAGTATCCGGAGAAGATCTGGCATGTGTTTGACGCGACGCAGAAAGCGCTCATCGACGAAGCTGGACTGATCCCCGAAGACCAGCGCGCGGGCATTCTCGAGTTCGATTCCATTGAAGCGCTGGCCGAGGGCACGGGATGCAAGCCGGAAACGCTGAAGGCGACGATCGAGGCGTTCAACGCGTTCGCGGCATCGGGCATTGACTATGCGTGCGGGCGCGAGGCATCGACGATGCGCGCATTCGATGGTGAAAAGTACTATGCGGTCTACATGCTCAGCGGCATCCTCAACACGCAGGGCGGTCCTCGTCGCAGCGAAAACGCCGAGGTGCTCGATGTGCACGGCGAACCGATCCCGCATCTGTACAGCGCAGGCGAGTGCGGCGGCATCACGGTCTGCATGTATCAGGGCGGCACAAATCTGGCCGAGTGCGTCACGTTTGGCCGCATCGCGGGCAAGAACGCCGCCGCGGCAAAGGATCCGCTGCCGGAATACAATGCGGGCGAAGTCGTCTCATCGAATCCCGCACAGCCCGGCGAGATCACGGATGTCGGCGCGGTGAAGACCTATGAAGCGGGCGAAAACCAGTACGTGGGCGTCGGACAGGGCATGAACGGCGACGTCGCCGCGCGCGTGACGATGGCCAACGGCAAGATCGCCAACGTCGAGGTGCTCGAACAAAATGAAACGGAGGGCATCGGTTCCAAGGCGATCGAGTCCATTCCGGGCAAGTTCGTGGGCCTTTCCACAGCCGAGGAAATCGACGCCGTAGAGGCCGTCTCGGGCGCGACGATCACCAGCAACGCGCTGAAGGAAGCCGTCAAGGCTGCGCTGGAAAAGGCGCTGTGACGCGGCGTTAACCGACACAAAGCGCGATAAACTCCAATCGAAGGCGGGCGAATCCTCCGTTCGTCTTTCTCATGAATCATAATGCGCGAAGCGAGCAGAAAGAACTTCCATTCTAACGCTTGCTTCGCGTCGATTTTTTATTCGTTCAGTCCGTGTACGCCCAACCAGTTCTCAATGCGCGCGACGATTTCCGCGTTGTTCATCTTCTGAAACATGAAGTGGCCGTTGCCGGTAATGCCGATCTTGGGCAGATCGACGACCGTCGCGCCGTCACGAATGCCCCGCCAAAATCCGGTGGACATGATGTCCTCGGGGCCATTATCGATGTAATCGCCGAATTAGATCACGATGGGAATCTTCGCCTCGCCCAGCGCGACGGCGGAAGTCGCCTGATCGAAGTTCGGCGTCATCTGCCTGAAGAACTGATCCTGCGCTTCCTCGCCTCGGGGAACTGCGACCCTTCGTAGCGTTCAGGCGCGACTCTGCCAATGCGAAAGTGTGTGTACCATGCCTGATCGCCGGGCTTGTAGCCCTTCGATTTGGCGGACCACGCGTCGAGAAAGCTGTCCGTGCTCATTGAAACCGCCGCGCCCATCCGGCGTAGTCATAAAGCCCATGCGGGACTATCCATAGCCGTGCAGATTGACGATGGGATGCCCGTTGTCGTTTGCCGGGATCTAGAGCACATTCGCGTGTCCGACGTGCGCCGTGTTGCCGGAGCGCGCTGCTTCGCCGCCCGGAAAACGGCATTCGCACCGTTGCCTTGCCCTTTTATGACATCGGCATGTTCAACACATCGCCACATCGAGCGATTTCATGCCCTCCGCGCCATGCTGGTTCGGCGTCCATCCGCTGGTCAAGACGCTGCCCGTCGCCTGGCCGTACACGGTTTCCTATGCCTGATTGATGCGGACGTCATGTCGTTCATCAAAGCCGTCGCGCAGGCCGATGGCTCGGACGGATGAGCCGCGCCACAGCGGTGTTCTCTTCAAATATCTTTTCAAAAGCGCTTGACAGGTTCAGCTGTTTGATGTATGATTTTGATATCAGAAAGATATCGGAATGCGTGAGGACATCCGCGCCGTCCGCCTCTTTTTGAGATGCGCATCCGGACAACCTCTCTACAGGACGGCGAACGAAAGGAGCACCTCCATGGCATCAAATCATGAGATCGACAAGCGCGTCATCCCAGAGGGACGCATCGCGCCGCACACCAGTGGCTTTCCTATGCTGGCCGCGGAGATCATCAGTTTGCTTGCTTCCATTGCATGCATTCTCTTGGGGATAAGGGCCCTGTGCTTCCCTTCCTATGTGCTGGGCACATTCCTTCTCATCTTCGGCACCCTCATCAGTATATGGTTCATAATCTGCCTTTTTGGATTTAAGGTGATCGGTCCCAATCAGGCCTATGTGTTCACGCTGTTCGGCAAATACTACGGCACGCTGAAGACTGCGGGCTTCTATTATGTCAATCCCTTTGTCACCGCGAACGCGCCTGCGAGGACCGTCGCCCTGCCCGAATCCTCCAGCGGCATCGCGGTAAACAAAACGCTGCCGGCCGTGTCCAAAAAGATTTCTCTGAAAACCCGAACGCTTGACAACCGCAAGCAGAAGGTCAACGATGCGCTCGGCAATCCGATCATCATCGGTTCCGTCGTCATCTGGCACGTCGAGGATCCGACCGTAGCCGTGTTTGCTGTCGACAACTATGAGGAATACCTGTCGATTCAGTGTGATTCGACGATACGAAACATCGCGCGGCTCTATCCGTTTGACACGATGGAAGACGACATTGCCGAAAAGACGCTGCGCGGCAGCAGCAACGAAATCTCCGAAAACATGGAACGCGAGCTGAGCGAGCGCGTGCGCGACGCCGGCATCGTGATCGAGGATGTGCGCATCACGACGTTGGCCTACGCCGAGGAAATCGCGGCCGCCATGCTGCAAAGGCAGCAGGCTGTCGCCATCATCGCCGCGCGGCAAAAGATCGTCGAGGGCGCTGTCAGCATGGTCAAGATGGCCATCGACCAGCTCAGCGAGGATCACGTCGTCACGCTCGACGAGGAACGCAAGGCCGCGATGGTCTCCAATCTGCTCGTCGTGCTCTGCGGCAGCAAGGACGCGCAGCCTGTCGTCAACAGCGGAAGCCTCTATTGAACGCCATGGAACCGATATAAACCAAAGGCGGAAGGAAGGCGCTGATGATTGAGCGAAGAACACGCGATTGACGAATCCAGCCTTCGCGAGAGGGAGGAAAAGCTCAAAGAGCGCATCGCACGCATCGAAGAGATGGAAGCGCGGGCCACTCAACGGGAGCGCGCACTCAAGGATAAAGAGGAAAAGGCGAAAAAACAGGTGCTTCTCCGCCTCGCGCCATCGCTTTGGAATGAGATCGCCGCATGGGCGGAACAGGATTTCAGGTCGATCAACGCGCAGATCGAGTTCTTGCTGACCGAAGCCGTACAGCAGCGGAAAAAGAAGAAATAGATGCCCGCCTGACGCGCGATAACGCACATCCCGCGCGGCAACAGGAATAAACACATCGATAGAACAAAATTTCAAGCGATCAAAAGCCGGCAGGTTGTTCCTGCCGGCTTGTCTGTGCTTTGGCCTTGGGATCATTTCTGAACCCTTATATATCTGAGCGCTTTGTTGAGCGCGATGACGATCACAGGCGCGATGACCACGGCGACAATCGCTTCCGGCACGCCATTTGTCACGCCCATGATCGCAATCCCCATGCCGACGCCTCCGCGGGCAATCGCGTCCGGCACCTGTGCGCCTGTCGTCAGCATTTCCAGGATGCGATCCGAATAGAGCAGATAGATCATGCCCATGACCAGCGTCGTGTGGACTGCCGTGCCCAGGCCGCTGGCGGCGACATAAGCGATGATGTGGTTCTTATCGAACTTTTCCGTCAATTTGCCGACTCCCTTTGCGATGAGGTAGACCGCGATGGGAAACAGCACACGCGGAAGCACGGACACCAGAGGATTGATAAAAAACGGAGCAAAAAAGGAGGCATTCGTCAGGTTGCTGATGAGACTGTGAAGACCAAATGTCAGGCCAACCAGCATGCCGCTTCCCAATCCGAGCACGAGCGTGGCGATGATCACGGGGATGTGCATCGTCGTCGCGGTCAGAAAAGGCAGATTGATGCGTCCCAGCGGCGTGCTGCCCAACACGAGCGTCAACGCGATCATCAGGGCTGTGCCCGTCAGCCATTGCACGTTCACCCGTCTCTTTCCATGTCGCTTGTTCATGTTGTCCCTCCGTTCGGGTTCGCCAAGGATACCCGACAGGTTCCTGCCGCTCTCAAGCGGCGTCGTGATGCGCGGCCTTTCAGGTCTGCCCTGCATGCAGAAGCAGCCGAAATCGACGAGTATTGTATCAAAAAAACCACCGCATTGCAATATGGCGCGGCGCTTTCTCACGGAAATCCATTTTCAAAATCTTGACCAGTGTGGTTAGTGGAAACATGAAAAATGATGGAATCACAGCGTATTTTGAAGAAGTAGAGTGATATGAGGAATATGACGGGTATTTTTGCAGTGTAGCAGAAGTGATAACGATAGCCATTTTAGGAAGTATCTGCGGATTAAGGAATGTTCATCGGATACACCAGTGGGCAGCGAGTGACAGGGCAAGCG
>CAYUZP010000105.1:0-6761 GCA_964449655.1 uncultured Oscillospiraceae bacterium
CATCGATCTCTCTAAACAACGCATTTAAATAGGGTTCGACGAGTCGCCCATCGCCTATTTCACCGGAAGAGAACGAACAATACGCGCAGCGCGTCGTGCAAAAAGGGATGCCGATATAGAGATCACACTCGCGCGGCAATGGCTTGGTCAGGTCACTCTGCGTATCGATGACCTCGTCGAGCAAGTCGAGCTTTTCTTCTGACAGATCGAACAGCTCGGCAAGACGCACACGCGCTTGTTGTCGGGTCAGGCCATTTTCCATCTGCTGATAGTACAGTCGCGTGGGGCGAATGCCGGTCAGCGAGCCCCATGCCGGATGGTGGCCCGTATATGCCTTGAAAAGCTGATAGCAGCAGCGCTTGATCAACCGCTTGAGCCTGCGTTTCTCTTCCAGCTTTTCAGTCCAGTCGCTGCCGGCGAAGAATGCCTGCTCTTCCAGTGTACAGGAATGATTGCCCCCTCTATCGATAAGCGTAAACGTCTCATGCCACATGCCTTTAGCTAGGGAATGCTCGTGCAGGAGTGTCGCGTCATGTTCCTCGCCGGGCATAACCGCCGCGCCTTCTCCGTAAAAGAGGCGAACCACGTCAGCAATGTCGTTGAAAAATGCGGGCAGCGGCGTCTTGATGACGATTTTCACGCGGGTCTCCCCCGTTCCCACGCGATTTTGGTCTTCCTGTCGTGACCGGGATAGACGATGGTCTCCCCGTCGAGCTTGCACAGCTTGTCTAAAGACTTTCGCATCTGCGCGGCGCTCCCGCCCGGAAAATCGACGCGACCATAGCTGGCGTAGAACATCGTATCGCCGCTGAAGAGCGTCTTTCCGGTCAGATAGCAAACGCTTCCCTGCGTATGGCCCGGCGTGTGCAGCACGGTGAATGAAATACCTGCCTCTTCAAAGGTGTCCCCGTCCTCAAGAACGACGTCTGGAGACGGCATCCGCAGAGGCGTATCCCCAAACATTGCAGACAAATTGAGTTCCGGCGAACCCAGTACGGGGATCTCCAATCGGTGCGCATAGAGCTTGGCTCCCTGTTGAAGCCACGGCTGCATGTGAAAGATATGATCATAATGCGCGTGTGTGAGCAGGACTGCCGTCACATTTCTTTCACCGACAGCCGCTTTGACCGCAGCGGTTTCAGCGCCAGGATCGATCAGCACACAGTCGTTTCCATTTTCCTTGGCGACCACATAGGTGTTTACATCTACAGGCCCTCCACAGACGGTTTTGATATCCAACGCCATGTTTGCGCCTCCTCCGCCGATTTCAGGGTTAAAACAGCTTTCTGGAATCGATGAGCAGCGTCACAGGTCCGTCGTTGATGAGGGAGACCTTCATGTCCGCACCAAAGCGTCCTGTTTCCACCTGAATGCCCGCCGCGCGCACGCCATCGCAATACGCCTCATAGAGCGGAACTGCCGTTTCAGGCCGTGCCGCACGGATGAAGCTCGGCCTGCGTCCATGGCGCACGTCACCATGCAATGTAAACTGTGAAATGGCGAGCACCGCGCCGCCGGCTTCGAGTATGGAGCGATTCATCTTGCCCGCATCGTCTTCAAACACGCGCAGATTGACTGTCTTTTCGACACAATAGGCAGCATCCGCCGCCGTGTCCCCCTCCTCAACGCCGCAGAGCACCATAAACCCTGGTCCGATTCGGCCAAGCTCCTCGCCATCGACCGTCACAAAGGCCTCCCGCACCCTTTGAACAACCAATCTCATGAGATGATCCCCTCTGTAATGTCTCTTGACAGCGCAAGATGCGATTAACGCTCACCGCGTACCAACTCGGTCGTATAATATTGCCCATCGCGCCAGAAATAGACAGTGACGATCTGCCCTTCTTTAATCCGTCCACGCGCTTTGCGCATGGTCGCGTCACCGAGAATCGTCAAATCATCGATGCCCACGATGATATCACCTGGCTGCAATCCCGCCTCGTCCGCTGGATATCCCTTTGTCGTCCTTTTGATCCATGCGCCTTGGGGCAACCCATAATACTGCTGATAGACGGGCAACACATAACGTGTGACAATCCCCAATTCCCACTTTGAATCCGCCTTTTCGCTTTCCGTGACGGTGATGGGAAGCGTGTGCATCAGGATATCCTCGGCTCCTTCTCCGACAGGCACGAATATCATTTGGTCATCATCGATATAAACGTTGCGTCCACCGCTGTGATACCAGCTCACAGCAACCTGTGCGCCAGCAAAATACAGTTCTTGACTGACATTAAAGTGATGATCGACGATGGTGCCATCAGCCAGAGTCTCCTCGCTGTAAAAGTCTGAATAGCTGTTCCCGTTGGCGATAGAGATATCATCGACGTTATATTCCCGCTCAATCTCCTCCGCGAACGTTTCCGCCATATAGACAAACTCGCCATCTCTATCGTTTGGAATGATCTTAACGCCAAAACGCGTCAAACGTCCCCCGCTTCGATTTTTGACTGTAAGCTGCACGCTTCCGCAATAATGATTGATGGTGACTTCCCCGCGCTGTATACTGAGCGGTGCGTCCATTGTATTGTCCAAATACAAGACTTCCTGCGGACTTCCCTGTTTAGCAGGCGTACGCTCGTCAAAAAGCATCGCTTGTGTGTGGGGATCGGCGATGCCGGTCACGGGTAAGCCGACAGCTTTTTGGAACACCCTAATCACATCGGCGGTTGATTCTGTGTAAAGCGTGTTCTCGTGGGACTGCGCATAGTAGCCCTTCTCATAGAGCGCGCGCTTGAGCGAAAGCACGGCATCAGAACGCGAGCCAACGATAAGCGTCTGATAGGCGGACAGTTCCTCGTCAGAATAAGTAAACGGGATGATGCGCTGAATGTCGCCGATTGGATCGGAGGAGATGATCGGGAACAGCGAGCGAACCTCGCTCTCTGAAATCGGTTCGATCTTGACCGGACGGACTTGACGGATAAACTCGTCCATCATGTAACCCTCCTGTCCAGATTCGGCAACCACATGCAACCAAAGAGTTTCGCCTTGCTCGATCTGCCCGAGTATGCGCAAACTTTCACCTGCCGGTACAGCGAGTATGATATCGCCGCCCGGAGCCTTGCGCAGGTTGGTTTTGGCGCGCGTGCGCCCTAGCTTCTCCTCTTCAAAGATCTCTTCCTGAGGAGGTTCAGGAGACGGCGTTGGTGTGGGTTCAGGCGTAGGTGTGGGTTCAGGCGTAGGTGTGGGCTCGGGGGTCGGCGTTGGCTCTGGCGTAGGTGTGGGCTCGGGGGTCGGCGTTGGAACCGGTTCCAAAAGTGACATGAGCAGATAACCGCTGCGGTCTAGGCTGTCGATATGGACATATGCCCAAACCTCACCGCCTTGATCTATCTGGGATATGACGGTGACCTGCGTATGAGGCTCGACGTACATGATCAATTCGCTTTTTGTGGACGGAAGATCGCGCAGATTGGCCTGTTTAGCTGTCTGCAAAATGAGCACGTCCGCCGTTTCTGCTAAAACGGCACTACACGTCACAACGCACAAGATCATTGTTAAAGCGAAACTTCTTGTAAATCTGCCCATGTTTTCCTCTCCCTCGCAGTCACCGCTTCACCGGTGCCATTTTTGACGATCCACTGGAGCGATCGTTGCGTCCCAAGCGAATGCGGCTGCATATCTTCCTTCATCGCGCTGTTTAAACAAAGAAAAAGCCAGTTTTTTATAGGCAAGATGCTTCAGGCATCATTTCAAAAAGAATCTCAATAATGATGTCTTCAGCTTCGTATATGGCATATAACGAACGGGCATGTCCAACAGCGTGGATTTGTCGACGATGCTTTTCTCGTGACTGAACGTATCAAAACTATACTTGCCGTGATAGCTACCCATGCCGCTGTTGCCGACGCCTCCAAAGCCCATCCGGCTCGTTGCAATATGGATAATCGTATCGTTGATACAACCACCACCAAATGGGACTTCGCGCAACACGCGGCGTTTGACCTCCTTGTCGCCGGTAAACAGATAGAGCGCAAGCGGATGCGGTCGTTCGTTGATGAATGCGATGATTTCATCAAGGTTGTCCATCGTGAGCACGGGCAGCACCGGGCCAAAGATCTCTTCCTGCATAACGGGATCGTCAGGCGTGACATGGTCAAGCACAGTCGGCTGTATGCACAGCGTTTTGGCATCAGCACGGCCTCCGAAGACGACTTTCTCCGAATCAATGAGACCGTTGACACGCCAAAAGTGCTTTTCATTGACCATGTGAACATAGTTTTCGTTATCCAATGCGTCTGTGCCAACCATGTGTTCGATTTCTTTTTGAAGGAGCTCAAAGAACGTCTCTTTCACGCGACTGTCAATGATCAGATAATCCGGCGCAACACAGGTCTGTCCGCAATTGAGCAGCTTGCCAAACGCGATTCGGCGTGCGGCGAGCTTCAAATTGGCTGTTGAATCGACGATGCAAGGGCTTTTGCCGCCGAGTTCAAGCGTGACAGGCGTGAGATGTTCGGCAGCGCGCCGCATGACCTCGCGGCCGACGTTGACACCGCCGGTAAAAAAGATATGGTCAAATTTCTGATCGAGGAGCGCTTGATTCTCCGCGCGCCCGCCCTCGACAACAGCGACATATTCGGGCGGAAAACACTCGCTGACGATTTCGCGGATGATGTCAGATGTTCTAGGCGCATAAGCGGACGGTTTGAGCACGCAACAGTTTCCTGCCGCCAGCGCACCGACAAGTGGTTCCATCGTAAGCAAAAACGGATAATTCCAAGGCGACATGATGAGCACGACGCCAAGAGGATCACGAACGGTGTAGCTGGAGGCAAGAAACTGCACGAGCGGCGTCATCACGCGATGACGTTTTGCCCAGTGCGCGAAATGCTTTTTTACATAAGAAAGTTCGCTCAGGGTCAGGCCAGTCTCGCACATGAAGGTCTCTGTTGGCGATTTATGGAGATCCGACTGCAATGCAGCGTTGATCCCGTTCTCATGGGCGCGGATGGCACTACATAGCTTGTCAAGCGCTTCCCGTCGGAAGGAGATGTCAAGCGTCTTGCCTGTGGCATAATAGGTGCGCTGTGCGGCGACAATCGATTGAATATCCATGGTCTCCTCCGGTTTTTCAATGGATTGAGAACTTATCGTTTTATGAGATTCACTTTTAAAGGTGTGGTGAATGCGTGATCATCAACTCATGATAGATCTCCTCCAGCTCATCCTGATCCATCAAACGGGGCACTGGGTAAAGCGGGTTGGCCTCCTTTGCAGCGTGTTGCGCCATGATCGGGATGTCCTCTTCACGGATCGCTTCAAACCCATCTTGAATTCCAAAATGCCGATTCAGCTGCTCGATCCATGCGATAAACGCCTCAGCTGCTTCCGCGTCTTTGGTTTCGTCAGATGCAACACCGACAATCCGCGCCAGTTTCGCCAAGCTCGCGTCACAAGCGGCGCCATAACGTTTAAGGACATGCGGCAGTATGATCGCGTTCGCCAATCCGTGCGCAATCCCATACTGCCCGCCCAGCGAGTGCGCAATGGCATGCACATATCCTACATATGACCGCGTGAATGACACGCCTGCGCAATACGATGCGCGAAGCATATTCGTGCGCGCTTCGATGTCGTCGCCGTGTTCAAACGCGCGCACCAGATTTTGGGCAATCAACAGTACGGCTTCCTCGCTCATCGAGCGGGTCAACACCGTCGTCGTGCGTCCGATATATGCTTCTACCGCGTGAGTCAAAGCGTCCATGCCGGTCGTCGCGGTAATGTGAGGCGGCAGGCCGAGCGTCAGCTTGGGGTCAAGCACAGCATAATCCGGAATCAATTTAAAATCATTTATTGTATATTTATAGCATGCTTTAGCATCTGTGATAACCGCAGTTACCGTTGCCTCGCTGCCCGTGCCAGCCGTCGTTGGTGCGGCAATCAACAACGGCGTCTCTCGCCACACGCTCAGCATTCCGCGCATCTTACGAACGTCCTTGTTCGGTCTCGCGATGCGCGCGCCGACAGCCTTCGCGCAGTCTATCGCAGATCCGCCGCCAACCGCAACGATCGCCTCAGCGCTATGATCGATGTAGACAGCGCGTGCGGATTCGACATCATCGGTTGTCGGGTTCTGTGTGTGCTGTTCATAAACCGCGAAGCGAATGCCCGATGCCGTCAAAGCACTCTCCAAGGGCTCGGTCAACCCAAGCTTTCTAACCGTACCGTCCGCAACCAGCAACACAGTGCTCTTGCCTGCTTCACGCAGCACATCGGGCACAGCCGCCAGACTGTCAAGCAGTTTGGGCTCACGATACGGCAGCACGGGAAGCAGAGCACGAAAAACCCATTGATAACTCCTGCAGTACCATCGATAGAGATGATTCAACGGTCATACCTCCTGTCTATGATCGCAGTTTAAAAATGATAAATGACAATATAGACAAGTATAGCGCTATCATACCGCATATCCCTTGTGGTGTCAACCTTTCCTGAAATTCGTCCACATCCATGCAGCGAGTTCTTTAAATACATATGTGTTGAAATCCTTGATTTGTTGATAAAGGATACATGTTGGTATATATTGAAAAAAGCCAAAGGGTAGCCTTAAGCGTAGTGTAAGTAATCAACTCAACACAATACCAAGGAGACACCCGAATGGCCCATATTCCTCTTGCACTAGGGAAGCACTGATTTCATCATGGCACAACCGCGCCTTATTGGGAAAAAGACTTTCACAGATGTCTAATGCGCCCATCGCGATATCCGGAACACACGTGAAGTATTTTCAATCTTATGGACCTTATGATCCCTCA
>CAYUZP010000106.1:0-6695 GCA_964449655.1 uncultured Oscillospiraceae bacterium
ATTGTCAAAAAGCGAAATCTGCATCTATCAGCCTGCCGTATGGTAAATGCAAGTTGAAAGGGGAAACAGAAATGGCGAAAAAATGCTTTGTGCTGTTGTGCGTTGTTCTGATGCTTTGCGTATTCACATGCGCTTTGGCTGAGGAAACGGGCGAGAGCGAAAAAGCCATACATCATCAGCGTGATAACGACTATGTTGCTTTGCTGGAGATATATGGCGAAATCGACATGAGCAGCTATACCTACGATCATTATGGCACGATCGATGAAATCGATGCATTGATTCTGGATCAAGACAATATTGGATTGATCCTCTCCTTGGATACACCTGGCGGAAGCGTCTATGAGATGGATGAACTGTATCATGCGCTGATGACGTACAGGGCTGAAACGGGCCGTCCTGTGTATGCGTATATCGAACGCGAGTGCTGTTCGGCAGGTGTGTATGTGGCGATGGCGGCGCAGAAGATCGCGGCGGCAAGAATGTCGCTGACGGGCAGCGTTGGCGTGTACCTTGAGGATAGCAATGACGCGGGTATGCTTGAAAAGCTCGGAATACAGACGGAATACATCGTTTCCGGAAAGAATAAACTGACAAACCCAGAGGGCTTATCCGATGAGCAGCGCGCTATTTTGCAGAGCATTGTGGACGAAAGCTTCGCTTACTTCGTAGATGCCATTGCTGATGCGCGCGGCGAGGCAGTTGCCGAAAATGAACAGCTGCTCGATGGAAGACTGCTCACGGCGACACAAGCCAAGGAAATCGGCTTGATTGACGAAATTCTATTTTATGATGATGCAATCGATTGGTTCTATGTACAGGGAGATTTTGGCGACGCGGAACTGATCGATGTCACGCCGGTATGGTTTGAGCAGACCGATTATGTCGAGGAAACCACAGAGGAAGATGAGCTGGATCAGGAGTCTATTGGGGAAAATGTGCTTGAATGGATAGAAGAAATCATCGATTCTGCTCCAAATGAATAAAAACTTTGCCGTGGCTGGTTGATCAAAAGGTGCTTAAAATAAGCGCCTTTTTTTGTCCATTATTTTTTGAATCATACAGCAGAAAACGTTCAAATGCCATTTGAAAAAAGGAGCAA
Organism: uncultured Oscillospiraceae bacterium; assembly: GCA_964449655.1. GTDB lineage: Bacteria > Bacillota > Clostridia > Christensenellales > Aristaeellaceae > Ventricola. The sequence goes on from CAYUZP010000106.1 coordinate 1,103, forward strand.
AATTTGGTATACTATTAATAGGTAAAGATACATTCAGCACAACCGTCAAAGGACGACGCGTGGAGGGAAATATGATCCTTCATCTGGGCGATGATGTCGCGGTTCACACGGCTGAAATCGTCGCCATTATCGATCTCACGCAAAGCATTGACAATGCGGTAACAGGCGCGATGCTTGCGGAAATTCGCAGGCAAAATCGCATTCTTGCGCGTCAGGGAATCGACGCCAAAAGTGCGGTCATCTGCGCGGGCGCAAGGCGCGCAGGGGGCGTCATGGAAAACCCCCGTGTCTATTTGTCACCCATATCAACGGCGACTCTGGCACAGCGCACGAATGAGCAGGTGTACGGCACATCGGACATCTTTGTCGAGCGGCAAGGCACTGAAACTGCAGGAGTATCGGAGAAGAGGGAAGGGCATGGATGATCATCAGGAGATCAACAATATGAACGATCCTGAAAATCGGATTGAAAAATATGATGAAAACGACATTCAAGTTCTTGAAGGGCTTGAAGCCGTGCGCAAGCGCCCCGGCATGTACATCGGTTCAACGGATGAACGTGGGCTGCATCATCTCGTCTACGAGATTGTCGACAACGCGGTCGACGAAGCGCTGGCGGGTTTTTGCCACGAGGTGATCATCACGCTGCACAAGGACGGTTCCTGTACAGTGCAGGACGATGGACGCGGTTTCCCTGTGGGCATCCATCCCAAGGTCGGGCGCCCCGCGGTCGAGGTCTGTCTGACCATGTTGCATGCGGGCGGAAAGTTTGGCGGAGGCGGATACAAGGTTTCCGGCGGGCTTCATGGAGTCGGCGCTTCTGTCGTGAACGCATTGTCAAAGCATCTGTGCGTGACCGTCTATCAGGACGGAAAGATCTACCAACAGGAATATGAGCGCGGCAAAGTGCTCTACGATCTCAAGATCATCGGAGAGACCGAACGCACCGGCACGACGATACAGTTCTGGCCGGATGTCAAAGACGGCAGCGGCGAAGGGATCTTTGAGACCGGCGATTTCCAGTTTGACACGCTCAAGGCGCGCTTTCGCGAGATGGCTTTTCTCAACCGCGGCATACGCATCGTCTTTCGGGATGAACGGCCTGAAAAACCTGTCGAATGCGTCTTTCACTACGAGGGGGGTATCAGCGAATTCGTCAAGTATATCAACAAAAAGAAGGAAGTGCTGTTCCCCGAACCGATTTATATCAGCGGAATGTCAGGCACGACAAGCGTCGAAGTGGCCATGCAATACAACGATTCCTATACAGAAAACATATTTTCATTCGTCAACACGATCCATACGCCGGACGGCGGCACGCACATGGCGGGATTCTCGATGGCCATCACGCGCGTCATCAACGATTATGGCCGCAAGCGCGGCATTCTCAAGGCAAATGACGCGAATCTCACGGGGGACGACGTACGCGAAGGGCTGGCAGCGATCATCTCCGTGAAGCTTGAAGATCCTCAGTTTGAGAGCCAAACCAAGAGCAAGCTGGGCAACAGCGAGGTTCGAACAGCGGTCAACTCGATCGTCGGAAAACAGTTTTCGGATTACCTTGAGGAGAATCCACAGACGGCCAAGCTCATACTGGATCGCTGTCTGGCCGCGTCCAGGGCGCGTGAAGCTGCGCGCAAAGCGCGCGAATTGACCCGACGCAAAACCATATTGGAAAGCGGCAGCCTGCCTGGCAAGCTTGCGGATTGCTCTGAACGCGATCCGAAGCTATGCGAAATCTTCCTCGTGGAAGGCGATTCGGCAGGCGGAAGCGCAAAGATGGGGCGTGATCGGCATTTTCAGGCCATACTGCCTCTGCGCGGCAAGATACTCAATGTGGAAAAAACCCGACTAGACCGTGTGCTGGCAAACGAGGAGATCAAGGCGATGATCACCGCCTTTGGGTGCGGCGTCGGAGAGGATTTTGATATCAGCAAACTGCGCTATGACCGCATCGTCTGCATGACAGACGCGGATGTCGACGGCAGCCATATCCGAATACTGATGCTCACGTTTTTCTATCGGTATATGCGTCCGCTGATCGAGCAGGGACACGTATACGCAGCGCAGCCGCCTTTGTACAAGGTCACCTATCAAAACACGGAACGCTATTGTTATTCCGATGAAGAGCGTGATCGCGTGATCGGCGAGATCGGCAGGGATAAGAAGCCCGAGGTCCAGCGTTACAAAGGATTGGGCGAGATGAGCGCCGAACAGCTTTGGAACACGACCATGGACCCCAAGAAGCGCACAATGCTGCGCGTGAGCGTGGAGGATGCCATCGCGGCTGACGAAACCATGTCCCTGCTGATGGGCGAAAAGGTCGAGCCTCGCAGAGAATTCATTGAACAAAACAGCAAGCTCGTGCTTGATTTGGATATCTGATCGGAGGATATAAGGAGGAGAACTTCTTGGATTTTAAGGACAATCTCCCTGGAAATACCACCGACATCGATCGCTTAAAGCCAATTGATCTGGAACAGGAGATGAAAAAGAGCTTCATCTCCTATGCGATGGCAGTGATCATCACACGCGCATTGCCCGATGTGCGTGACGGTCTCAAGCCCGTCCATCGCCGCATACTCTACGCCATGCATGAGCTGGGCGTCACGCCGGACAAACCGTATCGTAAATGCGCCCGCATAGTGGGCGATGTTTTGGGTAAATACCACCCGCATGGCGACAGCTCGGTGTACGGCGCGCTCGTCCGTATGGCGCAGGACTTTGCCACGCGTTATCCCTTGGTGGATGGACAGGGCAACTTTGGCTCCGTCGACGGCGATGGAGAGGCAGCCATGCGTTACACTGAAGCGCGCATGAGCAAGATCAACATGGAGCTTCTCGCGGACATCGATAAGGAAACCGTCGATTTCTCACCCAATTTCGATGAGACGCTGATGCAGCCGAATGTCCTCCCCAGCCGTTTCCCCAATCTGCTCGTCAACGGCTCATCCGGCATCGCGGTGGGCATGGCGACGAATATTCCGCCGCACAATCTGGGCGAGGTCATCGATGGCGTCGTCAAGCTCATTGACAACCCAAACGTGACCACGCAGGAATTGATGGAGAGCATCAAAGGGCCGGATTTTCCCGGCGGCGGCATCATATTAGGCAAGCGCGGCATCTATGACATGTACAGCACGGGCAGAGGACGCATCATCGTGCGCGCCAAGACGGATATCGAGCCCATGCCCGGAAACCGTCAGCGCATCGTTGTCAACGAGATCCCTTACATGGTCAACAAAGCGCAGCTTGTCGCCAAAATCGCGGAGCTTGTACATGAAAAACGCATCGATGGGATCAGCGACATACGCGACGAGAGTGACCGTGAGGGCATGCGCATCGTCATTGAACTCAAACGCGACGTGAACGCTGCGGTCGTGCTGAATTATCTGTATAAACATACGCAGCTTCAGGATGTGTTCGGTGCGATCATGCTGGCACTGGTGGACGGCGAACCCAAGGTGCTCAGTTTGCACCAGATGCTCTTCCATTATCTGGAGCATCAAAAGGATGTGATCACCCGACGGACGCGGTATGATCTGGACAAGGCAGAGGCACGCGCGCATATCCTCGAAGGACTGCTCATCGCGCTGGATAACATCGATGAAATTGTTCGTATCATCAGGCAAAGCGCAAATACCGGCGAGGCAAAGGTTCAGCTGATGGATCGCTTTGCCCTGACCGACAAGCAGGCGCAGGCGATTTTGGACATGCGTCTGGCCCGCTTGACCGGCTTAGAGCGCGAAAGGCTTCAGGAGGAATACGCTCAGCTGCAAGAGACGATCACCTATCTGCGCTCTGTGTTGGCGGATGAAAAGAAAGTGCTCGGCATTGTGCGGGATGAAATCCTGGAGATCAAGGCAAAGTTTGCCGACCCGCGCCGCACGCAGATCAGCGCGATGGATGGCGAGATCGATCCGGAAGATTTGATACAGGAAGACAGCGTCGTCGTCACGATGACACATTTTGGATATGTCAAGCGCATTCCCCGCACCACCTATCGGACGCAAAGCCGCGGCGGCAAGGGCGTGATGGGCATGACCACGCGCGAGGAGGACTATTGCGAAAAGCTGCTGGTCACCTCTACACACGCGGATATCCTGTTCTTCACCAACAAAGGACGCGTCTATAGCCTCAAGGGGTATGAGATTCCGGAAGCCGGTCGTACAGCGCGCGGCACAGCGATCGTCAACCTGCTGCAGCTGGATGGCGGCGAAAAGGTCACCGCAATGATTGCGCTGCCCGGTCAGCGCGAGGGCTACTGTCTCGCCATGGCAACGCGCTATGGTCTCATCAAAAAGACAGAACTGTCTGAATTCGCGAACCTGCGCAAAACCGGTCTCATCGCCATCGTGCTGCGCGAAGATGACGAATTGATCGGCGTTGAACTGACCAGCGGTTCGGATGAACTGATTTTGGCGACGCGGATGGGCCAGGCAATTCGCTTCAGCGAACAGGATGTGCGCGCCATGGGACGCAACTCGATGGGTGTTCGCTCGATCGATCTCGCACAGGGCGACGAGGTGATCGACATTGCCCGCGTGGAAGAGGGCAAACATGTCCTTGCGATCACACAGAATGGATATGGAAAGCGCACTGAAATTTCCGAATTCCGGACGCAGAGCCGCGGCGGGAAAGGCATTCTCGCCATGCGTCTGACGGACAAAACAGGGCTTCTGGCTGCTCAGCTGCTCGTAGACGACGAGGAGGATCTCATGCTGATCACCGATGATGGCACGATCATACGGATGCCCGTGCGCGATGTTTCGATCATCGGCCGCGTATCGCAGGGCGTGCGCGTGATGCGCGTAGCGGAGGACAGGCGTATCGTCGGTGTGACGGCTACAGAGCACGATGAAGAGGAAAGCGATTTGGATACCGCTGAAGGGTCTGAGACGGACTTGAATGACGAAAACCGTGAAGATGAAGATGAGCATACGGATGACGAAAGTGTCCATCACCCGCATGATGATGGCACAGAGGAGGATGAGATATAAATCAGGCAACGAAATCTTGTGAAGCCTGAGCTGCACACGTCGCGTGGGCGACAAAAAAGACCCCTTTAAATATACAATATATCGTGAACGGTCGATCAGCAGTTTCAATGTTTAGAAGCGCAGGAATTGAGACCGTTCACTTTTTGATCGTGCTTTTGAAAAATGGGCATCGCTTTAAAAATGCAGCTGTGATGGACTTTCATGCTGTGATATGCGGCGCTTGAGTTGGGGGAAATGGCTTGAGCCGAAAATAGGATCCGTATAGGGCGCAAACCATTACAGGGCAAACTCTCTAAATGATAAAGCCATGTGTGCGAACGGGCTATCAGTCCAAAATGACGCGCCAGCCGTTCCGAATCGTCCAGGCGCACAACAGAAAAGGAGGCCGCGAATGGCGCTGTGCTCGTTAACATACCTGAATTGAATCATCTTTACTTTCAGGATGTGCTTCCAATTGAAAAAGCGGAGATACAACCGTCTCCGCTTTCATATGTCAGTTTATGCGATGGGTCAGGCCTCAAAACCCACGACACCGAACGCACCGGGGCCACTGTGCGCGGCAATGACGCAACCGGTTTTGACCCATTCAAACT
>CAYUZP010000107.1:0-6687 GCA_964449655.1 uncultured Oscillospiraceae bacterium
AGGCAGTTATTGTGGTTTAATCATCCATAACCGCCGCGGAGACTGACCACCCTGCCCTTTTATTAATTATAAGAGGTCACCCGATTGTTGTCAAGACTTTCGGGTGATCTTTTGCAAAACATATCTTGAGACGCTCGTAAAGCGCTGGCTTGGCGAACGTTCACGGCGTCTTTCGCATCACATGACAACGCTGATATGTGAATTCGCAAAATATTTTCACACTTTGTAATTAAACTTCAAGGGGGAAACGCATGCGTCTCTTCATCGGGCTGACGCTGCCGCCGCAAGCGCGCGCAAAAGCGGCCCAGCGTGCGCTTTACGCCCAGCGCTTCATACCCGGCGCGTACACGCTTCCGGAAAATCTCCATCTGACGCTCGCGTTTCTGGGCGAGGTGCCCGAAGCACGCTGTGATGACGTGCGCGCGGTGATGCGGAACTGCGCGGCATCGTTTCCAGCGCCGCGTGTGACGCTTGAAGGGCTCGATCATTTCAAGGAGCCGGCCCACGCGATACTGATCCTGCGCGCGAAAGGTGAACCGCCGCTCTCGCCGCTGCATGACGCGCTTGTAAACGCGCTGACCGCGAAGGAGCTGCCCTGCACGCGGGAGCCGTTTGAGCCGCATGTCACGCTCGCCCACAAAGCCGATGCCCGCGCGCTGCCGTTCATATCGCAGGAGACGGAGCCGTTCGCGTTTCAGGCGGAACGCATCTGCCTCTTTTTGAGCGCGCGGGATGAACAAAACGTGCTGCGCTACACGCCGCTCGCCTTTGAGCCTTTCTTTGGATGACTAATCACAGCGCCCGTTCTTCTGTCCTATCCCCTGACCATGAAATAGACCGCGACGAGTACGCCGAGCGCGATGCGATACCAGCCAAACGCGGCAAAGCTGTGGCGCTTGATGTAGCCGATGAACGTCTTGATGGCGACGATGGATACGATGAACGCGGTCAAACAGCCTATGGCGAGCAAAAACGCTTCCGCCGCGGTGAAATGAAGGCCAAACTTGAGCAGCTTGACCAAACTCGCGCCGGCCATGGTCGGTATCGCCATGTAGAAGCTGAACTCCGCCGCCGCGGGACGCGCGCAGCCGAGCAGCATAGCGCCCAGTATGGTCGCGCCCGAGCGACTTGTGCCGGGCACGAGTGAGAGCACCTGGAAAAGCCCGATGCCCAGCGCGAGCCTGGCGCCGATATCGCAAACGCGCTGCACACGCGCCTCGCCCCTATAGTGATGCTCAAAGAGGATAAACGCGATGCCGTACAATATGAGCATGGCCGAGACGACGAGCGGCGTATGCAGGTGCGCGTCCATCCAATCGTCGAGCGGCAGGCCGATGATCGCGCTGGGGAGGATGGCGATGATGACCATGCCCCAAAGCCGAAGCGTGTCCTTTTTGAGACAGCTAGCCAGTCCTTTTCCCCTCTTCACGCGCTGAAATGGCCAGAGCTTATGAAAGTAGAGCACGACGACGGCCAGTATCGCGCCGAGCTGGATCACGACGTCGAACATCTCCATGAACGCGTCGCTCATGCGCATGTGCACGAGTTCATCGAGCAATATCATGTGGCCGGTCGAGCTGATCGGCAGCCATTCCGTGACGCCCTCCACGACGCCGAAGAGCATCGCCTTGAGCGCCTCAAAGATAAGGTTCACAGCGGTCATCCTTCCTCATGCGGCGTGTGCCGCGCTTTTTTTGATGCCATCCTCGTTTTCGCCACTTCCCAACGACGCAATACGAGGGAGTTTCTTCCTATTATATTACATATCCTTAAATGCCGTCAGAATTCGAACTCATCCTCGCGCCTTGCGATGATGACGCGCGTATCGCCCCCCTGCGCACGCGCTTTCGCCTCTCGTTCACGAACGGCCGCCTGCTGTGCCGCCTCGGCCTTCAGACGCATTTGCCGCATGAACCGCTGAAGCGGCGCCATCGCGGTGATCTCCCGCGCGAGTCTCTCGGCGCATTCACGGGAAAACAGCGCTTTCCAGTCGGATGGATCGGGGATATTTTCGATGCCGAATCCGCGCCTGACGTAGAGATCGCGCAAATCATCGGGCACGTCTTCAGGCACGGCGAGCCTCACGTAGCGTTCCCCGTATATCGCGTAACGGTCACGGATCTCAGGCGCCATAAAGAGCGCGCGGACCTCCTCGGGATGGCGGCGGATGTGCAGTCGGAGCGCGTCCATGACGGGCTTATCGGACGCGTACATGCCGCAGCCCCAGCTGTACCAGTCCGGGCCAAAGCCCCAGTACAGATCAAAGCCCTCGCTTCGACTCTCGCCGGGATAGCGCCAGGACAGCCAGACGTGATCGCGGAAAGGCGATTTATCCTTAGAAAAGCGCGTATCACGGCGTATGCGGGACATCGTGCGCGATGGACGCGTGTCGAGCGCGGGATCTACGCGCCTGATGATGGGCGCCATCTCCTCACAGAGCGCGCGCAGCGGCTCCTTGAGAAGCGTCTCATAGCGCTCCTTGTTCGCCTCATAGAACGTTTGATCGTTGTGAAACCGCAGATCCATCAGAAAATCGATGGCGTCCTGTGTAAACCCTGTGAACATCTTCAGGCCCCCTGTGCGCTTTCATTATACCATAGGTGCGCAAGTGCCGCAAGTTGGTGCGCGAAAAGCGAACAATCGCTGAAGCGTGCGTTTTTTTGTCCACTTTTTTCTACGTCATTTGCCCCTGCCGCCGGCTTTGACAGGTTGCATGACCTGCCGCGCGCTTTTTAGTCGCTTTATCGGTTGACAACGCGCCTTTTCGCGGTTATAATCATGTCTCATGGTATGAGATAAAAGGAGGATGATGCGTTTTCGATGGATCGATATGAATCGCTCGCGCGGGAGTTCTTTGACGCGCTGGAGCACATGCCGTTTGTGCCGCCATGCGACCATGTCAGCGAGACGATGCGCGGCGAGGCGGCGGTCATGCGTCTGTTCATGCGTGAGGCGCGAGTATTGACGCCGGGCGATATCTGCAGCGCGCTGAACATGTCCTCCTCTCGCGTGGCCGCCGTGTTGGGCAGTCTCGCGCGGAAGGGGTTTTTGTTGCGTGAGGAGGATCCCCGCGACAGGCGGCGCGTACCCGCGAGGCTCACACCGCGCGGCGAGGCCTTTTGCCGCGCGCATCAGCAGCGGACTGTCGATTCTTTTGCCGCGCTGCTCAAGCAGCTTGGCGAGGCGGACGCCGAGGAGTTCGTTCGGCTTTTGCGGCGCGTCGTACAATTGCAATGCGACACCGCGATGAAATGAGAGAGGAAAGCAATGAGTGACAAAAAAGAAAAATCGGGCGCGAAAAAGCCCATGACGGGCCTGCTTCTCGCGCGGCAGATCAAGCAGTACAAGCGCGACGCGCTGCTCTCGCCGCTCAATACGATCGGCTGCGTGATATTGGAAATCCTGATCCCCTATCTGACCGCGTCGATCATCGACAAGGGCATCTCCGCGGGGGATATGGGACATGTCGTGCGCATAGGCATTTTGATGGCGGCTATGGCGCTGCTGGCAATGCTCTTTGGCATACAGGCGAACCTGCACGCGGCGCGCGCGAGCACGGGCTTTGCATACAACCTGCGCGAGGCGATGTTCAGCAAAATACAGACGTATTCCTTCGCGAACATCGATAAATTCTCGACCGCCGGCCTCGTCACGCGGCTGACGACAGACGTATCCAGTATGCAAAACGCGTTCATGTCGCTGATGATGGCCTGCACGCGCGCGCCGGTCACGCTGGTCGTCGCGCTTTTCATGGCGCTTCGGATCAACGCGCGCCTTTCGCTGATCTTCCTGGGCGCGCTGGTCATACTCGCCGTGCTGCTCATCGTCCTCGTGCCGATGGCGATGCGCTATTTCAACCGGATGTTTGAAAAGTACGACGCGGTCAACGCCGCGGTCAAGGAAAATGTCGGCGCGATACGCGTGGTCAAGTCATTCGTGCGCGAGCGCTTTGAGACGAGCAAGTTCCTCAAGGCCTGCAACGATCTGTATCAAAACTCCATCTCCGCCGAGCGCATCGTATCGCTCAGCTCTCCGGTCATGATGATGAGCGTCTACGCCTGCATACTGCTGATCAGCTGGTTTGGCGCCAAGATGATCGTCGGCGGCACGGGGCTCACGACGGGCGAACTGACCAGCCTGCTCTCCTATGTGATGAACATATTGATGAGCCTGATGATGCTCTCGATGGTCTTCGTCATGATCACGCAGTCCCTCGCGGCCGCGCGCCGCGTCGAGGAGGTTCTGCGCGAGGAACCGGATATCGCCTCCCCTGAAAACGGCAGGACGGACGTCCCCGACGGCTCGATCGACTTTGACGATGTGTCCTTCTCCTATCAAAAGCGCAGCGGGCGGCCCGTGCTCTCGCACATCGATCTGCACATCCGCTCGGGCGAGACGATAGGCATCATCGGCGGCACGGGTTCCTCAAAGACGAGCCTCGTCAACCTGATCTCCCGCCTTTACGACGTCAGCGAGGGCAGCGTGAAGGTCGGCGGCATCGACGTGCGCGAGTACGATCTGGAGGCGCTGCGCAATCAGGTCTCCGTCGTGCTGCAAAAGAACGTGCTCTTCTCCGGAAGCGTGCTGGACAACCTGCGCTGGGGCGACGAGAACGCGACGGAGGAGCAGTGCCGCGAAGCCTGTCGGGTCGCCTGCGCGGACGAGTTCATCTCCCAGATGCCGGATGGATACAACACGCACATCGAGCGCGGCGGCGCGAACGTCTCCGGCGGGCAAAAGCAGCGGCTGTGCATCGCGCGCGCGCTGCTCAAGAAGCCGCGTGTGCTGATCCTGGACGACTCGACGAGCGCTGTGGACACGGCGACGGACGCGAGGATACGCGCGGCGCTGCGCGAACAGCTCCCCGGCACGACCAAGCTCATCATCGCCCAGCGCATCGCCTCGGTGGAGGACGCGGATCGCGTGCTCGTGCTGGACGACGGCGAGATCAGCGGCTTTGACACGCCAGAGAACCTGCTGAAGACCAACGCGATCTATCAGGAGGTCGCCAACAGCCAGCAGGGCGGCGACTTTGACGAACACCAGGACAAAGGAGGCGAGCGCGCATGACACAGGAAAAGAAAGGCGAACAGGCCAAAGCGCCCAGACGCGGCGCCAAGAACCCCGGCAAGACGCTCGCGCGCATATTCAAGGAGATGCTCTCGCACTACAAATTCCACTACATCGCCGTGATCGCGTGCATCGTGATCAGCGCCATGGCGTCCGTGCGCGGCACGCTGTTCATGCAGACGCTGATCGACGACTATATCCTGCCGATGATCGGTCAGGCCAATCCGGATTTCGGCCCGCTCCTCGTGGCCATCGTGCAAATCGCGATCGTCTACGCGATAGGCGCTTTTGCGATGTGGCTTCAAAACTACCTGATGATCTATGTATCGCAGGGCACGCTGCGCACGCTGCGCGGACAGCTCTTTGAAAAGATGGAGAAGCTGCCGATCCGCTACTTTGACACGCACGCGCACGGCGATATCATGAGCGTATACACGAACGACATCGATACGATGCGCCAGATGATCTCGCAGTCCATGACGCAGATGGTTTCAAGCGTCGTGACGATCGTCAGCGTGCTCGCGTCGATGATCATGCTCAGCGTGCCCATGACGCTGCTCTCGCTGATGATGGTCGCCGTGATGCTGCGCCTTTCGATGAAGCGCATCACGTCCTCCGGCGCGTATTTCGTCCGCCAGCAGAAAGCGCTGGGCGACGTCAACGGCTACATCGAGGAGATGATGGACGGGCAGCGCGTGGTCAAGGTCTTCTGTCATGAGGAAAAGGCCAAGGAAGAGTTTGACGCGCTCAATCAGGAATTGCGTGACAGCGCGTACAGCGCGCAGCGCATCGGCGGCACGATCATGCCGATCAACATCGCCATAGGCAATTTGAGCTATGTGCTCTGCGCGGTGGCGGGCGGCCTGCTCGCGACGAACGGCTATTTAGGCGTGACGATCGGCACGCTCGTCTCCTTCCTGACGTTCAACCGCAGCCTCAACCAGCCGATCAACCAGGTTTCACAGCAGGCGAACAGCATCGTCATGGCGCTGGCCGGCGCTGAGCGCGTCTTTGAGCTCCTCGATGAGGAACCCGAGGTCGATGACGGCTATGTGACGCTCGTCAACGCGAAGCGCGAGGCGAACGGTGAACTCTCCGAGACGCAGGAGCGGACAGAGCTTTGGGCATGGAAGCACACGCATCAGGCGACGGGGCTTACGGATTACGTCGAACTGAAGGGCGACATCGTGATGGACAACGTCGATTTCGGCTACACCGATGACAAGATGGTGCTCCACGACATCAAGCTCTACGCGACGCCGGGGCAAAAGATCGCCTTTGTCGGCTCGACCGGCGCGGGCAAGACGACGATCACCAACCTGATCAACCGCTTCTATGACATACAGGACGGCAAGATCCGCTACGACGGCATCAACATCAACAAGATCAAGAAGGACGATCTGCGCCGCTCGCTGGGCATGGTGCTTCAGGATACGCATCTGTTCACCGGCACGGTCATGGAAAACATTCGTTACGGCCGGCTCGAGGCGACGGACGAGGAGTGCATCGAGGCGGCGAAGCTGGCCAACGCGCACGGCTTCATCACGCGTCTGCCCGACGGATATGACACGATGCTCACCGGCGACGGCGCGAACCTCTCGCAGGGACAAAGGCAGC
>CAYUZP010000108.1:0-6585 GCA_964449655.1 uncultured Oscillospiraceae bacterium
CTCCATGGTCAAGCGGTTAAGACGTTGCCCTCTCAAGGCAAAATCATGGGTTCGATTCCCATTGGAGGTGCCAAAAGAGAACGCAGGGATGGTATAGTCCCTGCGTTTTTTATGCACATACGCTTGCTTCTTTCGATTTGTTCGAAAATGACGCAGCCATCGGCGATGAACACGATGTGGACTGCAACCTAGCGCGTCCATCCTTCCAAATCATATCGTCTCGCGCCATTTGAGCACCTAGTCGCCTCATGAACGCGCATACCAAAATCGTCCACAAAGGCCATCATCTCTTGGGAAATATGCCGCGATCACGCTTCACGATATGCTTTTCAGGCACGACGCCGCGCACGCTTGTCAGCGGGTACACCTGTACATCGCGCCCCAGTATGGTGCCTGGATTGAGCACGCTGTTGCAGCCGACTTCGACGCCATCTCCCAGCATTGCGCCGAACTTCTTTCGCCCTGTCTCATATTCCCGCATCCCATGCACCACGACGGGCTGCTTGTCGCCCTTCACATTGCTCGTGATCGACCCCGCGCCCATATGTGCTTTGTAACCCAGAATCGAGTCGCCGATGTAATTGTAATGCGGCACCTGAACGCCATCAAAGAGTATGCAGTTCTTTAGCTCGGTCGAATTGCCCACGACGGCTCCATCGCCGATCAACGTATTGCCGCGAAGGAAAGCTCCAGGACGAATCTGCGTCCTTTCACCGATCACACAAGGCCCTGTGATGCTCGCTGTAGGCGCAACGGACGCTGATTTTGCAATCCAGACATCTTCCTGTGGCTGGTCATAGCTTTCTGCCGGAAGGCTGTGTCCGATTTCAAGCACGGTCTGCCCAATCCGATCAAGCGCTTCCCACGGATATGTACAGCAAGAGAGCATCCTTGCAGCGCGCGTATGCGAAAGATCGAACAGATCCTCTATTCTGATTCTATCCTCATGCCGACCGTTTTCAGATTCCATGTTCTACTCCCTCTCGTTGTGATCCAAAACCCTTGAAGCGTGTGACGATACTGAGCATTCGTTCACATGCAGTCCCCATATCTATCATTCATTATGAAGTAAACCACGTCAGGCCAGCTTTTCCGCCTTCATGACACTTATCAATTCGCGCACACACGCCTCGGCTGTCTCCTGATCCTTCGCTTCAGCCATCACGCGAATGACCGGCTCCGTACCGCTCTCGCGCAGCAATACACGGCCGCTGTCACCCAGGCGTTCTGACACAGCTTGCACAGCAGCGCGCACATTATCGTTTTCAAGGACAGCCCGCTTATCCTTGACGGGAACATTGCTGAGCACCTGCGGATAGACCGTCACCGGCGCGCCAAGGCGGGCAAGCGTCTGTTTGCTGTCCAGCATCGCTTCCATCAGCTCAATTGAGGTGAGGATGCCATCTCCCGTCGTCGCATATTTGCTCAGTATGATGTGACCGGACTGTTCACCGCCGATGCTGTAGCCGTTCTGCTGCATGTTTTCATAGACAAAGCGATCGCCGACAGCGGTCTTCTCGTATCCGATTCCCTCTTCATCGAGCGCTTTATACAGGCCAAGATTGGACATGACCGTCGTCACAACCTTGTTTCCCTTGAGCCGGCCTTCTTTCTTCATCCGCTTTGCAAAGATATAGAGAATCTTATCGCCATCGATTACATCGCCATTTTCATCGACAGCCATACAGCGATCCGCGTCTCCATCATATGCAAAGCCTACATCCAGACGATTTTCGATCACAAAGCGACGCAGGCTTTCGATATGCGTCGATCCCGCGTTCCGGTTGATATTCAGTCCATCCGGTTCCGCATTGATGACCCATACCTTTGCGCCCAGCGCCTCAAATACCGTCCGTGCAATATTCCACGCGCTGCCATTGGCACAGTCAAGCCCTATACGGTAGTTTTTATAAGAATGGGCAGCCAGTGAAATCAAATAGCCGACATAGCGATTTCGTCCTGAGACATAGTCGACGATCTCGCCCAGCGATTCCCGCACTGCCAGCGGCAAATCACCCTCCAAGCCGAATCTCGCGCAGTCGCCGTCCAGATAAGCCTCGATGGCCTCGGTCGTCTCGTCGTCCATCTTCTCGCCGCGGCTGTTGATCAGCTTGATTCCATTGTCATAAAAGGGATTGTGCGACGCGGAAATCATCACGCCACAGTCAAAGCTATCCACCCGGGTCACATAAGCAACGCTTGGCGTCGTCGTCACGTGAAGCATATACGCATCGGCACCTGTCGAAGTCAAGCCCGCTACAATCGCATATTCAAACATGTAACTCGAGCGGCGCGTGTCCTTTCCGATCACGATACGCGCTTTTCTGCCCTTGCGCGCGCCATAATACCAGCCTAAAAATTTGCCGATTCGGTAAGCATGTTCGCTCGTCAGTTTGACATTGGCCTCACCACGAAAGCCGTCTGTGCCAAAGTATTTCCCCATGGTCTCCTCCTTGTCATCGTTTGGTCCGGTTTACAAATATTATGCCTAGTTTTAAGAAATCTGTCAATCCCATTTGGGCTTTCTCTCCCCATCGATCTATGCGTTTTCGATGAATGCCCACAAAACGCCTGTGTTCGCGTCGGCGTTGCGGCAGAGTATCTCTGATCATGCGGATCATTAAATACATCGCTTTTTAGCGGGGAGAAATCTTGTTTTCTGCCTTTGGATGTTCAGGATTTCACCATAGCCAAAATGAAACCTGTGCCACACTGGGTTGACGTGATCACACAAAGCTGGTACAATAACAACATAAAAAATGAGGAGGAGAAGGGAAAGGCATGAGACTGATACAAGACATTCTGCGTGGTGTGATTATCGGCGTGGCAAACATCATCCCGGGCGTCAGCGGCGGCACGATGATGGTCTCGATGGGCATCTATGACAAGATCATAGATTGCATTAACAATCTGTTCAAGGACTTCAAACGCTGCATCAAAGTGCTCTGGCCATACCTGCTGGGCATGGCATTGGGCATCGTGCTGCTCGCCAAACTCATCACATTCCTGCTGGGTTCCTATGCGCTGCCGACGAATCTCGCATTCATCGGCCTGATCTTCGGCGGTCTGCCCGCGATTATAAAACAGATGAAGGGTGATCGCAAGGGAGTGGCTGGTGCTATTGCGTTTGTCGCTGCGTTCGCGGTGGTCGTCGGCCTTCAAATCATCGGCGAGGGAGACGGGCATGACGTCGTGCTGTCGATCAATCCCATTCAAATGCTCATCCTGCTGGTGATGGGCATGATCGCCTCGGCGACGATGGTGATTCCCGGCGTCAGCGGCTCGATGATGCTGATGTTGCTTGGATATTACAACCCTGTCGTCGGTACGGTCAGCCGAGCTGTCGACGCATTGGTCAGCCTGCAGTTTGGCGAACTTCTGCGCTGTCTGGGTATCCTTCTCCCCTTCGGCATCGGCGTGGTGGTGGGCATCTTTGCGATCGCCAAGCTGATCGAAGTGCTGCTCAAGCGTTACAAGGGACCGACATATTGCGCGATTCTCGGCCTTGTCGTAGCATCCCCGGTGGCGATATTGATGTCGATGGATTTTACGGGGGTGAATCTCGCCCTATGGCTCGTCGGTATTGCGACATTTGCTATCGGGTTCGCTGTCGCGTATAAGCTCGGCGATGAATGATTTGTTCGATAACATATTCGCTCCTTTGCGGGTGTGCCCTTCCTCAGACCGCCATTGACTGTCAGAGCGATCTCATCGCAAATTCCCCTGTGAAACACGCTTAGGAATTTACCATGTCGAAAAGCGGATTTCTCCCGGCAAAAACGCTTGACAAAAGAGGCGGAAAACAGTTAAAATATACAGTGCGTGCGCCTGATTAGCCCCGGGCGACATGCCTTGCTGAGCGTCTGACCAGCGCAAGGCGAACCGGACGTCCGTAGGTGAGATGGACATACCGGAAAGAGATTCATTGTAGCATTGCGCATTTACGATAGAGACATCGGTTGATCACCTGCGCTTTACTGCGCGGTCGATCCCGATTTTATCACGAGGAGGAATTCACGTGAAAACGTTTATGGCAAACGCCCAGACCGTCGAGCGCAAGTGGTACGTGGTTGACGCTGACGGCATGCCTCTGGGCCGCCTGGCAAGCCAGGTTGCCGCGATACTGCGTGGCAAGAACAAGCCCACATTCACCCCACATGTGGATACTGGCGACCATGTGATCGTCATCAATGCGTCTAAGGTGGTACTCACGGGCAAAAAGCTGGATCAAAAGATTTACTATCATCATTCAGGTTATCCGGGCGGATTGAGGGAGACAAAGTATCGCGATTTGATCGCAAAAAAGCCGGAGTTCGTGGTGAAACACGCGGTGGTGGGCATGCTGCCCAAAGGCCCGCTGGGCCGTCAGATGGCGCGCAAGCTGCGCGTGTATGCCGGTGCGGAACATGAACACGAGGCGCAGAAGCCGGAAGCGCTTGAACTGGTGAAGTGATGATACGGAAGGAGTGTTAGACTCATGGCACAGGTTCAATATCAGGCGGTGGGTCGCCGCAAAAAGGCCATTGCTCGTGTCCGCCTCGTTCCGGGCGACGGCAGGATTGCCATCAACGGCCGCGAGATCGATGACTATTTCGGTCTTGAGACGCTCAAAATGACGGTTCGTCAGCCGTTGGCACTCACCTCGCTTGAGGGACGTTACGACGTGCTGGTGAATGTATATGGCGGTGGTTTGGCCGGTCAAGCAGGCGCAATCCGTCACGGCATTTCCCGTGCGCTGGTGAAAGCAGATCCTGAGCTGCGCCCAGCGATCAAAAAAGCAGGCTTCCTGACACGTGATCCGAGAATGAAAGAGCGCAAGAAGTACGGCCTAAAGGCTGCTCGCCGCGCGCCGCAGTTCTCAAAGCGCTGATCGATTTTATGGAGGCGAAAGAGACATGTCTACTGTCTTGAATGTGCTGATCACAGTGATGTTGGTCGTCACCGCGGTGGTGCTCATCGCGACCGTGTTGCTGCAGCCCGGCGAGTCCAATGGTCTGGGTGCGATCGCGGGCGGCGCGGAGACATTCTTTGGCAAGAACAAGGCCAAGACGATGGAAGGCAAGCTGGCGCTTGCGACAAAGATATCCGCAGGATTGTTCATCTTCTCTGCGCTTCTCATGGCCGTGATCGGATGAAACAGACGAATGAAGGGGCTGAAGCGAATGGCGCTTTAGCCTCTTTTTTATCTTCAACAACCGGAGTTTGCGTCAGACTGTTGGCCGCTTACCACGCAGTGAAGATGTGATCAGCACTGCGTTACCTGAGCCGTCAAGACGCTCGGTTTGCGATTTAAACAAGGAGGGAGATGGCGTGAAGACTTCAGTAATCGGATGCGGGCGTTGGGGTTCATTCATCACGTGGTATCTGAGCCATACAGGCCATGATGTGACGCTGTACGGAAGGGAAAGCTCAGCTAAAATGCAGCAAATTCTGCACGAGAGAAGTAACGGACTGGTGACATTTTCACCGGATGTGCGATTGACCTGCGAGCTTGATGTAGCGTTGGAAGCGCCAACTGTATTCATATCGGTCGGTTCACAGAATCTGCGCGCGTTGATGGGCCAAATCGCGGCGCATGACTTACGAGGAAAGACATTCGTGCTCTGCATGAAGGGGATCGAAATCGAGACGGGCAAAAGGCTCTCGCAGGTCGCGCAGGACTATGTGAAGAATGATGTGGCCGTCTGGCTCGGGCCGGGACACGTGCAGGAGTTCCTCAAAGGCGTACCCAATTGCATGGTCATCGATTCGCAGAGCGAAGCGGTCAAAGATCGATTGATTCATGAACTTTCCAGCGATCTGATTCGCTTTTATTACGGAACAGATCTGATCGGAAACGAGATTGGCGCAGCGAGCAAGAACGTGATCGGCATCGCGGCGGGCATGTTGGATGGCCGCGGCATCTCCTCGCTCAAAGGCGCACTGATGAGCCGCGGCACGCGCGAGATTGCACGGCTGATCAGCGCGCTCGGAGGCAACGAGTTGTCCGCATATGGGCTTTGCCACCTCGGCGATTACGAGGCGACGGTCTTTTCGCCATACAGCCACAACCGTCGTTTCGGCGAGATGTTCGTGCGCGGCGAGGCATACGATGAGCTGGCCGAGGGCTATTATACGGTCAAGGCGCTGCACACGATGGCCGAAAGGCTTCATGTCGAGCTTCCCATCTGCGAAACGGTGTACCGCATGCTCTACGAAGGGGCTGACGCGGATGAGGAGATCGGCAGATTGTTTACGCGCAGCCTCAAACATGAGTTTTAATGGCAGAAAGGTTATGTCAAAAACGAAACGAATGATTCCAAATCATTTCATTTTGGCGAATGAAACTTGAAAAAAATGCGCGATATATAGAAATTCAGCGTGATATTTTCACACTTTGACTTGCGCCCGAAACGGGAAGATGATATACTGTCCGTTGGATTTGTCCGTTTAGTTGGGACGGATCGGTCTGATGTTTGTATAAAATGGGGCAAATTGATTTGACTTCTTGATAAAGGGTGCAAGCATTGTTTCGTCGTCACGTTTGAAACAGGAGCGGATACACATATGGGTCATAAAACCAGGGTGTCTGACGCAGTGGTGCGC
>CAYUZP010000109.1:0-254 GCA_964449655.1 uncultured Oscillospiraceae bacterium
ATGAGATTTACGCAAAGGGCAGGAAAACCTGCCCGATTTTTTTCTTTAGGGCAACGCGTATAATTTCAATGATGTGTTCTATTGTTTGTTTCCAGAAATTCTTTCTTCTTCGTTCGCACCTGCGTTGGTTTATCACTCAGGTTGGACAGACGGATGGGTTTTTCATGCCTGTAGTATAATCAATTCTTGCTGCCGGGTCTCTGTGAGGTGATGCCTAAAGACCCTTCATGATGACATTAGGAGACATGTCAATG
>CAYUZP010000109.1:264-6493 GCA_964449655.1 uncultured Oscillospiraceae bacterium
CAATGATACAAAGAGCTTAATTTGAATTTCAATGGCGAGGGGATTGCAGCAATCACAAGAGCAGGGGATTTCAAAAATGAGGATGGTTCTATATAATAATCATCTGGAATTTCGTCAACATGTCAATAGCCAGATTTTCAGTTTTCATTTATCATTATTGTAGGTTTGAAAATTTATGTCATGTGAACCAAAGGAGGAGAAAGAATGAAAAGATCCAAGATGTTTGTGCCCCTGCTGCTGGCTGTCGCTATGGTGATCAGCCTTGGCAGCAATTGCGCCCTTGCCGCCGAATACACGTTTGATGAAGATCATCCCTATGATGGGGTGATGAGCGGTTTGTTTCCGGATGTGCCCATTGCCGCGGGTGAGGATACAGGCCATGCCGCCTATTACCTGCCAGAGGGGCTTCAGCCGTGGGCACAAGCAGCCATCATACTGACGCCGGACGGCACGACTGCCGAGGAATTTGCCGCGAGTGAAATCGGCGAGCAGTGGAAAGCTGTGGCAGATGCGAACAAGATCGCCGTCGTGTTCCTGGCGCCTGCCGATGGCAATTGGAACCTGACGCTCGATCCTGCACGCGCGGACGATGGCGCGATTGTCAATCAGCTCTACTTTACGATGCGTTCTAAAAGCGTTACATTGCCCGCGCCGTTTTCCATGGATAAGACGCATTGCTCGCTGATTGGCTATGGTGAGGGTGGCGCGGCAGCTCTCCTTTTCGGTGCCGAATATGTCACAGACTTCAGCTCCATCACCGCTGTTGATGCTCCAGCTGTACCGGCGGAGTCCTTGGCGGTGATCGCGGAACAGACCGTTCTTCCATTCCCTGCAAATGATGCACTCTTCTCTGAGGAGATGAATGTGTTGGCGAAGACGGTCGGCATTCCCGTGTGGTTCATCCATTCCGATACGGACAACGCGCTTGACTACTTTATTTCCACCGCGAAGGCAAAAGCGGCCGACGACTCAAATACCGCCTATATCGGCGAAAACGATGCCATACGCATTCTTGTGACAGCGGATGAACAGGATGCAAAGTCCATCTACGGCAATTTTGCAGGCACCACTAACCGCTTCATGAGCATGGAGGATGGTGGTCGAATCGAGTTCACCACCGATATGAGCGGCGAAAACTTCATCTTCTCCGAAGAGGATATCAATGGAGAACCGCGCCGCTGGATCACCTATGTGCCCACATCCTATGACGGCAGTGAAGCTGTTCCGGTTGTCATGGCCATACACGGGTATACGGCATCCATGCAGTCCATGGTCGAGGAATCCCGTTGGTGGGAAGTGGCGGAAAAGGAAGGCTTCATCGTGATCTTCCCGCAGGGCTTTGTTCGCGATATACCCGTCATGGGGAATGTGCCCTGTGCGATGTGGGTAGGGGGTTCATTCGCTCTTCCGGGCATCGATCCTGAGGTGGATGTCGACTGTTTGAATGCGATCCTCGACAAGACCGAAGCCACATACAATGTGGACAAGACACGCGTCTATTTGACAGGCCACTCCAATGGCTCCATGATGACGCTTACCCTGGGTACCAGCACACCGGAGCGTTTTGCGGCTATCGCGCCAATCGCAGGCTTCTCCGGAACCAACTTCGCAGATGAAACCATGCTGCCCACCTGGTTGTTCTTTGGCGAATATGAACCGGCGATGGCCGACATGACAGAAGGTAGCGACACGGTGAACACGCTAAAGACGCTCAACGCGCAGAATGGTGTCAATGAAGCCACGCTGGCAAAGAGCGAACAATACGAAGGTCAGTGGCAGACCAACACCTTCTCCAATGCGGACGGTGTGCCGATGGTGAAATATACGAAGGTTCTGCGCACATCTCACATCTATATGCCAGAAGAGGCTCAACAGATTTGGGATGAATTCTTCAGCAAGTATACCCGCGGCGAGGATGGCACCCTTTATTATGAAGGTGAGGCGGTCAACGCAGGCGAGTACACAGCGGACACAAATTGGTATACATCTGCTGCTGCGGATGAGTGAAGTCCGTCATTCAAATTGATTCTGGATGTATTTGGTTTCTGTGTCATCAAAACCTAAAATGCCCTCGAAGAATTGCATCAAAAAAGCGCCCCGATTTCTCGGGACGCTTCTTGTTTGCTTTTGTACTTTACAGAGCTCGTGCCTTAAGGGACAGGCGACGCTTTATGGCATTATCCTTAAATCGTCGCTGCTATCCAAAGGCAAATCGCATCTGGCTTTACTCTTCGACGGTCAGGAGATTATCACCGTTCGGGATCGGGGCGCCCATCGCCTCGGAGTAATCCAAAGCGTACTCCGCATTCGGCTCGATGCCCAGATCGTTGCAGAGGATTTCCATATCCTGAGAGTAGAGCATGACGCCAAGGATATTCTTGGCAGCCTTCTGGAGGTCGCCCAGGCAGATGGCGTTGTCAAAGCCGTACCACGTGACGATCGCGCCATCTCCGTTTTCGGTGACGGTCGCCTTGCCGTTCGCGACAGCTGCCCATACCGCGTCAGCGATGGCGTTCTTGTCCGCCACTTCGACCTCGTATGTGACTTCGCCGCCGGCTTCAGGCACGAATGTGCCCCAATACTCCGTCGTCACAGTCCATGAGAATCCGAAGAAGGAAATCTCTTCCTGCGTTGTGTGAACGTTGCCGTCCTCGTCAAATGTCGGCTCATGAACGCCGAGATAATCGGTGATCGTCGCCGCGCCCTTGCCTGGGCAGATGAGGTCGTTGCCGGCATGCATGGAGATGTGCGGAGTGGACTGACCGCCGTTCCAGTCGGTCATGATCGCGCCCTTGAAGCCCCACTCGCCTCTTGCAACGTCTGTGCAGGCGTCAAAAGCATCCGCAGACGGCCAGCCATTGTTCTCATTGTAGCTGGTCATCATGTACATCGGCTGCGCCAGTTTGATCGCGATCTCATAGCCTTTCAGATAGATCTCGCGCGCGGCACGCTCGCTGATCACGTTGTTCACTGCGCCGCGGTTGTCTTCCTGGTTGTTGCCCCAGTAATGCTTGATGGTGACGCCGACGCCATAGTTAGACTGCACGCCCGCGGTCACATAAGCGCCGCAGATGCCGGTCAGATATGGATCTTCGGAGAAGTATTCGAAGTTGCGGCCGCACATCGGGTTCCTCACGATGTTCATGCCCGGCGCGAGCCATGCATTGACGTTGTACTCTCTGCACTCTTCGCCAACGCCCTTGCCGAACGCGTACATCATATCCGGATTCCACGTGCAGGAGATGTTCGTCGCTCCTGGGAATGCGGTCGGATAGACGCTGTACTCCACAGCGCCTTCGGTATCCTGCGGCACAGCCGTCAGGCCGCCGTCAAGGCTCCAGTAATGAGTACCGCCCTGATCGCCAGGCTCAAAGATCTGCGGGCAGGAGGTCAGCTGGTTCTCGTTGTCGCAGCGCACGCCGGCAGGGCCGTCGGTGAAGCCGAGCGCCGGGATATGCCTTGAATCATAGTACAGTTCAGTGGTTCTGGCCATGTTGTTCATCATGGCATGCGTGTAGGAGATGATGTTGCCGTCCTCGTCGTAGATGTAGCCCATATTTCCGGAGCCCTGGCCGGTTGCGTGAACCAGATTCGCCATCTCTTCTGCGGAGAGGCTTGCCACGAACTGATCAAGCGTGATCTTGCCGGTGAGCACATCCGTCAGTTTGACGGTTTCCTTCGTCATGCCTTCCGGCAGCGGATCAACGACGGCTTTGGTCTCGCTGTACGTTGTCTTGCTGTAGCCGGAAATGCTTCCGCCGCCGTTCACGGACATGCCGTCGCCCGGCACAGCCGCGGTTGCGATGGTCGTGAAGGCCTCATTGTCGTCGGAGACCTGGATATCGAGGTTTCTCGCATACGCGGATTCAAAGAGGATGGAAACACCGTCGATGTCATAGGTGTCGCCCAAGTCGATGGTCACCCAGTAGTTGGAGACATCGCCGCTGGCCAACGCGGAGCTCCAGCGTGTCTGCGTATCTCCGTCGGTGATCAGTTCCGGCGCGTTCTCCCCATCGCTGGATATGGCTGTGACGGTCTTCCCAGCCGCGACGTTTTCATCACCGCTCATCACGGAGATCTCGTAGATGGATACGTACTGCAGCGCGGGGTTGGTCATGAACACCTTGACATAGCGTCCGCTGCCGGAGACAGGGAGCACCGAGCTGTTCTCGCTTTCCGGCCTGTTGTTGAGAATGCCGGCCACGTTCGCGGTCTTCAGCGTGAGCTCATCGGTCGGCTCATAGCTGTCAAAGTCCTCTGCGAACAGATATGTCGTGATGGTCTCGTCGTCATACGGGGACGCGTTGTTTACAGACGGGAGATCGGCCAGCTCGATCCGCTGTGCCTGCGCGATCTCATCCGCTTCGCCTTCATAGGTGATCGGGGTCGCGCCTTCCTTGGAGATCTCCTCAAGGACCGCGCCGTCTTCGAGGGCGAACTGATTGCTCAGCTGTTCCGTGACCTGCGTTTGCGCAAGCGTGGCCACTGCCGCGACATGCGTGTTCCTGGAAGAGTTACCTACACGGATGATGTAGTCGCCCGCTTCCATGATGTAAGCCGCCTGCTCCTCAGAGTAGCTGCTCATGTCCGTCGTGTCGTAGGAGATGGTCAGCGTCTGCTGTTCGCCCGGCTGTAGCTCTTTGGTCTTTGCGAACGCAGCGAGTTCCTGATACGGCTTTTCAAGCGTGCCGTCCGGTGCGGAGAAGTAGACCTGTACGACTTCCTTGCCGGCATAGGTATCACCGGTATTCGTGACGGTGACCGTGACGTCTACACTCTCGCCGCTGATGTCAACGCTGTCCACGTTGATATCAAAATCCGTGTAGGACAGGCCATAGCCGAACGGGAAGGCGACCTCGTCGTCAAGGCCAAAGGTATCAAAGTAACGATAGCCTACATAGATGCCGTCTTTGTAGTACTCGGTCGTGGTGTCGCCGTCCATCCAAGAGAAACCATACTGGGAAGAGAGATAATCGTCAAGATCCCATGCCCAGGTCGCGTTCGTCTTGCCGGAAGGTGTGGTCGTGCCGTTGAGCACGTTCAGCGTCGTGGCGCCGGTCCGCTGTCCGCCATAGCCGATGTGCAGAACCGCGTCGATGTTGTCGATTTCCTGAAGCCAGCTGACATCAGTGACATAGGTGTTCAGGATGACGATGACGTTTTCAAAGCTCGCGGCGATCTTTTCGATGTTGGCGCGCTCGACTTCCGTGAGATACCATGCGCCGTTGCCGCTGTCCAGTTGACGGTCCGCGCCCTCGCCGGCAGTGCGAGCGATGACATAGATCGCCGTGTCGGCAGCCTTCGCCTCTTCGATCCACTCGTCCGTCAGAGGTACGTCAACCGCTTCCTGATCGCCCAGGAAGCCCGTCGCGACAGAGCCGCGGCCGACAGCCTCGCTGTAAGCGGCGGGCGTCGTGATCTCGTAGCCAGCATCTGCAAACGCGGTGTCGATCCAGTCGCGCTCTCTCATGTTGACGATGCCCGAGCCGATGCCGCCTTTCATGGTGCCGGTTGCGCCGTTGCCGAACAGCGCGATCTTGCCGCTCTTTGCGATGGGCAGTACGCCGTCGTTCTTCAAGAGAACATAGCTCTCTTCGGCGACCTCTCTGGCCACCTGATCGTGCGCGATCTCGTTGTCGGTGTAGTACGTTCCGTTGATGTAGTTGCCAAACGCTTCAATCTCTTCCTGCGTATAGCTCGCCAGCGCGGAGCTGCAACTGAACAGAACCATGACCGATGCGAGCACTACCGCCAGGAATCTTTTTGCTTTCATGATCGTGATTGCTCCTTCCTCTTCGGTTTTTCAGCTCTATGCACAAAACAAGCCGCATGTGTTCATCGCGATAGCTTGCTGCTGCCTCCCTCCTGTTTATATTGTGATTCGAGCATACGGCATGTCTTGACATCTCGAAAGAGAATCATTGCGGATCATTGCTGTTTTCCGCGGTATCATATCGAAACAGCACCACAAGCTTTACAAACAAAACATGCTCATATTATATCGCCGATATAATAAGATTGTCAATGCAATTCCAAACAATACTGAAGATTACAAAATTCGCGTGACAGGGTGATCAGCGGAAAACCCAGTTCATTCTTCGGCTTTGGCACGTAGATTGACGCACGCGTGCATCTTGAGATCAAAATGGCCATGATCTGCTCGCTGATCCCATAAAAAAGGCGGGGAGGATCACTCCTCCTCGCCCTGCATATCGTTCAATTCTGCTTC
>CAYUZP010000110.1:0-6456 GCA_964449655.1 uncultured Oscillospiraceae bacterium
TGGATCTCGATATATGAAAACACCAAGTGCTATAACAGGCGCGAAACAAGGAAGGAATGTAAGAACAATTCGCTCTTGTTACGCGCCTGTTTGATTGTGCAGATCACAAACTAAGGTTACAGGTGGCGGTCAATCATCGAAGCGATATCGGCCTTTCCCTGTGCACCGACCGACTGCTCGACAGCCTCGCCGTTTTTAAAGACCATCAGCGTCGGGATGCTCATCACGCCATACCGCTGTGCCAGTGCTGGCACCTCGTCCACGTCCACCTTGCCCACAATAGCACGGCCCTCATATTCCGATGCCAGCTCCTCCACAGATGGCGCGATCATGCGGCACGGGCCGCACCACGTCGCAAAGAAATCCACCAGAACGGGTTTGTCGCCCTTGATGACCTCGTCAAAGCGCTCTTGTGTCAAATGTTCCAACATATCATTTCCTCCAATCTGTTTTTTCCTATTGAACCGTCTTCAAGTTTGACGGCTTGTTCACAGAGACGATTTGAGGTTCCCAACGCCCTTTTGAAAAGTGCGGATCGAGCAAACGCATCAATCCGTATGCGCAGGCTGTACCAATTACCGCACAAATCGTCATCGTCAGATCTGGATTCAGCACCGTGATGACGTCGCGGAGCAGCCATCCCACGGCAAGCCCGGCAATGAAACCGATCAATGGCACGATGTACGCCAGCGCTGATGCCGCCATCACGTGTGTATCATCCATTTCGACGACGACCTCATCTCCCGGTGATGCTTGTCCACGCAGATAGATGGTGTGCTTTGCGCAGTCGTCACTGCCATGCATACATCTATGACAGTCGCCGCATGCTTCTGGCCGATCAAATACGATGGTCAGCATATCGCCTTTCACGTCGGTCACGATTCCCTTGTTCGTCATTGATTTCCACCTCTTTGATATGCGTTTGCAGCTTTTTTATATCTCTTTTTATTCGAAAATCTTTTCAAACTTCGTATACCCTTCCGCTTCGAGCATTTCAATCTGATGCTTCATGTTCTTGCTCATGGGCAGCACGGTGACCACTTGGCCGGTCTTACGCTGTTCCATCGCCCCGCGAAGCACTTCAGTCTTGCGCCATTGCGGAACCTTGGAACCGATCAGATAAGCTACCGCTCCGCTTTTTTCTATGGGATTACCGTTTTGCATGTGATCCTTGAGAATCGTCACGATTCGCTCAAATCCTATAGAAAAGCCGCTCGCCGGTACCTTCTGTCCGCAGAACTTGCCAATCATCTCATCGTAACGACCGCCACCTGCGATGGAAAAATTGTAGCCATCCATGGTGATCTCAAAGATCGGACCTGTATAATAACCCATGCCGCGCACAAGCGTTGGATCGAACACAATCTTTACGCCCGATCCAAGCATGGGCTCGATGCTTTCGATGATCTCTGACAAGTTCAAAACGACATCCGCCGCCAAAAATTCTTCATTAATGCTGTCGCAGAAAGCGTCAATAGACATGCCCGGCGTCACATCGCGGTAAACATTCAGGTATCGCCTGATGACATCTTTGCCAAAACCATTGGCCAGTAGCTCTTTCTCGATGCCTTCCAATCCAATCTTGTCAAACTTATCTAGCGAAATCAATGCAGAACCGACTTCTTCTTCCGTGAAACCGGCTTGTCGTGCTACTGCGCCCAGAATACGACGGTCATTGACATGTATCGTAAAGTCCGTGATGTCGATTTCCGCAAAAATTTGCGAGAGCATAGCAGATGTCGCTGTGATCAACTCGATTTCCGCAAGATTGCTGTCATCACCTAAGATGTCGATGTCACACTGCATAAACTGGCGAAAACGGCCCTTTTGGGGATTGTCCGCGCGCCACACATTGCCCATTTGAAGCGCTTTGAATGGCGAAGGCAGCTTTTCTTTGTTGTTTGCGTAATATCGTGCAAGCGGAAGCGTCAGATCGTAGCGCAAACCGTTATCGGCTAGCTCTCCGTCGCCTTTTTCAAGCGCTCGCGTCAATTCCGCTCCACGCTTCATGACTTTGAAAATCAACTTTTCATTATCACCGCCCTGTTGAGATGTCAAATTTTCGATATGCTCCATGACAGGCGTCTCGATCTGCATGAAACCGTACCGGCTGTAAGTTTGCCTGATCATGCCAAGCACATGCTCGCGTAATCGCATGTCCGCTGGAAGCATATCGCACATACCCTTAACGGGCGTCTTTATGAATTTCATTCACGCCGTCTCCCTTTCATCTGGACAACATGCGGCTATATCAATTTACAAATCACCGCCTAATTCGAGATCAACGTTCATTTTCCTGCATGCGATTCCATTCCTCACGCGAAATCAACACTGCACGAGGCTTTGTTGGTCCTTCCGCTTCGGCAATGATGCCTTGTTGCGTCATCTCGTCGACCAACCTGCCCGCGCGTGCATAACCAATACGCAGACGTCTTTGCAGCATGCTGATGGAAATCTGTCCTGCCTCAACAGCCAGCTCAATCGCTTTGTGCAGCATTTCGTCCACCTGCTCGCCTTCGTCACCTGGCATCTCGCTGCCCGATGACTTGTCCTCGCTTACAGCGGAATCCATCTGCTCAATCACATCTTCGTTGTATTCCACCTTGTGCTGCCCGCGGACATAATCGACGATGCGCTGTACCTCTTCATCGGAGACAAAACAGCCCTGTACGCGTGTAGGTTTGCTTGCGCCTTGCGGCGCATAGAGCATATCGCCCTTGCCTAGCAGCTTTTCCGCACCGTTTGAATCGAGAATCGTGCGGCTGTCGATCTGCGAGGAAACGGCAAACGCGATACGGCTTGGGATATTCGCTTTGATGATGCCTGTGATGACGTTGACCGAAGGACGCTGCGTTGCGATGACCAGATGGATGCCCGCCGCACGCGCAAGTTGTGCCAGACGGCAGATGGATTCCTCTACCTCGCCTGGCGCGACCATCATCAGGTCAGCCAACTCGTCGATGATCACGATGATCTTGCTCATCGGCTCTTCATTGGGTCCAATCGCTCGGTTGTATCCTTCGATGTTGCGCACTTCCATCGACTCAAAGCGTTTGTAGCGATGCTCCATCTCGACGACAGCCCAGCTCAATGCAGCGCTTGCTTTCTTTGGATCGGTCACAACCGGCACGAGCAGATGCGGAATGCCATTGTAGACGCTCAGCTCGACGACCTTTGGGTCAATCAGTATCAATCTCACCTCGCGAGGCGATGCGCGGTAGATGATCGAATTGATGATCGTATTGATGCAAACCGATTTACCAGAACCTGTCGCGCCCGCAATGAGTACATGCGGCATCTTCGCCACATCCGCAATAACCGGTGTACCTGAAATGCTCTTGCCAAGCGCCACTGCCGTCGACGAGTTCTGTCGCTGCATTTCTGCACTCTCCAGCACGTCGCGCAAAGAAACCATCTCGATCTTTTCGTTCGGAATTTCGATGCCGACAGCGGGCTTGCCTGGAATCGGCGCTTCAATGCGCACGCCATCGGAAGCCATGTTCAGCGCGATATCGTCGACCAAGCTGACAATCCTTGAGACTTTCACACCAGGGGCTGGCTGCAATTCGTAGCGGGTTATCGCAGGGCCGTGTGTCACATGCGTAAGCTTCGCTTGGACGCCGAAGCTTGCCAACGTTTCCATCAATTTGGCAGCGCTCGCTTCATCCTTGGCGCGCTGGTTCACATCCTGCACGTTTTCACTCCGGTTGAGCAGATCAAGTGGCGGATAGGCATACTCCTCCACGGGTTTAGGCGATTCGTGCTCATCTTTCTTAGGCATTACGAGCGGTGTACCATCTAAGCGGGTGCCACGAAGCATGACCGTATCCTCTTCATCATGCTCCTCCTGTGTTGCCCAACCGTTTGAATGTTTGGGTCTCTGCAGCGGCAATGCAGGAATACTGCTCGGTACGGATGCACCGAAAGCATGGGATCCTGCCGCATGAGTTCCAAGCTCAACTGCGTCTTTGCTCGTGAGATCGCCGAAATCCTCGTCATCTTCTGGCAGGTCCTCTTTCTCATCGTCTTGTCTGTCATTTCGAATTTCAAACGAATCATTTTCGCCGTTTGTCTCTACAAAAGGGTCGTTATCAGCATGCTCTTCATTGTGATCATCATCCATATTCTGCGCCCTTGAATCCTTGAAATCCGTCTCTTTTGATTCAACCTCCCGTGCATCCGCGCGCTGTCCATCCCGTACAGTCCACGTATTTTCTCCCTCTGTCAGCCTAGCATCCATATCGTCGTCATCCGTATCGCGCAGGGTGATTTCATCGTCATCAGTCGGTCCAAAGACATCATCCGGTATTTCGTTATGGGTATCAGAATGCACAAAGCCGCCGTAGTTTTCGGCGTTTGCTGTGACATCTTGAGAGATAACCCCTTCCTCACTGGCCATCTCTGCCAACTCAGTTTGCCGATCAACGTCTATTGAAGCTCTATATGTCTCGCGGGATGGATTGTTCATCCCACCGTCATCCTGCCGATCGTGCTGTCCTTCTGTGTTTTCACTCGGCTGCGAATCCAGAGTACAAGTATCTTGCGCATCACCACGCATCTGGGAAGGTGTGAATTCATAGCTTCGCAAGCCATTGTAATCCACCCACGATGTGGAAGTGCGCTGACGAGCAGGGTTCGTATGTGCGGCTTGATCATATCCGCTGAAAGTCACGCTGTGCAGATTTTCTGTTTGATTTTCATCGTACTTGTTATCTGCAAGCGCAGAATTTGCTGCGCGTCGCGTTCTCTTTTCCTGATGTTCTTCAATATCATAACGCTCAAATTCGTCATCCCGTTCGATGTATAGTGGTGTTTCGCTCAAAGTGCGCATTGGGCGCAAATATGGCTTAGAGCTCTCCTGCCAATCGGCGGGCGGCTTTCTCTGCTGCGCAACGCTGGCACTGTTCACCCCTTCAATAAATCCCTGTGAAACCTGTTGCTCAATCCGCCCCGCTGTTGTAGCATTCGAATCAACCTTTTTCCTATGTGGTTTAGATTCCGGCTTCTCTGCTGCTTCGTCGTTCCTTTCAGCTTGCTCTAGCTTCTGTCGCTCCGCCTCTTGTCGCGCTTGTTCGCGCTCCGCACGCTTTTGCTGTCTTCGTTCTGCCAGTTCGTTTTGCCGCTCTAGTTCTTCTTCTTCATGTGCCGCACGAAGTGCCGCCTTTTCCTCGCGCCGCTCGTTCAGCGTCTCACGCACATCTTCAAACCAGCCTGACAGAACCATCCCGATCCTCCCCGTCGATACACCCGTGAGGATGATCAGCACCACCACACAGGCAAAAACCAGAACGACGACAGAACCCCAGACATCCAGCGCTTGTACAAGTGGCCAGGCCAGCAACGCGCCGAGCAGTCCACCGCCTTTGCTCCAGTCTTGTGTCGATGCCTGGTAGGAACGGCGCAGGAAGTTCACATAACTTGCCGGAAGGCCGTCTGCCAACAACGTTGTGCAGATCGCATCGACCTGAAAAAGCTGCAGAAGCGCTTCTATAAAAAGGAATAACAGCGCACTGCAGAGAATCGTTCTTCCACTGATCTGCCGTTCACGGGAAAAAACCAAAGCCACGCCACCAGCGCAAACGACGATTGGCAGCAACAAGCAGAGCGAACCGCCAAGCCCGCGGACAAGATCATTGCATCCCTTTAAAAAGCCTCCGTTCGACTTGATGAACTGACTAGCAAGCGCCAGCAAGCCCAAACATGTCACGATGATGCCGATCACGCCGCGCAGATCCGTTCCCATGCCTGCACGCTTCTTCTGCGGACTGGGTGAACCCCGTTTCCCGCTGACTGTTCGCTTTTGCTTTCCGCTTCCGGACTTTGCCTTTTTGGCCATCTGCCGTCCCCCTCAATCTCGCGCCCAACTCACAGTCCCGCCAAGCGTTTACCTGCGCAAAATAAGACAAAAATATTATAGCACGTTTTCTCCGACGCGTAAAGCGAACAATTCACCCGCGCCAGGACAACCGCATGAATGTTTTTACCATCCCAATTCCTGCTGGTGTTTACTTTTTAAAGTTTTATAATCTGTTCCAAGTATTCCTCTGTTTTCATGCTGATGCAAAATCTCTTTTCCTCATGGATCTTCTTTTATTCCCTACTTGCAGCAGTTTTAAAATGGACAAACTCATTGATTGATGATGTTCGGGTTCTGTGCTGCTGTCTTGTCCTGTTGGCGTCTTCCTTAAACGTTACGTCTATCTACCGACCAGTGCTGCCGTACCACCCTTGAAAAAAGCTCTATGTTAAACGGCAGGCTACTGATAGAATATCTCGTCTCCACTGTTGTCTTTTCTGCTGTTTTATCGTCTTTTGCACCATCCCGATGCTTTTGAGGCCTTTCCAGCGGCTCTTTTCTTCCATCCACTTGATATTGTCACACTGGTAATACTTCCTTATCTCTGCCTGGATTTGACCCTGATGCCCTTTAGCATTTGTTTTGTCATCTTACTGAAG
>CAYUZP010000111.1:0-5438 GCA_964449655.1 uncultured Oscillospiraceae bacterium
GGGTCATTTCGGATTTACGCGCTGTATCTGTTGCTGCGTGATGCCGAAATCGCCATCTGAATACAGCGCATGTGTTCTATAAAGGGAGGCACTATGACGGAACGTTCATTGCGGGTTTTGGAGTTCACCAAAATCCGCGCGCAGCTCGCACAGTACTGCGTATCGGACATGGGCCGCGAGCTATGTGAAGCGCTTGTGCCGCAGAACCGTATTGCGGATGTGCGACGCATGCAACAGGAAACAGAAGAAGCTAGAAGCTGCTACGCCTACATGGGAGGTTCGCCCATGTTGCCCTTCATCGATGTTCGTGAAGCGCTGCATCTGGCAGAGATTGGTTCAACCCTCTCTCCACGCTCTCTGATGGACATTGCGGCTTGTCTGCGCGCATCCCGCGCTGCGCGTGATGCGCTGGTCACCGAGCGGGAAAACACACCGCTGCTTTCGGCTAACGCGTCCCGCCTGTCCGCGTTTCGCGACATCGAGCAAGCGATTTCTGATGCTATCCTCAGCGAAGACGAGATTGCCGACCGCGCCAGTCCGGAACTGTTTGACGTCCGTCGCAAAATGCGCGCTTGCAACGAGCGCGTTCGCGAACGGCTCAACAATATGATCCACAGCGCATCCTTTCAAAAATATTTACAGGAACCGATCATCACCATGCGTGCCGATCGCTATGTGCTTCCTGTTCGGCAGGAATACCGTGCGCAAGTGCCAGGCATCGTCCATGACCAATCCTCCACAGGCGCAACGGTCTTCGTCGAGCCGATGGCTGTCGTCGAAATCGGCAACGAACTCAAACAGCTCATGTCGGCTGAAAAAGCGGAGATCGAGCGGATCCTGCACACGCTTTCCGCACAGATTGCCCCAGAGGCAGCGGCTATCTCTGACAACCTTGCGATTCTTGCGCAGCTTGACTTTGCATTCGCAAAGGCATCGCTCGCGCGCGAGATGGATGCGTGCGAACCCAAGATCAACGATGAAGGACGATTGCATATCCTGCGCGGTCGTCACCCACTGATCGATCGACAGAGCGTCGTGCCGCTGGATATTTGGCTGGGCGATGAATTTACAACCCTTGTCATCACTGGTCCAAACACCGGCGGCAAAACCGTCACGCTCAAAACGACCGGCTTGTTCACGCTGATGGCGCAAGCAGGATTGCAGGTTCCTGCGGAAAACGGCACGGAACTGGCTGTGTTTGACGATGTTTTCGCGGACATCGGTGACGAACAGTCGATTGAGCAGTCGCTGTCGACGTTTTCCGGCCACATGACCAATACCGTTTCCATTCTTGAAAATGTGACTCCGAAATCGCTGGTACTTTTCGATGAGCTCGGTGCGGGTACGGATCCGACGGAGGGCGCAGCGCTGGCACAGGCGATTCTCTCTACACTGCTTCAAATGAAAACGCGCACGGTTGCCACGACACATTATAGCGAATTGAAGGAATATGCGCTGACGACAGCGGGCGTTGAAAATGCATCGGTTGAATTTGATGTGACGACGCTGCGTCCAACGTACCGGCTTTCCATAGGCATTCCAGGCAAGTCCAATGCGTTTGAGATTTCGCGCAGGCTGGGTCTCTCGGAGGACGTGATCGAACGCGCGAAGGAACTTCTCACGCGCGAACAGGTTCGCTTTGAAGATGTGATTGCCAACGCAGAATATCACAGGCAAGTCGCAGAAAAGGAGCGGGAGCTCGCTGAGGAAGCTAGGCGCGAAATGGTTGAAATCCGCAATCAAGCCGATGCGGAGCGTAAGAAGCTGGAGGAGCAGCACGATCGCGCGATTCGCAAATCAAAGGACGAGGCAAAACGCATTGTCGAGAATGCACGGCGAGAATCTGATCAGCTGATCGCGGAGCTTCGTGCGATGAAAAAGGCTGGCGGCGCGCAGGAGCATGAGATTCAGGCGATCAAGAAACGCGTGGAAAAAGCGCAGGAAGCGCTGGCGGACAAGCCAAAGGAGATCGGCGGCGAGGTGCCCAAGACGGTCAAGCCCGGTGATGTGGTGCACGTCGTCACGATGGACATGGACGCGACGGTCGTCTCTGAACCGGATGCAAAGGGCAATGTACAGCTCACAGCTGGCATGATGCGCCTGCGCGCAAACATCTCCGATCTTCGTACGCTGACAGCAGAGCAGCAGATGCTGAAAAAGGAACAAAACAAGATTGAACACAAGAAAGCTGCTCGGGAATCACGCGTGGATGTCATGCACAGGCAGGTCCGACAAGAGTTGGATGTGCGCGGTATGTCACTTAATGAAGCACTCGATGAAGTGGAGAAGTTCATCGACGACGCAGTGATCTCCTCTCTTGGCGAGGTCAGCATCATCCATGGCAATGGTACAGGCGTGCTGCGTGCAGGCATCGCGGATTGCTTAAAGCGGCACCCAAATGTCAGCAGCTTCAGGCTTGGGCGTTATGGCGAGGGCGAGACCGGTGTGACAATCGTATCGCTGCGATGATGCGGATAAAATGAAAAGGCGTCATATGCCTTGCAGTTGGCATGGTCTCACCATCGTGGTTTTGGACGCACTGATTTATTTCTGAGCTGTTGAACGTTGGCTGCATATTCAAAAAGAGCATAGGTGATAAAAAAAGAGGAGCCCGTGCATTCGGACTCCTCATATTTATTGCGATGTAAAATCACTTGGTGGGGATGACGGCAGTGCCATAGGTCTCGGTGATGAAGTTGACGATTTCGTCGCTCTGCAATACTTCGATCAGCGTCTGCAGCTCGGGACGATCGTCGCCTTCACGAATCGCCACGACATTTGGATAGGCGATGTCAGGGCTTTCGAAGGCCACGGCAGTGCCGACGGTCTCTACGCCTGCTTCGAGGGCATAGTTGGAATTGATGACCGCCAGATCGGCGTCGGCAAGCTGACGGGAAACCTGAACAGCCTCGACTTCGACGATCTCAAGATCTTTCGGGTTGTACTCGCCGGTAATGTCAAGCGCAGTCAGCGTGAGATCGCTGTCATCAGACTCGGGCAGAGAAATGAGACCTTGCGCAGCAAGCAGCTGAAGCGCACGCAGTTCATTTGTTGGATCATTCGGTACGACCACCACAGCGCCGTCCGGCACATTCTCGATGTCGATGGTCTTGGCAGGATTCACGTAAATGCCCATCGGTTCGTAGTGAACAGCGCCAAGTACAGCCAGTTTAGTGCCCTGCTCAGCATTGAAATTCTCCAGGTACGGAATGTGCTGGAAGTAGTTTGCATCCAGGTCACCTGCATCCAGTTGAAGATTGGGCTGGACGTAATCGTCAAAGATGACTATGTCGATATTGATGCCTTTTTCAGCCAATATCGGTTTAGCAGCTTCCAGGATCTCTGCATGCGGCGTAGAGGAAGCGCCGATGACGAGCGTGGTATCCGCCAGCGCAAGCGCGCAGACGGTTGTCATAGCGAGAGCCAGCACAATCGCGAGAAACTTCTTCATGTTTAATCTCTCCTTTTTTAGTGATGTTGAATCGATTGGCAAATATAAGATGAAGCGCAAGGCGCTTGATCTTCGCTAATGTGATGATCGGCAAACAGCACCGATATGCATGGTTTATAAAGATCCAAGTCATTCACGGATGCGTTTATCTGTCTTGCGCGAAATATACATACCGACAGCCTGAATGATCTGCATGAGTATGATCAAAAGGATGACCGTGATGACCAGAACATCCGTCTGATAGCGATTATAGCCGTAACTGATGGCGATTTGTCCGAGGCCGCCTCCGCCAATCGCGCCGGACATGGCGCTATAGCCGAGAATCGTGCCCGCGGATATCGTTGCACCGACGATGAGCGATGTCTTTGCTTCCGGAAGCAGAACCTTGAATACGATCTGCGGGATCGATGCACCCATAGACTGTGCCATTTCGATGACGCCAGGATCAACTTCGAGCAGCGAGCTTTCGATCATACGCGCCACATACGGTGCAGCCGCAATGACCAATGGGACAATCGTCGCTGTCGATCCATAAGCCTTGCCAGCGATAAAACGGGTGATCGGTATCACGAGGATCATCAGGATCAAGAACGGAATTGAGCGCAGCGTATTGACCACTGTATCGAGTACACGGTAAATCAAAGGCTGCGGTTTGAGACCGTTGGGTGATGTCAGCACGAGCAGCATCGCCAAGGGCATGCCCAGAAGATACGCAAACAATGTGGAAACAATGGTCATATATAGCGTATCGCGCACACCGTTGGCCAACAATGGGATAAGCCGTTCAATGGACATCGCTTTCCACCTCCTCGACGCGCAGCCCTTTATTCTTCAGGTAATAGATGATCTTTTCCTGTTGCAGATGATCCTCAGGAAGCTGGAAAATCATGTGCCCGAAAACCTTGCCGTTCACGGTACGCACATCGGCAAGCTGGATGTTGATCAGTACTCGACATTCCAGCACGAGATTGGCGATGATCGGTTCGCACGTCTCCTCCTGTCCCTCAAAGACGACGCGGATGAGACGGTCGCCAAGCAGCCCCGTGTCAGCACCGTTTTTACGGAATATGAGCTTCTTTGCTGCCTTCGACTTGGGTTGAGTAAAGACTTCTTCAACCGTTCCTGTCTCCGCGAGCTCGCCGTCGTCGATGATCGCAACGTGTGTACAAGTGCTCTCCACGACGCTCATCTCATGTGTGATGATGACGATTGTGATGCCTAAATTGCGATTGATTTCGCGGAGAAGGTTTAGTATGGAGGTGGTGGTCGTCGGATCGAGCGCGCTGGTTGCCTCATCGCAAAGTATGATCTTGGGATTTGTGGCAAGCGCGCGGGCAATGGCGACACGCTGCTGCTGTCCACCGGAGAGTTGACTGGGATAATTAAACTGCCTGTCGGCTAGGCCTACAATTTCCAACAGCTCGTCTATGCGCTTGTCGATGTCTGTGCGTTTCATTCCTGCGATTTCCATCGCAAACGAGATATTTCCACGCACATTGCGCTGCTGCAATAGGTTGAAGTGTTGAAAAACCATCGAAACTTGTTGACGTAGCAGGCGCAGTTCCTTGGATGAGAGTGTCGAAAGATCTTTGCCGTCGATGATGACACTACCGGATGTCGGCTGCTCTAAATAGTTGATGCAGCGCACAAGCGTAGATTTGCCCGCACCGGACATGCCGATGATGCCGTAGATATCGCCTTGCTCAATCTGTAGGTTGATATCCTTGAGGGCGTCAACTGTCTGCGTTTTGCCTTTGAATGTCTTGGTGAGATGCTTAAGCTCAATAAGCGGCAAAATCCGCCTCTCCCTTCCTAAGTAAAATCATCGATAAACAAATCGACATACTGTCTTTCTAGGCAACGTTGCCATTATACATCAACTACATCCTATGGACAAGCATTGATAAAGTATGATTGGTCATAGGATAAATCTATGTGAATGCTTTACGTTGCAAAAGAAGATATGCTATACTGTATGAAACAAAAC
>CAYUZP010000111.1:5500-6420 GCA_964449655.1 uncultured Oscillospiraceae bacterium
GGAATGGCATGACGTTGCAACAGCTGAAATATGTCATAGAAGTGGCGGAACGCGGTTCAATCACAGAGGCAGCAAAGACGCTGTTCATTGCGCAACCTAGCTTGTCCGCGGCCATTAGAGAACTCGAAGACGAGACCGCAACGACTATTTTTTTGCGCAATAGCCGTGGAATTTTGCTTACACCGGAAGGGGAGGAATTCCTAGGTTATGCGCGCCAGGTGGTGCAGCAGGCAGCTCTGATCGAGGATAAGTATATCGCACGCTCGGCGGTACGCCAGCGTTTCGCGGTATCGACACAGCACTATTCATTCACGTCAAGCGCATTTGTTGAGTTGGTGCGCGCGCACGGAAACGCTGTTTATGAGTTCACCCTTCGCGAGGGAAAGACATATGATACGATCAATGATGTGAAGACGCTTCGCAGTGAGATGGGCGTCATATATCTCTGGTCATTCAATGAAACGGTGATTTCTAAGTTGCTGCGCGAGGCAAACCTAGTGTTTTCGGAGTTGTTTTCCGCAAAGCCTCACATCTTTGTAGGCAAGAATAATCCACTCGCTGGTCGCGCAAGCGTGACGCTAGAAGATTTGAAGGATCTACCATGCTTGACATATGATCAAGGAGATCAAAATGCTTTCTATTTTTCAGAAGAAATACTTTCAACACTCAATCATAATAAGAGCGTAAAGGTTACAGATAAAGGTACAATTATCAACTTGATGGTTGGCACAGACGGATATACGATTTCTTCAGGCATCTGCCCGTCCTATCTACGGGGGGACGATATCATTTCCATTCCGCTTGAAGTGGACGAGGTGATTCGAATCGGCGTGATCACGCATAGGGATTACCGGCCAACTGCATTGGGAGAGGAGTACCTGGAAATCTTGCATCGCGTGGTTGGAAGCATGCAGGAGTAA
>CAYUZP010000112.1:0-6404 GCA_964449655.1 uncultured Oscillospiraceae bacterium
GAGGGCCCTGACGCCCACTACGTGAAGTCCTATGACGGCAGGCTCTACTGGTATGTGCCGCAGCTCGACAGCATATTCAGCTTCGTTGTCCATGGGGAGTCATTCACTCCTTATTCAAACAGCGCGAAACGAACATGGTCCCAAGTCTCACAAAACCCATGCTCGTCCCGCGCTTGTTTCAAAATTTAAGCAACAGTCATTAGAAACCCATTATACGTGACTTTCCCTATATTGCATCATGAACCAAGACATGATCCTGATGTCATTCACCACTGCAGACTACATCGCCTACGGTGAACGCAATCTCACGTGTAGTCATATTATTTCCATAAACAGATGAACCGTGATCGATGCATGCGCCTTTCACGCTGCTTACAGTTTCGCCGGTTCACCATGGCAGTATCAAGACTCTCGCAGTGCTCTGCGCAATTTAACGATTATTGGGCATCCTCGGTGATCCCATCGATGCGCAGCGAGAAATACGGTGCGCTGCGGAATTCACTCTCGACGAACGCACCATCGACTATCGCCTCGACCGTTTCGCCTTCATAGATGGCGGTCATGGTCGCAAAATCCATATAGGAGAGATCGATCGGGCAAGAAGTGACCTTCTCGCCATTCACAGTGAACGTATCGATGTCAAAGACATTCAAAGAGCCGTCCGCAAGCGCAGCCTCAACCTCGGCGACCTTTTCGGCAGTGCCTTCAGCGCACGATGGGCCCAGCGGCGTGATGGCAACAGCACCCGCTTCATAGCCTTTCGCCCAGTCCACAGGGAGCTCTTCGCCGTTCAGCGCGTCGGTGAACAATTCGGTGTAGCAGACAGACCATTCGTTGGTCGGAGAGGTTAGAGCAGCAGTCGGAGCGGTCGGCAGCATGTCGATGTTATATCCGACAGAATAGCAGACCTTTCCGCTGTCCAGCAGTGCCTGCGTCGCGGCGGGGGCACCGGTGGAGTCGGCATGCTGACCGATGATGACACAGCCCTTTGCAATCAGCGCTTCAGCGGCAGCAGCTTCCTTGTCAATATCAAACCAGGAATTCGTGTACACGACTTCCATCACAACGTTCGGCACGATGGAACGCACGCCAAGGAAAAACGCGGTGTAGCCAGAGACGACCTCGGCATAGGGGAACGCGCCGACATAGCCGATTTTTACATTGCCATCCGCATCGAAGGATTCGGGCTGACCAGATAGCGCATCTTCTTGGAGGAGCTCGGCAAGCTTCATGCCCGCAACTACACCGGACACATAGCGCGATTCAAAGATCTTTGTGAAGCCGTTCTTGAAGTTATCCTTGCCGGAAATGGCGGCAAAATCACCTGTCATGGACACAAAGGTGACATCGGGCATTTCCTCGGCAGCCAAATCCATGTAGGTCTGATGGCCGTAGGAATTGGCGATCACCAGGTTACAGCCCTGTCCTACAAGATCCAGTGCAGCATCATAGCAGGACTGATCCTCAGGAACCGAATACTTCCAGATGATCTGATTGTCGGCAAGACCAACGTTTGCGGCAGCATCCTTGATGCCATTGATGTGCGCGAGGGTGTACCCTTCGGTTTCGTCACCGATGAGGATGACGCCAACCTTCAAATCCTGCGCGAGCGCGATGCTCACAGCGAGACACAGGACGGCAGCCAGAAAGAGAGCGACGAGCTTTTTCATGCGTTTGTTCCTCCTGTTCGCGTCTTCGATCGTTTGGGTTTGGAATTGATGCGCGAATATCATACAGCAAGAGCTGCACATTGTAAAGACTATTAAGTGAAAAATAAAACTCGATATCCGAAAAACGTTCGTGTTTTTATCGAATCAGACCGGTTTACAATGCAGGAAAAGTGTGCTATATTAACCCATATCGACTGAACAAGCGAGCATGACACATCGCTTTTTATCCTTTTATTATCCCCTAATCTCATGCTTCAGAATAGATCACATGAAAGGAAGAGACCTCCGATGGCGCCACATCGAACCATTTCTTTGCGCGATACATTGATTGGCGATCGCGCTTTTTACCATCGTGTGCTGCTGATCGTGCTGCCCATCATCGTCCAAAATACCATCTCCAATGTCGTCAGCCTTTTGGACAATGTGATGGTCGGTCGAGTCGGCACGTTGGAAATGTCTGCCGTCGCCATCATCAATCAGCTCCTCTTCGTATTTAACATCTGCATTTTCGGCGGTCTCGCCGGCGCAGGTATCTTCGCCACACAGTACGCCGGCGCACAGGATCATGAAGGGGTACGCAATTGCTTCCGAATGAAGATCTTTATCGGTTTGCTGATGCTTTGCGCCGCACTCGCCGTTTTCGTACTCATGCCCCAAACCCTCATTCGCGCTTACCTTGCCGACAGCACCGATCCTCTTGAGGCTGAACGTACGCTACGCTTCGGCATGGATTATCTTAGCGTCATGCTCTTCGGCCTGCTTCCGTTCACCGTCTCGCAGATCTACGCCAGCACATTGCGCGAAACTGGCGAGACGACGTTGCCCATGATCGCCAGCATCGCCGCTATACTCGTCAATCTGCTGTTCAATTACCTGCTCATCTTTGGCTCGTTTGGCTTCCCTAAATGGGGCGTCGTCGGTGCGGCAGTCGCGACCGTCCTCTCCCGTTACGTTGAAATGGCTATCATCGTCATCTACACGCATGTGAGACAAGGCCGTTTTTTATTCATTCAAGGTGTTTATAAAACCATGCGCGTTCCGCATGCGCTTTTTTTCGATATCATTCGCAAAGGGCTGCCATTGCTCATCAATGAATTCCTCTGGTCCAGCGGTATGGCGATGCTATTGCAGTGCTACTCTGTACGCGGTCTGCAGGTTGTCGCCGCGCAGAATATCTCCTCGACTGTATCCAATCTGTTCAATGTCGTCTTCCTTTCAATGGGCAACGCCGTATCGATCATGGTCGGGCAGGCGCTTGGCGCACAACAAATCGAAGAAGCCAAACGCACAGCTTGGCGCCTGATCGTCGTCGCCGTCGCCTCAACGCTCATCATGAGCACCATCATGTTGCTCACAGCGTCGATGATTCCGCATCTTTACAACACGGAGGAAGAAGTCCGACACATGGCAACGCAATTTTTGCGCGTTGTCGCCATCACCATGCCGCTTTCCGCTTTTTCCCATTGCTGCTATTTCACGCTTCGCTCCGGCGGACGCACGTGGATCACATTCCTGTTTGACAGCCTGTTCACATGGGGCGTCAGCATCCCCACAGCATGGATGCTCGCCAAGCTGACTGCGATGTCCATCGTTTGGCTGTTTTTCTGTGTGCAGTCACTGGAACTGATCAAGGGAATCATCGGTTTTATATTGATCAAAAAGGGCGTTTGGGCGCGCAACATCGTCGCATCAAGTGAGGCAACATGTTGACTCTGAGCGTTATCTGGATGCGAATCCGCACATTGTATATAAATGGAGACAATCTGCATGGATTTCTCAAGGAGCGAGACTAAACCTCTATCAGTGAGCCTTCGCGCCTAACGGAACAGGACGGCCTTTGTGGAGTGTCCAACATTTGAAGTAAATGAACAGTGCGTAGCGTATGCGCTGCTGTTTGGCCCGAAAGGAACGCGTGTGCCACGCTCGATGAGGCTTTTTATCAAAATCATGCGGGAAATCAGCTACACATGTAGAATAAAATGGAAAAGAAAATCGTAAGACAAAGGGAGGCGGTTCGATGCCGGGCAGATTGGAACGCATTGAGGAAATGTTGCGCACAAAGCTTGGCAGCGCGTTTCTCGCACAGTGCCCACAAATTCCCATCGACATCAACGAACGCGTCGTGCGATTTTCGCGGACGCTACAGACACCGGTCGCCTTTTGGAACGCCATTGACTCAGAACTCTTCAATGCTATATACACTGCAACGGGACAGACGATGCTCGTATCGCTTGACGACGGCAGCTCCAAACGAATCAAAGAGGATGAGATTCGTGACCTCGCGGACCGATTGCTGGCACTCGCCTACGAGGAGAAGGCACCGGATGCATCGATGAGAGACGCGCTGTTCGATCTCGCACGGAGCGGTTCGTTCGCCGCAATGCGCACACTGTGTGCGCGTTATCCATTGGATGAGGATGAGCGGCACTGGCTCTTGCAAGTGCTTGCGGAAAACGAACAGACACGATAATCTGAAATCTTTCATTGAAGTCGAATCGATCCGTCATCCATCATGGCCACTCGTTTGCTTTGGCTTTATTTATCAAAATAATCGTGAGTAAAAACATATTCATGATGACATCCATTCCGCCGGTGCATCAGATGAGAAAAGCATCGGGCAGTGACACATCTTACCTGAATCTGCAGCGCAATCCATGTTTGAGCGCTTTGATTGATGAAGCCTTTTTATAATATTATGCATATTGCAGTGCAGGCTCAATGAAATGACAAGTATTCGGATTGAGGCGTACCATGACAAAAATCATCGCGATCACCAATCAAAAGGGTGGCGTAGGCAAAACGACCACGAGCGTCAACCTCTCCGCTTGCGTAGCGGAAGCGGGGAAGCGCGTGCTGGTGGTGGATGCCGATCCGCAGGGCAATGCATCCAGCGGCCTGGGCGTGCGCGTAAAAGGAGACATGCCAACCATCTATGAGGTGATGGCAGGCGACGTGCCTTTGGAAAGTGCACTACAGAAGACAGCGGTGAAGAATCTGATGCTTCTGCCGTCGGATATACGCCTCGCGGGCGCGGAAGTTGAACTGGCAGACGTCGATCAGCGCGAACACGTGCTCTCAAACGCACTCGTCCCTGCGCTGGATCGGTTTGATTTTATCTTCATCGATTGCCCTCCTTCTCTTGGATTGATCACAATCAACGCGCTC
The DNA here is from genome assembly GCA_964449655.1 of uncultured Oscillospiraceae bacterium. Lineage (GTDB taxonomy): Bacteria > Bacillota > Clostridia > Christensenellales > Aristaeellaceae > Ventricola. The sequence continues at coordinate 4,836 of CAYUZP010000112.1, forward strand.
TGTGCGGCGGATGGCGTGGTGATTCCGATACAGTGCGAATACTATGCGCTGGAAGGCGTGAGCGCGCTGATGAGCACAATCCGAAAAGTCCAACACATCAACAAGCGTCTATCCATCGAAGGTGTTGCACTCACGATGCTCGACGCACGGACAAATCTCGGCGTGCAGGTTGCGCAGGAAGTGCGCAAGGTATTTAAGAGCAAGGTGTACGCTACCGTCATTCCGCGTAACATCCGCCTTGGTGAAGCGCCAAGCCATGGGCTGCCGATTCACATGTATGACCCGCGATCACTGGGCGCACAGAGTTATCGGGCATTGGCTAAAGAGTTTTTGGAACGCGCATCGACATGAGCAGGTGTTCACATTTTAATTTTTGAATCACCAGAAAACGAAAAAGCAGGGAGGTGAATTGGAGTATGGCAAAAAGGTCGGGTCTCGGTCGCGGTTTGAGCGCGCTCCTTCCGGATGTGGAAGAAGCTACCGAGCGCGTCGAATCATCGGGCGATGCCGTCGTTGAAATTCGTCTTGGCGATATCGATCCCAACCGCAATCAACCCCGCAAGCACTTTGACGAAGAGTCCTTGCGCGCACTGGCTGATTCCATTCATAACGACGGCGTGCTTTCGCCGATTCTCGTCGCGCGCAATGGGGATCGTTACTCGATCATCGCGGGCGAGCGTCGCTGGCGAGCAGCACGACTGGCTGGACTGCAGACAATTCCAGCGATCATCCGCGATTGGAACGATGTAAAAAGGCAGGAAGCTGCTCTGATTGAAAACATACAGCGCGAGGACTTGAACCCGATTGAGGAAGCACAAGGAATAAACACGCTGATGAACGAGTGTGCCATGACACAGGAAGCCGTAGCAGAGCGCCTTGGCCGCAGTCGTTCAGCCATCGCAAATCTGCTCCGCCTGCTCAACTTGCCCAAAGATATACAATCAGCCGTCGTTGAAGGGACGCTTTCAGCGGGGCATGCGCGTGTACTCGCCGGCATTACAGATAAAAAGAAGCAGACGGAGCTCTTTATGCGCACGCTGAACCTCGGCTGGTCTGTGCGACAGCTCGAAACAGCAGCCGCGCAAGCCACCAAATCGCGAAACCAAAAGGAAAAACCCGAACCGCTTCCAGTAGAATATGAAGAGCTGACCGAGCGATTGCGCGCCGCAACAGGTCTGCGTGTCAGCCTTAAAGGCACACAATCACATGGAAAGATCGTCCTGCAATATGATAGTGAAGAAGAGCTGCAAAGGCTCTGGGACTTGATGGAACGGGAATGAGGACTGATCTATCAAAAACCTTGTAGTATAATGTTTTTCAAGAGCAATGTTAGAAATGAGCAAGGTGTCGGGTGGTATCAATCCCGTGCAATGTTGTGGCAACACCGCATAAATAGGCGGAGTGTCATGTGGTGTTGTTCCGCCATCCGCTTCTTGCAAATTTCTCGGTTTATGCCCAGTAATCCTCCGCCATCTGCAATCGCAGCTGATGTCAAACGTAAGCACTCCATATAACACGTAGAGACGTACAGACAGTCGAATCGTAGAATATCAGATGCCAGAAATTAAC